>JBHLOG010000004.1:0-59734 GCA_048940765.1 Promethearchaeota archaeon | reverse complement strand
AATGAATGCAGTTCTTGTCGTACAAGAAAAAAGGCATTTCTAGACTTGAATTATGCTGATCCAGAATTCTCGTTATCGTAAATATTTGCTAAACCATTATAATTGATAATTTCTTTAAATCAAAACTCTCTGACTTATTTTTTATGAAGTAAATTTATAAAAAGCTAAAATTATATCATATATATAAATACTTTCACTAATGTAGAACAATACATACAAATGATTGAGAGTAACAATTTAATTTCTGAAGAAACTTATCAAGAAATCCAAGTAGTATGCCCTACTTGCAAAAGTAAAAAAGCATTACGAATACCAACGAAAATAATTAATCACGCTAAACAATTAACTACCGTTTCTATCCCTTCAGGGGCTGTGTGCGAACACGGTTTTCAATCTTTTGTAGACAAGAATTTTATTGTTCGTGGTTACCAAAAAGTTGATTTTGAATTCTCTCATATGGAATTTTTTGAGAGTACGAGTACTGAAGTTGGTGAAGAAGATGATCAAACAATTAGTCTTAGCTCACAGCCATTATTTCAAGAGATTATCAATTTATTAAGAAGTTATGTTGATGATAAAGAGATTTTAGGAAGCGGAATGTTTACAGTTGATGGAAATGTGTTATATTCATCATTACCGAGTAATACGCTATTTTCCATAATAAAAGAATTTGAAGTAAGAAGTGAGAAGAAATTGAGTAGTTTGAAGAAAATGTATCTTGAATTAGAAAATAATCAAAAAATATGTTCGAATTATATAGAAATTCAAGGGATAAGATTTGCCTTAGTCTTATTTTTCTCCAAATTAGTCAAATTGGGCATGGGTAATTTATATCTCAATGATTTGGTTAAAAAGATAAAGAATTTAGAAAGTTAGAATATTATACTATTTTTTTGTATATATCTATTTATAAATAGTTATAAATATAGCAGTAATTATGTGCTTTATAAGAGACTCAATATAAATATAAAATAACAGAAAATGGATCTTCAAAAAATAAAAAGCAAATTAATTAGAGATTTAAAAGAAGAAATTCCTGAACTTCACAATAATAATTTTAAAATAACGGAACTCCCAAGTAAAAAAAATTCTGTTATTAATATCATTTTTGATAAAAAACCTCACAAATTACCAAATGATTTAATCATAAAGATTTTTAAGACCAAAAATATCGCAAATGAGATAAATATTTTAACCAGATTAAGAAATCAACAATTCAACGTTCCAAGGATTTTATTTTTTCGAAAACCTTACTTAATCCTTGAAAAACTCAATGGAATAAATCTATGTGATTTCATTAATGAAAAGTTAAATCAAACTAAAGAATTAGATGATTTAGATTCTGAAATAAGAAATCAGATTATTCAGAGTATAGAAAGACTTGCTGAATATCTTGCCCAAGTACATGAAAAGAATTTCGTTAGAAAAAGATATAAAGCAAAAAAGAAATATGTTCTGTGTAAAGGGGATACAAGACTGAGAGATTTCATCTATAATGCTTCAGATGATATTTTATATGCTGTTGATTTTGAAGATTCTTATGAAGGTAACCATATGGACGATTTGGCATGGATTTGTACCTCTCTTCTCGATACTGATCCAGGGCTTTTCGAAATGGAGGAACCAAAACATAAGATAGATTTAATAAACATTTTCTTAAGAAAATATTACCAAATTAATCCAACTTTTCCTTTTAATTTCAATTACTTAGCAGAAAAAATAATAGAGAATTTAAATATAGTTATCGAACGTAGAAATCTCCCATATGGCACTGTAAGTAAAGAAAAATTTATTAAGGACGTATCAAAAGAAGTTTAGTTCTTTTTTTTCCATAACTAAAAATCAAAATTTAATAAGATTCCCACTATTATTTTATAAAAATAAAAAAAAACTATTTTTATAAGGGAATTTAGTATGAGCCTAACTGATACAAAATCATCTTTAAAAAAAATAATATCTATTATTGAAGAACTTAATGTTTTAAATTCAAATTCAATTCCTAAATTACAAACTCAGCCAACTAATTTACTTGAAAAAATTGGAGAACTTGAACAAGCTAAAGCAGATGATCTCAAAACTATTGAATCTAATGATGACGAAATTAATTCTTTAAAGAATAAGATTTCTCAGAATCAACGAGATATTACCTCGCTAGAAGAAAATAATGCAGAGCTAACAAGCAAACGTCAAACTCTCCTCGATAAAATTCAAGATGCTCAAAATGAATTAAATGAGACCCAAGCAAAAATAACGGCAAGAAGAGAGGACTTAGCAACTCGAAGTAATCGTTTAGGAGAATTAGAAAAACGAATAATAGAACTTAAAGATATCCAAGAAAAATTCGATAAAGAAATGAAAGAACTTGAAGAAGAACTCCAAGAACAATATCAGAAAAAAGAAAAATTTAGTAACTCGTATGCTATGCGGACTGCTGCTATGAAGTCTTTAATCAAAGCTGGTTATGTGCAATCTGCCCAGTTAAAACTTATACAAGCATTACAACCTAATACAACTCTTGAGCTAAAGGGTATTGTCCAGGCTATGGGTCTAAGAGAAGATATAGCAAAGAATATACTAAAGGCAATGGTTCAAAAAAATGGACCAATAGAATATAATGAGGCAGCAGGAACAGTAACCTTAAAAGGGGAGGTTGATTTCTAATGGGTTCACAAGAAATTTTAGCTCTGATTGAGCAATTTGAGACTGCTTATGACACTTATTGGCAAGTATTGCAAAAACACAATGAAGAAGTACTTTCTCGGCTAAGAGAAGCATGGCGTTTTATGCAAGCTGAACAAAGAGAAGAAGAGAGCATTAAAGAAAAATTAGCTGCTCAAAATTCAGAATTAACAGAATTAAGGACAAAATCAGAAGAATTAGACAAAAAGATTGAAGGATTAAAAGCAAAAAAAGAGGAGTTAACTTCAAAAAATTCCGAATTAACCACAAACTTAGAAACTAGCCTCAATGATTTAAAGAAACCCACTTTTGAACTTACACAACTTGAAGAAAAACTCGCATCTGTAAATGAAAAAATTACTGCTAAAGAAGAAGAAAAAACTGTATATGATCAAAAAACAGTGGAAAATGAAAATAGGGAAACAGAGTTGAAAAATTCCTACCAAAAGAAAATGGATGATCTAGAAGTTCGAATTAATCAAATGAGACAAAAAAACTTTTTTACATCATTTTTAATTGAAAATTCCGACGAGGAGATTCATGAAGTAGATATTATTGCTACTATTATGGATAAGGGTGAAGCAAAATTGGACGATTTAAAGAAACTTCTTGATGTCCCTCCAATAATGGCTGTTCGCACCATAAAGCAATTAGCTGTTAAGGGAATTTTAAAACTTGATGAGTCTAGTGGAAAAGTAACTTTACCTTAAATTGTATATTTTTTATTTTTTCTATTTCTATATTTAAATTTTTTTTTTAAATGAAAATCCAATTTTATCTATTTATTATATTCTCATATTTAACAAATAAACCTAATGTTCCAAGAAAAAATTTGAATGTATAGGCGTTTAATAATTTTCATATTAATGGAATCTATTGAAAAAACTAAAATGATATTTATTTAAAGGTCCCAAAAAAATTTAAGAGGTTGATAAAGTATGGGAAGTTCTGGAAAAGCACTTGGTATAGTTGCTTTAATATTTGCAATTGGGGCATTAAGTTTAGGTATGCACCCAAATAGTCCTTCCTTCACCTTCAGCAGCTGAAGAACCAAATGCTGTGAAATTTAAAGCAATTCGGGCAGATATAAGTCCTTTTATGATCGGATTTATTGATAATAATATGAGTAAAAAAAAAATATAAGAAATGTTTAAGCAATAAATGTTTGTACTAATAAAAAACAATTATCCATATATCCATCACAAGTTCTGTAAGTTATAACAATTACATTATGGGGGCCCGCTGTTAGTGAACTATCTGCGTACTGCAAAGTAACTGAATAAGAGTATCCTGTGTCTGTTGGTGCTACTAATCCTACTGTAGTTCCTGATGGAATAATTGCTACACCATCTATTTTTAGTTGAAAACTCATAAAAAAGTTTCCTCCAGTTGGTGTTGATAGAACAGCTCTACAGGTAAATAAAAAATACACACTTTCTCCAGGTTCTACTTGAAATGTAATACTTATATTAGCAATCTCATACCAAATATCTTCTCCAGGTGATGTATAAGTCGCGGTTCTGTTATCAAAATAAGTATGATGAATATTTGAATCCGTTTTTATAATGTGTATATCTTGATTCACAGTGAAATAGGAGTAAATCCCAAAACCTAATCCTCCTATACCAATTAATAAAGCAATAATTCCTAAGGCTGATCCTTTTGCCATATTCTATCACATCCTTTTTTGAATTTTGAATAAATTAGATTTCAGTTGACATTCATATTTGTTTCATTTTATTTATAATTATCTTTTCCAAAAATGAATCTTGAAACTTATATGATTTTTAGAAGGATTAATCTATTAGAAATTAACTCTTATATTAAAATTCTCTTTCGTTTTTATTTATTTTATCTATACACTTTCTACAATGATTTTTCATATTGTAACCGATGGTCACTTAATGACCAAAAGTTTAAATATGATCATAATTTTTAAATAATTAATGACCCTTGGTCACCTAATGAACGTAAGTCAATATATAAAAATAAGGTAAAATTATGAACTCATCAAATCAAGAAAAATTAAGTCCCTCTAAACTTAGAAGGGAAAGAGAAAAAGAACAGAGACGCTTAGACATTATTGATGCTGCAGAAAAGCTGTTTCTCTCTCAAGGGTTTGAAACAACAACCATGAAACAAATTGCTAATGAAGCACAATATAGTAAGGGGACGCTATATAATTATTACAATTCAAAAGATGAACTTTATATTGCTATTGGAATTAAAGCTTATTCTCTTATAATTGAATATACAAAACAATTTATAACTAAAGAAAAGCCAGGGATAAAGCAATTAATGGCAGTAGGATTTGCTTATTATGAATTTACAAAAGTTTATCCAAATTATGCATCAATATTTCATGATATAGCATTAAAATTACCTAATATTACATCCAAGCCTAAAAATAGACTTTCTGAGGTTGAAAAAGAGTATCTTGATTTAAGTAATACTTATAGGGACATTTTTATTAATGTATTGAGTGATGCTGTAAAAAGTAAAGCAATTCGGGCAGATAAAAGTCCTTATATGATCGCATATATCCTCTCGACTCTAACAAGAGGATTGGTCGAAGATTTAATGCATTCTAAAGATAATGTGAAAAAAGTATTTAATTTAGAACCTGATGAAGTTGTCGATTTTGCTTTTAATATTATTGGGGAAGGATTAAAACCAAGGGAATAGAAAAAAGAGGAATATAAAAAATGATAAAAAGTTTAGTTGTATATTATTCTCTCACAGGCAATACAAAAATGATAGCTGAAGTAATAACAGAGGCAACAGGTTCAGATATCCTTGAGTTAAAACCTGTGAAAGAAATTAATGCTGAGAGTAGTATGAAGTACTTTTGGGGAGGATATCAAGCAATAATGAAATTAAAACCTAAGTTAAAAAATATCGATAAAAATCCTCTCGATTACAATTTGATAATTTTAGGAACTCCTGTATGGGCTTGGACGTATGCTCCACCTATTCGTTCATTTTTGGCTAAATTCAATCTGCAGGGAAAGAAAGTAGCTCTTTGGACCTGTTCAGCAGGAGATGGAGTAAAAGCTATGGGCCGGTTTAAGGATGCTTTAAAAGATTCCGATATAGTTAGCTACATTTCATTCCAAGAACCAATAAAAAATGAACCTGAAGCAGCTAAAGAAAAAATAATTAATTGGGTGAAAGAATTAATATGAATGTTATAAGTAAAGAGAAGATAATGCAAAAGGAGACCGTCTCAAGAGATGAAGAAAATAAAAAGGCTGTAAAAATAATGAAGATAATAAAAAAATACCCTTTAACCAGTTATTTCGTAATTGCTTGGATATCAACATGGTTATTAGTGATGCCATTAGTTTTAACTGGTTTAGGTATTCTGTCAATGAATATGTATTGGCATTTTCTGGGACCACTAGGTCCTACAATTTCTGCTATTATTATAGCATATATATCGGATAAAAAAAAAGGCCTTAAAAAACTCAAGGATTCCGTTTTCAAATGGAGAATAGGTGTTTTTTGGGTTCTTTTTTCTGCTTTGATAATGCCCACTTTTTTAATCTTAACGATTTTATTAAATTTGGCTTTTACAGGGAATTTTATTGATCTAGGTGCTTATCTTATTAATGAAGGAATTACTAACCCTATGTCATTTTTTATTTGGATATGGGTGGGAGCTATTTCTTATGGTATATTTGAAGAAATAGGATGGAGAGGATATGCCCTACCTAAGTTGCAAGAAAAATACAATTCATTGACATCAACAATTATTTTAACTGTTGGTTGGGCTATATGGCATATACCAATGTTTTTCTATAGATTCTCACTTGATATTTTATTTGGATGGAGTTATGGGCTGTTTATTGGAGCAATATTATTAACTTTTATTTACAATAGCTCTGGAGGTAGCACATTTGCCACGATTCTATTCCATATATCGAATAATGTCTGCTGGTTATTTAATATCGCTGAAATCCAGATGGGTTTGACCATTCAGCTAACTATTCTCGTATTTGTTATCTTACTTATCTGGAAAAAAAGACTAACAACTAATAAATCATTTTAATCAAAAAAAAATTGATTTACTTTTTTTTAGAGTTCTTAACGTTTTCTTTAAATGTATTATATTTTCTAAAAAAAATTAAATTGAAATAATTCGAAAATTTAATTTTCATCAAATAAATATTAATAACAACCCAGCGCCGATTGAAATTAAAAAGGATAGTATAGCTAAATAACCTAAATTTTTATGCCAGAGGGATTTCTTTGATTTAAGAAAATATTCTCCAACTCCAGAGGAGTAGCTTAAAACTAAAAGAATTATTGCAATAAGAGCTAATATTCCATGGTAAGTGTAAAAAATTCTTCCTTGAAAAATAAAAGTCTTCTCTAACCAAGAAATAAAAGTCAATATTGAAGTAAATACAAATAACATGCCTGTAAAGATATGAAATTTCATATTAATAAATTTGGGTAATTTATGGAAAACTTTACCTCTCTTAGTATATTTCATTCCTGATATTGTCGACAATCCACCTATGAGAAATGATAGTGCTAATAGATAAGAATGATAACTCCAATCTGTTGAAATAGAAAGTAAGCCATCATCACTAAATCCCATAGATTCAAGAAAACCCTTATAATCATAATTAACAATTTCTATACGATCAAGAAATTTAACCCATTTATATCCTACATGATGAGGAGCAACAACTCGTAAAGGGAATCCGTGCTCGAGAGGTAAAGGCACCCCATTTATTTCGTAGGCAAGGAACACATCATATTTTATAACTTCCTCAATTGTAAGAGAAGAGGTAAATCCATCAACCGCATAAAACACTACTTCTAAAGCACCAGGTCCTGGATTAATCAAATTCAATATATATTCCAAAGTTACTCCCCGCCATATTCCTGTACCTAGCGGAACATATACACATTGATGTGTTATTTTCATTGAAATAGTGGGTAAATGTGTAAAGTTTTCATAAGAAAATACTAATGGATTTTGTACATTTCCGGTAATATTTAATGTCCAACTATCAATATCGATATCTGGGATTTGAAAAGTATTGGGTACTTCAAATTCATCAAGTGGAGTTACTGGGTTCAGTGAATATGAGTGGTATATTAATAGAATTAAGGGGGTACTGAAAACTCCAATTATTAAGATCAAAAATAAATAGGATTTTATTATGCTAAAAATACTTCTTCTACGTCTCATACTCAAATTATTGTTTTAAAACACAATTCTATATAATTTATTGAAGCCAGATATTTAGTTATTATTCTTATTTTTAGAAAGGTAATCATATATAAGCTTAAAATGAAGTGTATAAAAATAGAGTGAATTGAGTTTGTATCCATAGAGGTAAACATATAGTTAAAGGGTAACGTGCACCTAGCATGTGGGTAATTTTTTTGAAAATTTCTTTTTGATAACTTTTTATATAATTGCATTTTTTTTTGAGAAAAGTTAAAAGGAGCGATGTGTTTTTAAAAACATATCGATACTTTTTAACTTACAACATAAAATAACTAAAAAATTTGAAAATTTAAGATGTCAACAAGAAAACCATTAAAAGAGTTAATAAGCGAGCATAAAACAGCTGTTATTTTAGCTCTTATAATCATAGCTGGAGGATCTATAGGAACATATTTTATAATTGATTATTTGAATGCTCAAAATCCAGAAAAAATTACTTTAGCTACCACTACATCAACATATGACTCAGGTTTATTGGATTTTTTACTGCCAAAATTTACTGAGGAGACGGGAATTAAAATTAAAATACTATCAGTAGGTACAGGAACCGCTATACAGTACGGCAAAGATGGGAATGCTGATGTGATTCTAGTCCATTCAAGATCTCGCGAAGATGACTTTATTAATGCTAGTCTTGGTGTAGATGGCATTCCATATGGGATCCATCGGGCATGTATTATGTTTAATGATTTTATAATCGTTGGTCATTTCTCCAATCCTGCCAATCTACAAGTAGGTGATAATATAACAACAGTCATGATAAAATTAAGAGACGCGATTGATACAGGAAATATGACGTTTTATTCAAGGGGTGATAATTCTGGAACTCATTCCAAAGAAAAAGAATTATGGGCAATGATCGGAATGGTAGCGGTAACAAGATGGGACGAACAACCCGATAAGTATACAGAAACAGGTCAGAGTATGGCAGAAACGCTACTAATGACTTGGGAAGATGATGCTCCTGACCATGAAGGGTACACTTTAGTTGATAGAGGTACATGGCTTTCATTCAATGACACTTATACTTCCTTAAATGTACTAGCTGAATCTATAGTGGGTGAAAATTTATTGCTTAATCCATATGGCGTTATTCCTATTAACCCTGTTCTACATTCGCATGTAAAATATATTTCTGTTTGTCGATTCATTGGCTTTCTTACATCACCTTACGGGCAAACATTAATTAATTCATATAAAAAGAATAACGAAGTTTTATTCCACGCCGACTTTGGGACATGTGATTTCGATACTGGTTGTAGTACTACTGAAGATGAGGTAATTATTTGGACACCTTTCCATGCGGAATTTGCAAGTCTGTTAATTTAAGAAATTTTATAATATATTTTTTTTTATTTAACAATTATAACTAGAAAAACTCATGTCAAACGAAATTATTGAAGGAATATTAGAAGCAATACGTTTGATATTTACCTTTGATCCAGAAGTATGGGGTATTATTGAAGTATCATTCCGAGTCTCCTTAACTTCAACATTTCTGGCAGCTTTAGTCGCGTTACCAATCGGATCATTCATAGGCTTACGAAAATTTAGAGGAAAAAGGGAACTGACGAATTTTATTAACACTTTTATGGGATTTCCCCCAGTCGTTATGGGTTTAATAGTCTATTTATTACTCTCTCGAAATGGTCCATTTGGAGCTTTCGGCTTACTTTATTCCACAACGGCTATGATAATTGCTCAATTTCTTCTAGCAGTTCCTATAATTATGGGAACCGCAAAAGCTGCTATTGAAAGTGTTGATCTCGATTTGAAGGAAACTGTACTTTCTTTAGGGGCGAATGAACGTCAATTATGGTGGGAATTAATTAAACATTCAAAAAAATCAATAATTGCTGGATTTCTCGTGGCTTTTGGTCAAGCAATCTCAGAAGTAGGGGCTGTCATGATAGTTGGAGGTAATATACGTTGGGAAACTCGGACTTTCACAACTAGTATTGTATTAGAAACTCGAATGGGAGAATTTGGAATGGCTATTGCATTGGGCGTAATTCTTATCTTAATTGCGTTTATAGTGAATTATGGAATGACACGACTACAAACTAGAGTTGATTAAAACGAAATTACTTGAAGTAAAAAATCTTGAAAAAGAATTTTACAAGGCAGACAAATCAAAAATAAGAGTTTTGTCTAATATCAATTTTTCGGTTAATAAGGGTGAATTTTTTGTAATAATTGGTCCAAATGGAAGTGGTAAAACGACTTTACTAAGAATTCTAGGATTACTAGAAACTCCAACTCAAGGAAAAGTATTTTATCAAAATAAAGATTTGAGTAAAATTTCAAAGAAAGAAAAAGTCAAATATCGAAGGAAATTTTCATTTGTACGACAGAAACCAGTTGTACGGAATACAACGGTATTCAATAATATTGCTTATGGTCTGAAAGTGCGTGGAAAGAAACAAGATAAATATAGGGAGGCTGTAAATAAACTTATTGATTTTATTAGATTAAAAGGGATGGAGAATAAAAATGCAAGATCATTATCAGGTGGAGAAATGCAACGTGTAGCAATTGCAATGAATTTTATTGTTGATCCAGAGATTTATTTGTTAGATGAAGTCTCTGCTAACTTAGATTCAATGAATCTTAAGCTATTAGAAGATTTTATTATGAATATAAAGCAGAATAAGGAGAAAACTATTATTATGAGTACCCATGATCCACTTGAAGCAATAAAATATGCGGATCGTATAGCAGTACTCAATAATGGAGAAATAACTCAAATAGGACCTCCTAATGAAATATTTACGGCGCCAAAAGATGAATTTACAGCTCTTTTTGTAGGATATGAAAACATTTTTAATGGAACTGCAAAATTAGATGAATCTACGGGTTTATTACAAATTAAAGTTAATGATTTGATTATAACAGCTTCAAGTCAACAAGAAGGTGAAGTGAAGGTATGTATTCGACCTGAAAGTATTGGGATTGTTAAAGAACCTTCAACAGATACAAGCTATAGAAATACGTTTAAATGTATCATTGAAAATATCCGCGATCTTGGTAATATTTGTCATTTGATAGTTAGATGCAAATCAGAGAAGTTCTTGATAACCATAACAGATTTATCGAGGAAAAATTTAGGATTAAAAATTAATTCTGAAGTATTTATCAATTTTAAAGCAACAGATGTAAAAATATTATAAATAAATTTTTAAGAAATTTTGATTTTAGATAAATAGGTATCGTTATGTACAGAAAAGTATAACGTAAAATATTATGATTTTAGCTAAAAATGATAGATATATCTAATAAAGATACAATTCTTAGGATCGCAACGGCATCAGGAAAAATTGAGCTTAAAGAAGAGACGATTGAACGCATTAAATCTAAGAAAGTTGAAAAAGGGGATGCTTTGACTGTAGCAAAGATCGCTGCTATTACTGCTGTAAAAAAAGTACCTGATTTAGTTCCTTTTTGTCATCCAATTCCAATAAATAATGTTAATATAGATTTTGAGATTAAAGATATAACCGTAAAGGTCACTTGTACAGTAAAAAGCTTTGCTAAAACCGGTGTTGAAATGGAGGCTTTAACTGGAGTAAGTGTTGCCCTTCTAAATCTATGGGATGTAGTTAAAATGTATGAGAAAGACGAGAAAGGTCAATATCCATCAACTCAAATTTATGATATAAAGGTTGAGGAAAAAATCAAAAAATAAGGAGATTGGTACTTGAAAGATAAATGTGATAGGGAAATTAAACACATCAGATTTTCTATTACATCTAAGTGTAATTATAATTGCATTTATTGCGACCAAGAAGGCTTTATCCCTAAAACATCAGAATTAACAGTTGATGAGATCATTAAGTTATGTAAAATATTAGCTGAAATACTACAAGTAACAAGAATTAAATTTACGGGAGGAGAACCTCTATGTCGAGAAGAAATTGTTCAGATAATACAAAATGTTTCTGATCTACATTTATATAAAGACATTTCCTTGACCACCAATGGACTCCTTTTATACGAAAAGGCAGAAGAATTATATAAAGCCGGTTTAAATCGTATAAATGTTTCATTAGGGTCACTCAATAAGGAAGTTTATAAATTAATTTATGGTTCAGATTCTTTAGATAAAGTGTTAAAAGGTTTAAAAAGAGCAAAAGAAGTTGGATTAAATCCAATAAAATTAAATTTTGTTTTAATGAAAGACCTTAATGATAATGAATTAGAATATATGTTAGAGTTTTGTAGAAAGAATGGATTTACTCTTCAATTGATTGAATTACATGAAGTTTCAGATACCGTTGTAGGGAATGGTGAGTTTTATATAAAACATCATTTGGATATTAAACCCATAATTCGAGAACTTGAATCAAAAGCAGAGAAAATATTAATTAGAGGTTCTATGCAGAATCGAAAAATATTCATATTACCAAATTCTACGACGATTGAAACAATTACTCCAAGCCATGAATTCTGCATGGGATGTACTAAATTACGTGTAGGATGTGATGGTAATCTCTTTGGATGTTTATATCGATCTGATCTCGGAAGAAACATTAAAGAAGCTCTCCGGAATCATTATTCACTAGCTAAATATGAACAAATTGTAAAACAAGTAGTAGATTCACGAGAGCCTTATTATTAATAAATAATAATATTTAGTTTGAATATATGAATGTCGAAGTTCTTTATTTTGCGGAATTTAAAGATATAACTGGTAAAGAGAAAGAAAAATTCGAATTATCAAATAATAGCTTACAAGGAGTACTAAATTTATTATTTGAGAAATATAATTTAAGAAAGTTAATTTGGGATGAAAAAGAACAAAAAATTCATAATATAATTTCAGTTATTATAAATAATCAAGCAATTCATGAGAAAAAACCCTCTCTGGTTAGATTAAAAGATGGAGATAAAATTGCGTTCTTATTACCGGTATCAGGAGGGTAAAGTGTAATGAAAACTGATGAAGAAATTCAGTCAGGTATATATAATAAAGGAGAAATTGAATTAGAAAGCATAATTAATTCAATTAAAATAAATCCTAAAATAAAGAAGGCTGGTTCTATTCATACTTTCACTGGAATCGTAAGAGATACATCGATTAATGGTAAACCAGTAGTTAGTATGAGAATTGATGCCTATGATGAATTAGCAAATAAAAGTATAAATAATATTTGTGAAAGATTGAAAAAAGAAGAAGGAATCATTGATGTTAAAATTGTTCATTTAAAAGGCGAATTTTATCTTTCTGAAGATTTGGTTTATGTTGTTGTAGCATCAGCACATAGGAAAGAAGGTTTTGAAGTAATTAGTAAAGCTGTTGAAATGTATAAAAAGGAAATAGCTGTATGGAAGAAAGAGAATTTTAATGACGGAACATCAGAGTGGATTCACTAAAAATGGACTATGCAAGATTAAATAATGAATTTTGAATATATTAAACTAATAAAAAATTGACTCTTAGATGAAATTTCTTAAAACCATTAGTGTGGATGAATTTAGAAACATACTTAATTCAATTCAAAAAGTAAAAACAGAAGAGGAACTAGTTTCTTTAGAGGATTCCTTCAATAGAATTATTTCAAGTGAAATTGTTAGCAATATTAACGTCCCACACTTTAGAAAATCTCGAATGGACGGTTATGCAGTAATTGCAGAGGATACCTTTGGTGCTGAGGAAGACAATTTAATTGGACTTGAATTAATCGAGACCATTCAGGCTGGAGATATTCCTCAAAAAGCATTAAATAAAGGCCAATGCTCATATGTAGCAACTGGAGCTGCTATTCCAGAAAACTCAAATGGTATTGTTATGATCGAGTTTACTGAAAAACATGATAATAAAATTTTAATCTCTAAAGCAATAACTCCTGGAACTCACGTTATTGAAATTGGCCATGATATTAAAAAAGGAAATGTTATATTAAAAAAATATACGCTAATTGATTTAGCAACTTTAGGTATCTTAGCTTCATGTGGAATTAAAGAAGTATACGTATATAAGAAGCCTATAATAGGTCTTCTTAGCACCGGAAATGAATTAATAAACCAAGATATAAAAGAATTAGAAATTGGTAAGATTTATGATGTAAATTCCATCATTTTAAAAAAAGCTATACAAAATACAGGGGTTCATGTGAACTTTTTAGGTGTTGTGAAAGATGAGTTTGAGGATTTGAAAATTGCTATGGATGAAGCTTTAAAATATAGCGATATTGTAATATTATCAGGTGGTACGTCTAAAGGGGAGGGTGATTTGGGACCAAAAGTTTTAGAGCTATATGAAAACATTGAAATTCTTATACATGGAGTTAAAATCAAACCAGGAAAACCTATTATCTTCGCGAAATTAAAAAATAAGATCTTATTTATCCTACCGGGATATCCAACCTCTGCATTGAGTTGCTTTTATGTTTTTATAGATAATTTCTTAAGAAAAATGTCTGGTTATCCTTTAAGAGAAACATTTTCAAAAAAATTGGAAGTTGGAGAGAGAATTTATAGTACCATTGGTAGACATGAGTTTAAAGCGGTGAAAATTCAAGAAGTGGATGGTGAAAAAAAAATTTTTCCCATAAAAACAGGATCAGAAGCGATAAGTACAATGTTCTATGCTGATGGTTATATAGAAATTGAGGAGTTAGAATCAATTATTGAAAAGGGAGATAAAAGAAGAGTATATTTCTTCTAAAAATGATTTGAGAAGAAAAAAATGATTAATATGATTAAAAAAACAAAAGTTCCCGAACAACATAAAGAGAAAGCTCCTGAAAGGGTAAATTTGGCTCTGATTATAGTAAGCACAACTCGATATAATGAATTGAAAACAGGAAAAAAGATTTCAGATAAAACAATTCCAAAAGTGAAACGCTTATTAGATGGAAACCAAACAATTACTATAACGTTTACTGAGATTATACCAGATTCAGAAGAACATATTAATAAAATTTTAGTAGAAGTAATGAAAAATAATTCAATAGATTCGATAATATTTAGTGGTGGTACAGGATTATCACCAAAGGATATTACATATGAAACTATAGAGCCTCGTTTAGAGAAAAAATTCGATGGATTTGGAGAACTGTTTCGATCTTTATCTTACAATGAAATTGGAAGCTCTGCTATGCTATCAAGAGCAACTGCAGGTATTTTAAAAAGTAAAAAAAGAAATAAAGTGGTTTTTTTACTTCCGGGTTCTCCAAATGCAGTGAAATTAGCTTTAGAGCACATAATAATCCCCGAATTAGGACACATTGTATATTTAATCAATAAAAAAGAGTGAAATGGATGGAGAAACTTCGAAAAATAGGTTTTTCAAAATTAATTCCTTTAGAGGATGCTTTAAAAAAACTATTTTTATATATCAAAATAAATAATATAGAAGAAATTGAAATAAGTCAAGCATTAAATCGTGTGTTGGCAAATGATGTAGTTTCTGAAATGGATATTCCTCCTTTTGATCGATCCGCCATGGATGGCTATGCTATTAAAGCGGAAGATTCCTTTAAGACCTCTCCGAAAAATCCGAAAGAGATTAAACTTATAGGTACAATTGAAATTGGTGAATATGTTACTCTAAAACTTAATAAAGGTGAAGGGATTAAAATCTCCACCGGAGCACCGGTACCAGAAGGTGCTGATGCGGTTGTTAAAATCGAAGATACTGAGATTGAGAAGGAATTGATAAAACTTTATACATCTGTCGTTCCGGGAAAAAATATATCAAAGAAAGGGGAAGATATTAAAAAAGAAACCTTAGTTTTAACTAAAGGGATAGAATTAAAAGCAGAACACATTGCTCTTTTAACATCTTTAGGATTTAGCAAAATACAAGTGCGAATTAAACCAAAGATAAGTATTTTTTCTTCAGGAAATGAATTAATTGAACCTGGGAATCCTCTTGAACCAGGGAAAATCTATAATTCAAATACTTCTATGATATCTGCCTTAACTAATTTATATGGAGGGATGGTTATCAGAGGTGAAACAGTTGAAGATGATAAAGAAATTATTAAAAAGAAATTAAGTGAAGCAACTAAGGACTCTCAAATCATAGTTTTTACTGGAGGTACTTCTGTTGGTACTAAAGATTATCTTCCTGAGATTGTACACAAATTAGGTAACGTATTAGTACATGGTATTGCTATGAGACCAGGATCTCCTGTTTTAATAGGATTATTAAATGAGACATTAATTTTTTGTCTTCCAGGAACTCCAGTAGCGGCTTATATTTCATTTTTGAGAATAGTTGGCCCTACTCTCAGGAAAATGTTAGGAGCATGTATTTTAGACCCTCGAAGTGAAATACTCGCAACAATTATTAAAGATGTTCCCGTTTCGAGTCTCGGCATCCTACATTATTTAAGAGTAAAAATTGAAAAAGATGGATTTAATTTCATAGCAATACCAGTCAAATTAAAAGGTTCTGGAATAATTAGTTCATTAACATCATCTGATGGTATAATTGAGATTCCTCCACATCAAGAGGGATTAAAAAAAGGAGATAGTGTCATAGTTAAACTTTTTCCAAAATAGTGTATAAAAATTACCAATTAACATCAATAATTCAATATATTTTCATAAATTAATAGCTAAAAAAGTGAATTTCTTTATTTTTAAAGCTTAACTTCTCTAAAATTTATTAGGTATAACTAAAAACTTTATATTTTTTTAAAAAATTTTTTATATAGAATAATTACTTGAGGTAATATTTAATGGCTACATATCTTGATTTGATATCTCCAATATTTTTAGCGTTCAGAGAGGGTTTAGAAGCAACTTTAGTGGTGATAATTTTACTTTTATATTTGAAAAAGACAAAACAAAGCTCTTATAATAAATATGTATATATTGGAGCTATTATGGCAATATTATCCAGCATAATTTTTGCTGTTCTTTTTTCGATGTTATTTGGAGGATTCACGGGGATATTGGAAGAGGTATTTGAAGGTGCTACTTTTATTATATCGGGCATCTTTATTATAACCTTAATTTTATGGGTTAGTAAAGAAGGTCCAAAGATGCGAGAAATTCTGGAAGAAAAATTAGAGCTTTCAATTGAAAAACAGAAATTAGTTTCAATTAGTATTTTAACTTTTATAATAATTATCAGAGAAGGAATTGAATTAGTGCTTTTATTAACTGGAACAAGCTCTATAGGTTCAATCGACCAAATTACTATAATTTCAGGTTCTATTATAGGTTTAGGGATTTCAGTTTTCATTGGACTTCTAACATTTTATGGATTTCGAACTATTAATTTATCAAAATTTTTCAAGGTGACTAATATCATTTTGATTTTGTTCGCTGCAGGGTTAATTACATATGGTATCCATGAATTTATTGAAGCCGGTATTATTAATCCAATTATTGAAGAAGTATGGAATATAAAAAACATTTTACCAGAAGCATTTCCAGATGGGAATTCTACAACTCCAGCTTGGCTTGAAATAATTGGATCATTGTTAAAAGCATTATTTGGCTATAATGCGAATCCTTCTTTGTTGGAATTAATAATATACCCGAGTCTACTAATTTCAATTGGTTTAGTTTCATTAAGATTGTGGAAACGAACTAAAACTATTATGATCATGGAACTAAAAAAAAATGAACAACCAAAGATTTCATTAGATTAAATTATTTTTATTTTTTTATTATTTCAGCTTCAATTTTTAATTATTTGAATAGATCATCAATTTATTAAGGGATTAACTTAAAATACATGTTCAGTAGTAAAATTAAAGATAGATACGCTTATTATCTTAAATTGAACAATCTAATTATTAGTATTTTTTTCCTTTAATTGCTTTTCTAATGCTTCTTTCTCTTCTTTAAGTTTTTGAAGCTTCTTATCCTTACTTTTCATTTTTAATGCTGTTATGGTAATTCCTTGTAGATTGAGCAATTTTTTAATAAAAATGAAAGTCGCCAAAGAGATACCAATCAAGTAGAATACATTTACAGTCCAATAATAGGGATCTATTGTTTCATAAATTCCTAATTTAAGAAATGGTAAAAATGGTGAAATTACTGCTACTAATCCGATCCAAATAATTCCTATTAATAATAATCCTTTTTCCCATAGTCGAGTTTGAATTCTAAAAAATATGTACAAATGTAGCCAATACATAACGCATATAAAAGCTATTGGAGTAAATATCAATGTTCCTATTGCTAAGATAAGTAAAAGATTTACCGCGAACTTATTACGCCATAAATCTAATATTTCTTTTACAGTCATTTGATCTTGTACTTGCGCTCTAGCAAATTCTTTTCTTAAAGAGAAGTATTTCTTTTTAATTTCCCTTGCTACTTTTTTAGCTTTTTTTTTCCAGAAAGAAAGTTTTCCTAATTCAACTGCTTTTTGAAATTGTTCGCTTGCTAAAGGTATAATATAGAGAGTTAGAAGTAAGGAAACAATTCCATAGATATAAAGTATTTTATCTAACCAAAACCAAATGCCAGATTGAGTCAATGAAGTTGCTTGAAAGTAACTAGTAATTATTTTGTATATAGCATATCCTATTAAAATTGCCGGAATTACAATCTCTATAATAATCAAAGCCTTAGTTCCCTTTTTACTCAGTTTATCGCTAAGTTTATCCATAAGAAGTAAAAATCCATTAGCAATTCCTAACACTAAACCAAAACCAGAAAGAAACATAATAACCCAGAAAAAGATAAGGAATGTAATATTCAAAGTTAAGATTCCAAAAATTAAAACCCAGAGCATAATAGCCACTGTTATTGCCAAGCCAACAATATAAACAATCTTATATGTTTTTTCTTCCATAAATTATCAAAAAGAAGGAGTTTATTTAATTTCTTACCTTATTTTTTTTAAAATCTATTCTGGATTTAATAATCTATAATTATTTTATTATCTATTTATTAACCTTTACAATCTAAAATTATTTTAGAAATGGTTAACTCATAAACTTATGGTTGATACGACCAAAATAGTAAAAGAAATACAAGAAAAATTTAAAATAATTGGTAGAACCGAAGAATTAAGACAAATTATTTTAGCAAATTCAGTAGGTAAAAATATATTAATTGAAGGAGAAGTAGGTGTTGGAAAAACTACTTTAGCTAGGGTTGTTGCTGAATATTTTGATTCTAATTTTTTTCGTGTCGATTGTAGCGAAGAATTACTTCCTCATAATCTTGTTGGGTATTTTGATCCCCCTTTAGTAATCGCAAAAGGATATATTGAAGATTCTTACAGATATGGTCCATTAGCTTTGGCAATGTTGAGAGGCGGTTGTTTATTCATAAATGAAATAAATAGGATGCCTGAAAATACACAGAATTCTTTATTAACCGCATTAGATGAAGGTATACTCGAGATTTCTAAATTAAAAACTATTAAGGCACATAAAGATTTTTTTGTTATAGCAACGCTCAATCCTAGAGCACACATAGGAGTTACAGTACTAGGTGAAGCCCTAAAGGACCGCTTTGTATGGATAAATCTCGATTATCAAAATGCTGAGGAAGAAGTATTAATTATTAAGCAAGAAGCGAAATTAAAAAATGGGAATGCCAATAAAATAGCTTTAATTTCCCAAAAAATCATTCAGACAACAAGAGAAACAACTGCTATTAGGCGAGGAAGCAGTATTAGAGGTGCTATAGATTTAGCAACTTTAATCAGTCAATATGATAATGATGACAGTGCTAAAAATTGGGTTGAAGCAGCTGTAATGGCATTACACAATAAAATTGAGTTGGAGGACGGACTCACTCAATCCAAAAAAGAAATTATAACTAATATCGTTTTAGCTATACTTAATAAATTGGATTTTCAATAATCGATGATTTCTCTGAGGAAGAGTCTGAAGAGATTGAGAAAAGGCTGCATGTTAGACTTACTGAAAGCAAACCAGATAGAGAAATACTTGAGTATGAAATAATCCGTAAAAAGAAGAAAAAACCTGATTATTACAAACATTTAGCAAATACCTTAGATTACAAACAAATTAAAGAACTGGCATACCTAGCGATCCAATACAAAAATATTGAAGCTTTAATAGGATTATTAAAAGCAAATGTATATGCTGCTACTGATGCATTAAATTGCGATGATGGTGTTAAATTTTTTTCTGAAAAAGCCAAGGAAGCAGGAGATTTTATGCCTGAAGTTTACTTTTTTATAAGACGTCCAATTTCTGAAAAGTATAAGGCAATTTTCCGGCGATTAGCTCGTCAAAGTATTCTGAAATTATCTTTAAAAATAACTAGTAGAGGCATTAGAGGCCAATTCAAAAAAACTGTTCCTCTTTATCAAATTGGGATGCCAGAATTTAGCATTGATGAGACTATTCAACATAATTCTTTGAAAATTTATAATAAGAATTTAAATTATCAAGACATTTATGGAGTTGAAAGAAAGCGTCAAAAAAGAAAGGTAGTATTAATTTTAGATACAAGTGGAAGTATGTATGGCCGTTTATTATTAAATGCAGCTCTTACAACCTCTGTTTTAGCTTATAATATGGAAAAAGAAGATTTTGCAATTGTACTATTTAATTCTACAGCAATGGTTATGAAAAAAATTAATCAAAAAAAGCTAATTACCTCGATTATAGATGATATTTTAGACTCTGAAGCAGTAGGATTTACAAATATTTATATTGGGTTAGAAAAAGGATTAAAAGAATTAAATAAAGTAAAAGAAAATAGAAAAAGTCGTTTTGGTATACTAATTTCGGATGGGAATTATAATCGTGGCGATGATCCGATCGAATTAGCAAAAAGATATCCAAAATTGCATGTAATCGGAATGCCTGCGGAGAATGATGCTGATCAAGGCATTCGAACATGTAAGGAAATTGCTAAAGCTGGTAGAGGAAAATTTTATGCTGTAAATGATTATAAAGAAATTCCGAGAGCATTAATAGAATTATTATCTCAAACTTAAATTAAATCTATTATTCTAATATAAATCAATTTATGAAATAATTTTTATTTGAACTTCTTTTCAAATTATATATTTTATAAAGATGGAATATATTATAACAATAAGACTAAAATCTAATAAAAAAAGATATAATTATTAACATACAATTACATCAAATATCGAACCTTTTAGAGGTGGATGATTTATATTTAAAGAACAAGCTTATCGTTATATCTTTAAGATATGCCTTATTGGTGCGGGAGGAGTAGGAAAAACTTGTATTTGTCGAAGGTATTGTCTTAATACATTTAACTTAGATACCAAGTTAACTATTGGAATAGATTTCTATACCCACGATATTCCATTTATAATAGATGGAGATAAATCGTCCATTAGACTCACTATCTGGGATTTCGGAGGTCAGGAACATTTTAAATCGCTTTTTCCCTACTATGTAAACGGAGTAAATGGAATCTTTTTGGTATTTGATTTATTACAAATGCAGAGTCTTATAAATTTAGATTGGTGGTATGATAGGTTAAAAGAATATCACATTGTTGATCTTCCTAAAATTGTGATTGGTACCAAACTTGATTTAATTAATGAAGAAAATAAGCAATTTAGCATTGATGAGCTTACAATCGAGGAATTTCTTAACAATCATGGTGAGAGGGATTTTATAAAAACCTCTGCAGCTGAGAATATTAACATCAAAGACATTTTTAAAGAAATGGTTAAAAAAGTACTAGATTATAGGAACCTAGAATATGAAAGAATACTTTGAGTATTTCTATTTTAAAATATAAAATTCATTTTGATAATAAAGAAAAGACTAATTTTTATTAATTAAATCAAAATTTTATTATATTTTTAAATCAATCAAATAATGTTAAAAAGACTAAAATTATTATGATAATAAGACTAGCACTAACCAACGAACTAAGATATATTTATTTCATAGAATTAAATCAAATATCTAAATTTACAAAGGTGAATGTTTATTTTAAAAGAAGAAAAACATCGCTATATCTTTAAAATATGCCTTATAGGGGCTGGAGGCGTAGGTAAAACGTGTGTTTGTCGAAGGTATTGTTATAATACATTTAACGCAGAAACTAAATTAACCGTTGGAATTGACTTTTATACTCATGATATTCCAATAGTTATAAATGGAAAAAATTTTTCCATTAGACTCTCTATTTGGGATTTCGGTGGACAGGAACATTTTAAATCACTTTTTAAATATTATATAAATGGAGCAAATGGAATCTTTCTGGTATTTGATTTAGTACAGATGCAGAGTCTTGTAAATCTAGATTGGTGGTATGATAGGTTAAAAGAGTACAACATGGCAGATCGCCCGAAAATTTTAATTGGCACTAAACTCGATTTAGTTGAACAAGAGAGTAAACAATTTAAAATTGATGAGTTAATTATCAATGAGTTCCTTAACAATCATGACGAAAAAGATTTCATTAAAACTTCTTCTAGAGATAATATTAACATTCAAGATATTTTTAAAGAGATGGTCAAAAAGATATTAGATTATCATAACCTAGAGTATGAAAGAATACTTTGAGTATTTCCACATTAATACTTTCAATTAATTTTGCAAGTATAGAAAAAACTATCTTTAATTAATTATATTATAATTATTAAATTGAAAAAAAATATAGCATTAAAAGTATAAAATACTTAAATTATATATCTCAGTTTTTAATGGTGAGAATCTATATCTGAAAGAGAAGAGCCAACTTATATTTTTAAGATCTGCGTGATTGGTAGTGCTGCTGTAGGAAAAACTTGTATAGCTCGAAGATTGTGTTTTGATACTTTTGATATGAACACTCAGCTAACAGTTGGAATTGATTTCTACACATATGACATTCCTATTATAATAGATGGAGATGAATCTTACGTAAGACTTACAATTTGGGACTTTGGGGGGCAAGAACAGTTCAAACGACTTTTTAATTATTATATTACTGGAGCGAATGGAATCTTTCTAGTTTTTGAATTAGTAAATATAGAGACTCTAACAAAATTAGATTGGTGGTACACTCAATTGTTGGAGCATAATCTTCAGGATCAACCTAAGATTGTACTTGGCACTAAACTTGATTTAGTTCAAACTAAAGCTAAAAAACATAAAATTGATGATCTAATTATAGAGCAATTTCTTAAAAGGCATAACGAAACCGATTTTATTAGAACTTCTTCTAAAGAAAATACCAATATCTTGTATAGCTTTAAAGAGATGGTTAAAAAGATATTAGATTTTCATGAACTTGAGTATGATAAAATACTATAGCTAAAAACAATAATTTTACTAATCTATAAATAAATATTCATTCGGGATTTCTTGCCCTAATCCTGCTTTTTTAAATTTTTGGCCATTTTCAACATATAAATTTGCTTCCAAACTAGCTTCTTTAGGATCGGGGTATCTTTTTTTTTTGGTTGCTGGTATTCCAGCATAAAGACAATGTTCTTTTGTTTCACCTCTTAAGATTGAACCCGCACCTAAAATGCACCCTTTTGCTAGCCTAGCTCCTTGCAAAACTGTTGCATGTATTCCAACCAGAGAAGAATCTCCAATAGTACAAGGACCATGACACATACATGAATGAGCTAATCTCACGTTATTCCCAATTTTGCAAATCTCTCCTGGAGTAGTGTGTAATACAACATTTTCCTGAATACTTGTTTTTTCTCCTATAACGATTTTTCCCCAATCACCCCTTAACTTAGCCCCAAACCATATATTTGCATAAGCACCAATTTCTACATCTCCAATTATTACAACATCTGGAGCGATAAAAGCTGTAGGATGAATTTTAGGGATGGTTCCATTATAAGGACTTTTTATTATCAATGCGATTCACTTTTTAAATATTTTTTTTAAATTGAAATTATTAAGCTAAGATAATATTAAAAATGAATTTTTATAATTATATCAATACCTTTTCAAATAAAAGTGATTTTTATGTCTAAGAGAGAAACAAGAAAAGAAATTGAAGAAATAGTGAATAGAGAGACAATGGCATGGGATACCCAAAACGTTGATCTATTAATGACCGTTTTTCATCCCGATATGGTTTGGCCTTGGCCAAAAACCCCACAATCTCACGATCCAATGGATTGGGTTATAGAATGGGGAAGATATGACTACAGTCGCTGGAGAAAAGGGTGGTTAGATTTATTTAACACGCATGAATTAAAACATAATTATAGAGTAATTAAAAAAATTGAACTCTCTAAGGAACTAGATGGAGCCTTTGCTGTGCTTGATATTGATACCTTATGGATTGATAAGAAGAATCAAAAAAATCATTGGAAAGGGCGTGTTTGTAAGATATATTCTAAAGTAATTAATGAATGGAAAATGATTATGCAAACAGGTGTTTTGGAGTATTAAAAAGATTATTCCAGATCTTCTAAAACAGGTGAATCTTCAATAAATTCACAATTTAAATCTAATTTTTCGAAATATTTACATAACTCGATACATGCGAATTTCTCTGTTGAATAATGAGTACCTCCAATGATATTTATTCTATTTTGTCTCTCAAAATCATGAACTTTTTGACTATACTCATTTAGAGCCGTTATGCCAGTTACATATGTATTAATTCCTAAATCGATAACTTCTTGAATAATGTCAATTTCATTACCGCCTCCTGCTACTAAAGCGACTTTTTGGTTTTTTATTTCATCAGAGCCATATTTCCATAATTTTGCTTTATGTTTTATTTTAGAAATTAATCTATTAGTTAATTGTTCTGGAGTCTTAATATCCACTTTTCCATAAATTCCAACTTTTACACCAAAATATTCATAAAATTCTCCTTCTGGATTTACTCCTAAAGTTCTTGCTAAGTTTGTTGTTGTTGAATAATCACTATTTTTATCTAGTGGGACATGGATTGTATATATTGAAATTTTTTGTTCTTTTAAACGAGGGAGCAGTTTTGGATTAATATCTTGGAAAACCGGTGTTATTCTTATATCCCATACCATTGGATGATGAGTAATTAAAAGGACATTCTGTTGTCCTATTTCTAATATTTTGTTTAAAACATTATCAGAAGGAAA
The DNA here is from genome assembly GCA_048940765.1 of Promethearchaeota archaeon. GTDB lineage: Archaea > Asgardarchaeota > Lokiarchaeia > Sigyniarchaeales > SOKP01 > Loki-b32. Next base: position 34,835 of record JBHLOG010000004.1, on the reverse strand, counting down.
AACTGCTGTATATGCAATATTAATCTCTTTGGAATTATCCAATAGAAGTCCCATATAACGTCTTTTGAAATTCTCACTAATAAATTCATTAAAATCCATTTGAGACCAATTATCTCTGCAGAGATCGAGCTCAAAATCAATATCTAAATTTTTATATAACCTTTTAGCTTTCACTTTTTTATTCTTAATATTTTAATATATTGCTATTAATAAAATTAGAATTTTTTTTCTTTAATATAAATAATCAATTAATCTTGTATTTCAAATTAAAAAAAATATCCTAATAATTAAACTGTTCAATCCCTCAATTCACCATATTTTTAAGGTAATTTGATTTTGATAAATCATGGAAGATAAGCAAAATCAAGCCCATATTTTTCCCTCAAATAACAATATTTCTCAAAATTTTTATTCTAATAGAAATATTGGTATATTATTATCATTTATATCATTATTTCTTCTTGGAATATTACCTATTATATCAAATAGCCGTCCTTTAACATTAAATGCCTTAAATTTTGCTTTTTATTTATCCTTATGGGAGTTGATATGTTCTCTACCTTTATTCTTTTTCGAATTGACTCAATCAAATTCAGGTATATTTCAAAAGTCGATAAATACCAAAATTCGAAAAAGAACATTCTTAATAATGGGAATTACAGGAGGAACTTTTTCTATTTCAACATTTTTCTATGTCTTTGCGTTTGAAAAAGCAGGTACAATAAGCGCTGCGATTGCTATTCAAACCTATCCCTTATTTTCAATATTCATGGAATTTATTTTATTTAAGAAAAAGAAACGATTAAGTGAGCTTTTTTTTACACTACTCATGATAATGGGTATATATTATCTTGGTACAGAAGGCACATGGCTCATTATTGGTTTTTCTCCTTGGTTTGCTTTAGCATTAATTGTCCCATTTTTATGGAGCATTGCCCATGTTATCATTAAGCATACACTGGACACGTCTCCAATTACTCCAAATCAAGTTACCTTTTTTAGGGTACTTATATCCTCAGCAATTCTTTTTGGAATTTCCTCCCTTGTTAGCGGTACAAATAGCGTTTTTGAGGGATTAATCAATCAAGAATTTCAACTATTTGGTTTTCTTATGGGAATCGTATATTATTTAGAACTCATTAATTGGTTTTATGCTGTGAAACATGTAGATGTGTCTGTAGCGAGTACAGTTACCACCCCCAATCCTATAATCACAATGGTTTTAGCCCTATTAATATTAAAAGAATCTGTTCAATTATTTCAAATAATAGCTATGATTATCGTTTTTGTGAGCTTATATGGATTACTTCTATCAGGGAAAGTAAAAGACCATAAAAAATAAGATTTTTAATCAAAAAAATAAAGAAAAATGCTTATTGAATATTGCAAGAAATAAGATGTTGCTTCTTTAATATAAATATTAAAATTTTATACTCTTTTACCTTTTTTATAATAAAAGATAGTAATTTTTACTTGAATATACTAAATTTGAAAAGCGAATAGATTGGTTAGACCTCCAACAGAAAAAAATATTTGTCTTCGTTGCAAAGGCTCAAGACTTTTATGTGGTAAAAAGACATGTCCTATCTTACTTAAAAAATCAGTTATGAAATCTCTAGTTCCTTTTGAATTGGATAAAACGAGGAGAGATGTTGAAATTTTTGGTGCAAGCCCACCCGGATTTTTTGTAGGTCGTTTTAATTATCCAAATGTATATCTTGGACCATTAGTACCTTTTCAAGAGTTTGAAACTGGACTTAACATTTCAGATTATCATTTACTTGATGCTCCTGAACTCTGGTTTGGAAAACCGATGACTGATATAATTAAGTATAGGAGTAGTTTAGTGAGGAGTAATTTTAAAATAAATGTAAACATTGGCAAAAAATCAAGAAAGACTACCCCTCCGTTAAAAACGCAGAGATTTCTGGAAAATTCTCAAGAATTATCAATGGCTGCAAGACCTGTTGATACTGAAACTAAATTACAAAAAATGAACCTTAGAATGATGATGGATAATCATGCTTTACCAATAGGACCTTCTGGAATGACAGAAAAAATTGAAATTACTGAAAATACTAAGGTTCATCCTCAAGTTGATTATTGTGTTTCAGATACCGATTTAAAAGCATCTGAAGCAGTTTCTCAATATCTTTATTTTAAAGGAAATGTTCCAGAATCGACAATTGAAAGAGTATTTTCAGCGGGATTACTTGGCGAAAGTGAAAAGCGAAGAATTGTTCCCACAAGATGGTCAATAACTGCTGTTGACGATATAATTTCAAAAGCATTAATCAAAGAGATTAAGAAATTTCCAGAAATAAATGATTACCAGATCTTCGAAGCAACTTATCTCGATAACCATTTTAAAATTCTTCTTTTCCCCGGTAAGTTTATATATGAAATGAACGAATGTTGGGCTCCAAATACATTATGGAATGTTTCTCTCGATGGCAATATTCATAATCTCAAACCACAAATAATGACTGATTTTGAATTTTATCATGGAAGAAAGTCTTATGCGAGCAATATCACCGGTGCTTATTATGCTGCGAGAAAATCTGTATGCGAATACCTCTATAAAATTAAAAGACAAGCAAGAGTTTTAATATTTCGAGAAGTTTCTGGTGGATATGTAGTGCCTTTGGGAGTGTGGGTAATAAGAGAGACAGTAAATAATGCTATGTGGACCAATCAGCCACTTATTCTCGATAACTTTAATGATGCTTTGAAAAACATGGCAAATGGATTTATGGTTGATTATAAATATTGGAGAGATAGCAGTAAACTTATCAATTTTATTAAAACGCAAAGAACGATAGATAATTTTATATGATTCTAAACCAAAAGATAAAAAAATTAATTTATAAAAGCCCGATTTTGTGAAATGGTTTCCTGTTCGATTTGTTGGATTTACATATATCAGTATTCCTGCTGAATATGCTACGGGACTACTTTAATCATTGATTTAGATGTGATGCATTAATTTCAGAAAATCTAGCTTACATCATCCTTTTTTTTTAAAACGCTCCTTTAAAACACTAAAACGATATTTTAAAAATTTTAAAAAAAGCTATTTTAGAAAAAATTAAGGTAATAATTATTAAATTTGAAATTAATAATATTGCTGTCATAAAGCCTCAGGAATAATAATGAGAAAATTCGAACCTGTAACCCATATTTCTCCTTTCAAGCTACTTATAATTTGATCAACAAAAGAAAGTCCTAAAAGCATACTTTTGAAAGTTTTATAATTTTTTTCTTCATTTAGAGCAATCTCTTCCTTAAAATCTTGAGAAATTTCAATTGCTTTATCAACAAATTCCATTTTCAAATAATTGATTTCATCTTTTAATTGACGATAAATAATAACTTCAATCTCAATTTCTGGATTTTTATTATACTCAATAATATTTAATAGGACATTTTCAAATACATCTACTAAAATCTCATTTGCTAGAACATAAAATTTTTCATTTGGAGGGTAAATTGTTATATTTACTTTTTTATATTGAAATAACTCATAGACATTTTTTATAGCTTCACCTAGAATTGTGTATAAATCCATCTTAGTCAAAGCAAGAGGTTTACTTTCAATTTCAGCTAGTTTTTGTACGATATATACCAATTTAGCTCCACTCTGATTTTGCTCTTTAATATCTTCCAAAAGATTATATAGTCTTTTGTTCTTTTTTGTTGGTATTAATTTCTTAGTATAATCCATAATAAATGATTGAATATTTTTAAATACATTATTTACTTCATGAGCAAATAATTCTTTGTAAAAGTTAGCTCTATCATAAGCTATATGAAACTGAGCTTCACTTTCACGCAATGCAGCTTCAGCTTCTTTTTGTTCTGTAATGTTATTCGCAATTATTTGAAAATACATTTTTCCACCTATCATTACTTCTGATAACTGAAGATTTGCCCATAAAAACGCTCCTGTTTTTGTTATTAATTGTACATCAAGAATAGTTATTGGTTCACCCTTAATTAGATCTCTTAAACTTTCTAATATTGATTTTAAATATTTTGGATGAATAAATGAAAGGCTATCATATCTTTTATTAACTAATTCTTCTTTATTATATCCTAATAATTGTTTAATTGCAGGATTACAATCTACAACGATTCTATTAGAATCGATTAAGATTATTGAAAATGGAGAATGCTTAAATAAGTGACGATATTTATTTTCTGAATCTCGTAATTTTTTTTCCGCTAACTTACGTTCAGTAATGTCCCTTAGAATACATTGGATTAAATTTTGACCTCCCATTTGGATTTCGCTTGCGTTTATTTCAATAGGAATACTACCTTCGTTAGAATCTTTAATCCTAACTTCAATTAATTTTGGGTTCTCTAACTCAATTTGTTTAAAGATGATATTCTTGAAATCTTCTTCTCCTTCCAGTTTAAGCTGAGTAGAATGCATTCCAATAATTTCTTCAGGGAGTTGATTGAGTAATCTTTCTGCTTGTGTGTTCGCATCTACAATAATACCCGATTTACGATCAATAATGAGGATTGCATCTCGTGCTGCCATGAATAAAGCTTGATAACGCATTTCTGCTATTCTTAAAGCTTGAATTGTTGGTTCAACTGATTTTAATTTATTTAATATTGTATTATGAATCTTTTTGAGTTCTTCTAAAACACGAAATTTATTTGTATATATCTCTTTAATTTGAGCAAAACTCTCGAAAATATAACTATTAAATTGATCTATAATTGCTCTGGGAATTCTCTCATTATAAAATATCACAAGTGAAAGAGGTAATATTCCACCTCGTATTTTATCATCTGGAATGACGTCGAAATAAACAGCTGCCTTTATTTTAAGATGAGTAAAAGGTAAAATAACTGAAATTCTTTTAAATTTCTCTCCTCCAAAAATAAACTGAGAAATTGAAAAACATCGAATTGCTATAATTTCAGGATCATCAAAAATATCAATGGGATGAATTGCTACTATTTTTGCACCTTCTATTTCATCCCATTTCGAGAATATTATTCCTAAATCGCTTTTAGGGGCTAAAAAGATACGTTCTGATAGCTTAATCGATAACCATTCAAATGCTTTAGTCACATTTTCTCCAGTAAGGCCACATGTTAAAAAATATTCAATTGGTCTATTCTTAATCTCACTTACGTTTATCTCATTCTTAAGAAGATCAAGATTAGGTTCCTCTAAATCAATTTTATTAAAAAGAATAAGCAATGGTAAGCCTTCCATCTGTGGTAAATTTATAATTTTAAGTAAAAGATCTCTAGCAGCTCCATATACCTCCTTATCTGCGATATTAAGAACAAAAACTAGACCATCTTGATTTTTTAAATAATGCTTCCATAAACTCCTGAATTTTTCCTGTCCTGGTGTATCATAGGCAAACATAGATAAATTGTTTATGACTATTCGAGAGATATCCATGTATGTTGTTGGAAGTGTTTTTGTTGCCATATTATTTTTTAAGTAATTTACAAGAGTAGTTTTTCCTGCATTTGTAAGTCCAAAAATAAGAATTTTGGTATCCTCACTTTTATAAACAATGCTTTCTTCTGGAATTGAACTGCAAAATGTAAAAAATAAATTCCTAATCTTATCAAATTTCTCAGCAGCATCTTCGTATTTTTTTGTTTCTACATAAAAAGCTTTGTATACATCTTTAATATTTTGAATCTCTTTTTCAAATCCTTCAAGTAATTCTTTTGATAAGTCATTATTAATATTACTATTAATATCAAAAATAATGGAAATAAGTAGTAGCTCTATACTACCTCTTGCATCTTCATTTGGGATATTGAAGATGTAATTAGCGCTTTTATAGCCTCCAAATGTGTGAATGAAAAAGCCTTCGTTATAAAGGTCCATTAAAGCAGGGAGATGATGAAATTCTCCTTCATTTAATGATTCTGGTGATTTTAATAATATTTTTGGACCATATCTCTCATGGAAATAACTTAATATTATTATTTTCAATGTGGTCACCTCATTTAATTTACTATAGTTAAATTTGTCAGAAACTAAAATTACCTAATAATTATTCTTTTAATCAAATCCACTTCAAACCATATCATATAAATTCCTTTTAAAACTAAGACTATTAATATTAAACATAAAATAAGATAAATTTAAACCTCATGAGAAAGTATATCTCTCAATATTTTAATTAATGCATTAAAATTATTCTCATCTAAAACCGGTTCAACTGTACAAAGAAAGATATAAAATGGTGCTGCATCTTTTATAAGGTTAAACTGTCTAAAAATAAAATTTCTTTCAAATCTTTCAACTATCATTTGATTTTCTTTATTTTCATTTAAACTATCAAGTTTTCCAAATTCATCCATCAATCTTAAAAAAAATGGATTTACGTGAGTCAAAATTTCTTTAATTTTATCATTTTGATAATAAGAACTAATAATTAAAGAATTATCATCTATTAACTCAACACCCTCTACTTCACTTTTATTAACAAACTCCCTAAGTGCTGTATCAATCACTTTAGATCGTGGATATAAAGTTAAAAGGATTTCAGACATGGCATAAATAATTGAAGATAAATCGAAAACCGTAGTTTTATAGAAAGAAAATTTATTGTAATCATGAAATTCTTCAATTTTGCCTTTTAAATAAGAGATTTTGTTATCTATGCTGATCTTAATGTTCTGTGTTTTATCAGGATCATTTTTATGAAAGAAAACATGAATGGGGGGATTTAATTTTAATTCACTTAAGTTTATTATTATCTGATCTAAATAATTATAGGATTCCTTAATCCTCTTATTATCCTGAATATCTATAACATATATTAAGATATCAGTTCCTCGAAAAATTAACTCAAAATTTTCAAGATAATATTTACGATATCTTTCATGGCCACCAAGGTCCCATTCAGATATACTCATACCTAAAAATTCAAAAAATCTTCTCTCTGCGTTTCTAGTAGGTTTAATTGTAGCAAATTTAGATATTTCTCTAAGAAGTGAAAGAATTATAGATGTCTTTCCAGCATTATCTAAACCAACAAAAACTACTTTATGAACATTAGGTTCTTTTTCATTAAGTAGACTCATATTTCAATTATCTTTATGACGTCTTTTACTCACTAAATATAAAATAAAATATGCTTATTTATATTTATTTTAAATAAAAAAATTATAGATAATTTATAATTGAATTATTTTGATGCTAAACGATTTATATGTTACTAGCATTGATTAAATATTTATTAATACGTATTATCAACTTCAAAATTAACTCTTAATAATACACTTTTAAACTTCATGAGATAGTATTTCTCTCAATAATTGAATTAATGCTTCAATTTCAGATCTCTTTAAGAATGATTCGGTTGTACAAAGTAAAATATAGTATGGGAAAATTTGCTTTTTAATTCTAAATTTTTTAAAAATAAAATATTTTCCGAATTTTTCAACAACCATATGAATTTCAGAATCATCATTTAAAGCTTTGAGATTTTCAAATCCATCATTTAATCGTAAAAAATATGGAGAGAGTGAATTTAGTATTCTCTTAATATTATTATTCTGATAATACGAACCAATAATTAGAGAATTGTCATCTAATAGTTCTATCCCTTCAATTCCGCTCTTAAGAACAAAATCTTGGATTGCTCTTTTGATTACTTCAACTCGTGAAAATAAATTTAAAAATATTTTAGAAATAGCATTAATAATTGAAGATAAATCAAAAATGGTGGTTTTGTATAATTTGAATTTATTAGAATTTTGATTTGCTTCAATTTTTTCTTTAATATATGATATTGTATTATTAATTTTGATTTGAATGCTATTTGTTATATTAGGATCATTTTTATGAAAAAAGATGTAGATTGCTGGATTTAATTTCAATTCATTCAATTTTTTTAGAATCTGATTAAGGTATGTATATGATTCTACAATTCTATCATAATCTTGTATATCGATAACATAAATTAAAATATCCGTTCCGCGAAAATAAAATTCAGCATTTTCTAGATATTGTCTGCGATATCGTTCATGACCTCCTAGATCCCATTCAGATATTTTCATACCTAAAAATTCTAATGTTCTTCTCTTGGCATGTCTAGTTGGACTTATTACCGCAAGTTTTGACATTTCTCTAAGAAGTGCGAGAATAATAGATGTCTTTCCAGCATTATCCAAACCTACAAAAATTATTTTCCGAACATCGTGATCATTTTCTTCTAGAGTCTTCATAATTTAAATCCTAAATTAAGAATAATTCTAAATAATTAAAAAATCAGGTATATTAATAAATGTTTTTTTAAATTGAAGAAGTGAAAAAATAATTATTTGAGCGTAAAAAGCTATACACTGCTTTTTTTAATTTTCTTTACATTTTGAAGGATATATCTATAAAATTAGATTACAAATAATGAATTGGAAGATAAAAATAACGTAATTAATGAGAACTAAACAAAATTTAATAATAGTGGTATTTACTGAATTAGGCAAAACAGAATTTGTTTAAGTTTTCAAATGCTAGAGATTGAGTGATTATAAAGTCTTTAAATTATAAAATTGTAAATTTTAAAATAAAATTTAAAAAAATATGCATGAATTTAGAGATGAACCATTTAATATTCATTAACTATATTATCTTGTAGAGTAAGACTTGTTGATATTAGTATTTCCAATGATTATTATTTAAGATAATTAGAAGTTGCTTTCGATGAAAGTGCTTAAAATTCAATTATTAAATTCCTTTAAAAGTTATTAAATCTATTAAAAATCAAATTACAATAATAAAATTTACTTTAGTTACATTTCTGTAAAAAGTATTGAAAAATATGAAGAATAATCCGATTTTTCCTAGATCCATTGTATATTGGGCTTCTCCTCTTGAAGTTCCAGCTTTAATAAACATTGCTAAGAATATGATAACTAATAATTTAGTAAAAACTAGGCTTATTTTAGAGAAAGTTATAGACAATATTAAATCGGGAGATGAAGTAGGAGTAAAAGTTCATGTTGGAGAGGCACAGAATACTTGGATAATCATGCATTACCTATGGGACCTTCTGGAATGAAACAAAAAATCGAAATTACTGAAAATACAAAAATTCATCCCAAAGTTGACTATTGTGTTTCAGATATTGATTTAAAAGCATCTGAAGCAGTTTCTCAATATCTTTATTTTAAAGGAAATGTTCCAGAATCGACAATTAAAAGAGTCGTTTCAGCAGGATTACTTGGCGAGAATGAAAAGTGAAGAATTGTTTCTACTAGATGGGCAATAACAGCAGTAGACGATATAATTTCAAAAGTATTAATTGAACAAATTAAGAAATCTCCAGAAATATGTCATTACCAAATTTTTGAGGCAACTTATCTAGATAATCATTTTAAAATTCTCCTTTTCCCAGGTAAGTTTATATATGAAATGAATGAATGTTGGGCCCCAAATACATTATGGAATATTTCTCTTAATGGAAATATACATAATATAAAACCACAGATAATAACTGATTATGAATTTTATCAAGGAAGAAAATCTTATGTGAGTAATATTACTGGAGCATATTATGCTTTAAGAAAATCTGTATATGAATACCTTTATAAGATTAGAAAACAAGCAAGAGTTTTAATCTTTAAAGAAGTTTCTGGTGGTTATGTAGTGCCATTGGGAGTGTGGATAATAAGAGAAACGGTAAATAATGCAATGTGGACAAGCGAACCAGTTATTTTTGACAACTTCGATGATGCCCTGAAAAGTATGGCAAGGGGATTCATGGTGGATTATAAAATCTGGAAAAATAGCAGTAAGATAATTAATTATATTAAAACGCAAAAAACCTTAGATCTCTTTTTATGAACCTCGTTTTAATTAGACTTAATAATAAAAAATAAAAAAAGTTGTTAGAGAATTCTAATTATCACTCATTAAAGGGTAATTATTCTTCTTTTCCTAAGTATTATGATAGAAACAATAAAAATTGCTATTAGAGAAATTATTGCTATTGGATAACTTGGGATGACACCCTCTCCCTCACCTTCACCTTCTTCGGGAAGAATTTCAACTACTATTTTGATACAATTAGAAAGAGTATCTCCATATTTATTATGTGCTACAACTATGAAATAATAAGTTCCATTAGTATATCCTGTTAATGGAAGTGAAAGGCTAGTTATGTGATCTGCTTTACTTGTTAAAGTACCATTTATAACAGTAATATAGTTTGAATATTCATATACAGAGTAATTAACTGCTCCACTAGCAGTGTCCCAAGAGAGTGTGAAATTTCCATCTTCATCAGGACTTCCAGCATCAGAAGATAATATAAAATCACCAGGAGAAAGACCAGTATATTGAATTGTTATCATATCTGAACTAACACCATACATATTTTTAACTTCCATTGTAATATTATAGTCTCCATAAGCAACAGGACCCAAATCATAATCTATTACGCTTGTTACTGGTGTCCATATAGTCCAACCTGTTCCATTATAAATACGGTATAAATAGTCAGTATCAATTAATTTATCGTTATTATTATCAGCATCAGTGATATCTGCTATTAATTTAAGTTCAGGTGTATTTGTTGTTAATTTTCCGCTTTCTGTTGTTAAATTAAACATTGGAGCTTGTTGTGCTGGTTGTGAAACAAGAGCCATATTAGGCATTGGTAAAACATAAGATTCCCATAGAGTTATAATTCCATCATATGTATAATTTAATTTAAGATAGGCATTATTATATGTATCATTCCAAAAAAGAATTGAATATATATTTGGATATACAGCTTGATGTTCAAAGCTAGTCCCTGATGATGTAAAAACAAATCCTAAGTAAATAGATACATCGTTTAAAATTGATTCTGAAACTGTTCCATTATCAACAGGGATTATCAAGGGATATGCTTGTGAAAAATATCCGTTTGTTTCATTCCAGTAGGCCCAAATTGCATTAGTAGTATCTAACGTCTTCTCTCCAGATGTTGTATTCAACATCCAAGCGTTACCCCAAACACAAGTACCATTTCCCAACATAAATGGATCTGATATATCACCTTTTACTATTTCAATTAAGTAATTAATTTCGGGAGGTGCCCCTTCTGGATCATAAATATACCACTCAGAAGGGTAAACTGAAAATTCAGGAATTCTTTCTGTGTTAGCACCATCATAAGTCCATTCTTGTGCTTTTATTGTCGGAATTAAAAAGGAAAAGATTAATATTAGAGTAGAAATACCAAATAAAATACACTTTTTTAATTTTTTCATATTATTTTACCATTGAATTTCTTTTTTTTTAAAAATGTATAAAAATTTTCTATATTAACAAAATTGTCATTTTAATTAATACAAATTTAGTATTTAAATATATCTTGAACTTCTTAAATTTGCTATAGATTCGAAGATTGTTCAAAAATCTCAAATTAAATATTGATAATTTACTTTTAGATTAATGAGACTAATCTATTATACTATATTTTTAATAATTAATCTTAATAAAATAAAAAATAAGTTAGAAAACTTTAGTTAGTATTGTTTAAAGCTTTAATATTTTCCTTTTCCTAAGTATTATGATAGAAACACTAACAATTGCTACTAGAGAAATTATTGCTAATGGATAACTAGGAATGATTCCTTCTCCATCACCCTCTTCTTCTTCATTAGTATATTGGATTGTTATAGATTCATCAACAATACCATACATATTTTTAACTTCCATTGTAAGTTCATAGTTTCCATTTGCAACAGAACCCAGATCATAATCTATGACATTTGTTACGGGTGCCCATGTAGTCCAATCTGTTCCATTATAAATGCGGTATAAATAATCTGTATCAATTATTCCATCATTATTATTATCTACATCAGTAATATTTGCAATTAATCTAATTTCAGTAGTATCTGCTGTTAATTCTCCGCTTTCAGTCGTAAGACTAACAAAATCAGGTGACTTTTGTGCTGGTCTTGAGATCAACGTTATATTTGCTGCATCAAGAACATTATAGATTTCAGTAATAATTTGATGTCCATTTTCGGTAAAATTCATTTTGTAATAGGCGTTATTATACGTAGAATTCCATAGTTCAACTGAATATATACTTGAGTAACTAGCATTATGTTCAAAACGTCCTGACAATGATTTTTCCATAGCCCATTGAGCAGATTCAATTGCAATTTCAAGTGATTCGGCTGTTGCTTCTCCGTATTCATTTACAGGGATATAAATAACGGGGTATTGCATTAACGTTATTAATCCAATAGTTTCATTCCAGTAAATAAATTGATAATCTGATGATACTAGAACTTCTTCTCTTGAAGTAGCGTTTCCTATGTAAATATCACCAAATATACATGTACCATTAACTAAAGGGGGTAAATAGGAAATTAGAGTCATTCCCCAAAAAGTATCTGTAACATTCCCCTTAACTATGTCAAATCGTACATATGTTTCGTCAAAAAAAAGGGATCCTCCAGTATAATTGTAGTAATACCTTTCAGAAGGATATACAAAAAATTCTGGTATTCTTTGTGTTTCAGCACCATTATATTTCCATTCTTGTGCCTTTGTTAAAGGGATATAATAGGGAATAATTAAAAATATTGAAAAAATGCCAAGTAAAAAATATTTAATTGATTTTTTCATATTAAATTACTCTTAAATTTCTTTATTTTTATCCAAAAATGTATAAAAAGTTAATAACTCAATAAAGTGCTTATTTTAATTTATAATAATTTGGTATTTAAATGTAACTTGAGTTTCTTATATTTAATATATAATATATATTAGAAGATTAATCAAAATCTTCAAATGAAATATGGATTTATCACTTTTAATAGATTTAGTCTGTAAAATTATTCTAATTTCATTCTAAAAACATATTACTAATAGATGACAAATTCTTAAAATTAAAAAGATATTATATGTTTCATTTTGTAAATGATGATATTAAGAGGCAAAGTAAAAGATGTTATCTAAACCTAAAGTGTATTGGGCATCTCCAATTGAGGTCGCTGCTCTTCCAAACACTGCAAAGAATATGATTACGAATAACATTGTAAAAACCCGTTTTATATTAGATAAAATTTTAGATCATGTTCACTCTGGCGATAAGGTTGGAGTGAAGGTACACGTTGGAGAAGCACATAATACACGATATCTACGTCCCGATTTTGTTCGAGAAGTAGTCGAATCCATTAAATCTAAAGGGGGTATACCTACGCTTATAGAGACCCAAGGGAGAGGAAATGATGTAGAACAAATTGAGATCCATAAAAATTATACAATTTTTGTTGGTCATCGAAAGAAAGCTATAGACCATCAGAAAATTGCACAACTTCATGGTTATATTGAATCAATTATAGGAGCACCACTGTATTTTATTGATAGTGAATATGGAATCGATAGAAAGATTGTAAAAATAAATGGTATTCATTTCAATGAAGTATCAGTAGCTAAGGGACTTTTTAAGTTCGATAAGCTTGTTATTGTTTCTCATTTTAAAGGTCATCCGCTTGCCGGTTTTGGAGGTGCATTAAAACAACTTGGAATGGGTTGCGTTTCCAAGCATAACAAAATTAAAGCTCATTTTGATGGAGATTTTGTTGTTAATATAAATAGATGTGATATTAGCAAATGTAACCAAGAATGCATAGCCTCTTGTCCAGTAGAGGCAATCAGAATAGAAAAAAATTTCGCTGAGATTAATCATTCAATATGTCATGGTTGTTTTCGATGTACCCTGAAATGTCCCATAAAAGAGGCGATAAAAGCTCCTCTCAGACGAAATAACAAAGAATTTGTCGAGTGTTTTATAGATAACGCTAAAGCAGTTTTATCTTTTGGTACAGAGAAAATTAGTTATATTAATTTTGCTTTTGATATAACTTTAATGTGTGATTGTGTACCTAATGCAAGCGTACCAGTCGTTCCTGATTTAGGAATCTTTGGTTCATCTGATCCTGTAGCATTAGATAAAGCTTGTGTGGATGCTGAGATCAATGCACCAAGTATTCCATTTCTCGATAAAGAAGGAAAATGGACCAAATCACTTGAACCAGGCATTGAGAAATTTAGTGCTTTAAATCCGATGGTTAATTCAACATGGCAGATTGATGCAGCTGTAAAAAATAATCTAGGTTCTAAAGATTATGAAATAGAGAGAATATAGTTCATTTTATTCATATTTAAATCTTTTTTATTTTTAGGTAAAAAACTTCTAATAAGATATTTTTAAAACTTTATATGGAATCAAGATAAATATATGATTTAAATATAAAGATATAATTATAACGAATATTAAATAAAAAAGCATAAAATTAAGAATAGGTGAATATTTTGGCTTTAGCCGGAGAAAAAGTCGGAATTCCAGCCGCAGAAGAAGCACCCATGATTGTCATGGCACGCTATAGGCAACCAATTGCAGGAATTTTATCAATATTGATTGTATTTATAATAAGTTGGATTACATGGTTAATATTTTTTGACCCTCGTTGGCATAATCCATATCCAATACATCAAATGGAAATTACCGCATGGGCAACTGTAATAGGTGGTTTTGGGTTAATTGGAGTAGTTTGGGCAATTTGGTTTGAAAATTGGCCTTATTATAATTGGTTTCGTACACCATGGAAAGTAGGACTTGTAGGTACATCTATAAATTTTGTAATTATTTTAATTTTTACACTGCTACTTTTACCTTTATTTACTTCTACTTATAGCAGTCAGATTACAGATTCATATATAGCATGGTATGTAGGGGCATCAATTTTTGGGGCTTTGAGCGGCTCTTGTTTTTCATTTGCCGTACTCTGGGTTGCCGGTACGATGTATTGGCCATTTTTTAAAATAAAGCAGCCTAAACGTGGAATTATTGTCTGGATAATTGGAAATGCAATAACAATTTTAGTCTGGTTTTTCTTGTTCTTTCCTGCTGGTGAACGTACAGCAACCTCAGAAGCTTCAGCAGTTAAACCAGTCACTTTTTTTCCTAGTTATGCATTTTCACTTGGATGGACACAATGGTTAATTTTCTTCTCTTTATTAACGATGATGGTTTTTGAATATTGGCCATGGAGTAAATTAGGGCGAAAACAACCCTTTATCGGAATGATAGCAACAGGATCATGCATAGTATTAGGTTTAATCTTTTCTTTATTGGGACCTTACATTGCTGAATATATTTTTGATCCATTTTTTGTAATGATCGGGGGTACTCCTCCTGATGCTGTAACTAGATTCAAAGGCTGGTATATGATGGGCATTACATATGCAATATTTCTAATTTGTGCAGTCGTATTGGTCTCATTATTTTTTGATAATTGGCCAAAAAGATTTCCTCAATGGCAAAATTTTCTCTATAGATTTCTGCTAGTAATAGCTATTGGTACTTTAACCTTTCTAGGATATTATCTTTTATCACCAATCCTATTTGGAGATACAACAAATTATTGGGAAATGAATCCGACTCCTTTTGTGTTATGGTTTTTATGGATTGAAATCTTGTTTGCCTATGTTTGGAGAAAGTGGCCAATTTATAGAGCAGTATAGGTGATTTAATCAATTGTTCAAAGCAGGAGATTATTCAGTTTCAAATGAATTCTCTTGGATAGGAGATTGGGCAAAGCGTCGATCTCTTTTAACTCCAGATCGGGAAGCTATATTTGATAATATTGAGAAAAAGTTATATACTTTCAATGATTTGAACCTAAGAGCAAATAAAGTAGCTCGTTTATTATTAAATAAGGACATCTCTAAAGGAGACCGTGTTGCTATGTTTTCTACTAATAGAATAGAATGCATAGATCTTTTTTTAGCTACAGCAAAAATAGGAGCAATTCTAGTTCCCTTCAATATAAGATTATCAATTCAAGAAATCGAGTATTTAATTAAAAAAACAAGTCCTTCAATTTTGTTCTATGAATCAAAATTATTAAATACTGTTTCACAGTTAAAGGAAAAATCAATTATCAAGAATAATATAATTATGGGAAGTGAATCAGTATTAAATGATTCTAATACTAGAGACTTAACGAAAAAAATATCAAATTCGGATGTTGAACGTCCAGTTTTAAATTTTGATGATCCGCATCTTATTTTATTCACAGGAGGTACAACAGGGCTTCCTAAAGGAGCAATATTATCTCATAGACTAATTTTTTGGAATTCTATAAATACAATACTAACATGGAGTTTAAAATCTGATGATATACAACCATTACTCTTTCCTTTATTTCATACTGGAGGTTGGAATGTTCTTTTAGTTCCTTTTTATCATCTAGGAGCGAAAACAATATTAATGGGAGATTTTAATCCAGAGGAAACTATTAGGATTATCGAAGAAGAAAAATGTACAATTGTAATAGGGGTTCCTACAATGTTTCATATGATGGCAAATACTTCACTTTTTGAAAAATCCAAATTCAATTCTATAAGAATTTTCATATCGGGTGGGGCTCCATGCCCAGTTGCTATAATGGAAAAATACTGGGTCAAAAATAAACTATTTAAAATGGGATATGGTTTAACAGAAGTTGGACCGAATAACTTTTATTTACCCGAAAATCGTATTAAAGAAAAACCTACATCTGTTGGGTTACCTGTTCTACATTGTGATATGAAGATTACTAATACTAAAACTGATAAAATTGTTAAACAAGGAGAAGTTGGAGAACTTTTACTTAAAGGCCCTCACATCT
This sequence comes from Promethearchaeota archaeon, assembly GCA_048940765.1. Taxonomy (GTDB): domain Archaea; phylum Asgardarchaeota; class Lokiarchaeia; order Sigyniarchaeales; family SOKP01; genus Loki-b32. Next base: position 18,152 of record JBHLOG010000004.1, on the reverse strand, counting down.
TTTCAGGATATTGGGATGAACCAGAAGAAACTAAAAAGACAATAGAATCTGATGGTTGGGTGCATACTGGTGATTTAGCAATGCAAGATGATGAAGGATTTTATTACATTGTGGGGCGTAGAAAAGAAATGTATATCAGTGGAGGTGAGAATGTATATCCTGTTGAAATTGAGGAATTATTATTTAAACATCCAGCAATTGATTTAGCAGCTGTTATTGGTGTGCCTGATGAAAAATGGGGTGAAGTTGGGAAAGCCTTTTTAACTTTAAAATCAGGTAAATCATTAGAGGTAGATGAAATTCGAAATTATTTAATCGAGAGACTTGCAAAATATAAAATTCCTAAATATTTCGAGATACGTGATTCTTTGCCAACTAGTGCTACTGGAAAAATTTTAAAACGAGAATTAGAATAGGTGTAATATCGAAATGGAATTCCGGTCAGTAGGATTAGAATCATGGGGAATTTATATTCCTAAAGAAAGACACACAAGTGAATATATCTCTAAAGAGAGTGGAATTCCTAAAAATATTCTCGAAGAAAAATTTGGTCTAAAGAGTAAAACCGTTCCTGGACCTGAAGACCATACAGTAGCTATGGGCGCTAAGGCAAGTTTTCAAGCACTTGAAAGAGCAAATATTACTGCTAATGAGTTAGATATCATTATTTGGGCTGGAGAAGTCTATGCTGAGCGTCCAATGATGACATATGGTATAAAGTTGCAGCAATTATTAGGAAATCCTACAAGACCTTGGGCTTTTGACATTAATCAAAGATGTGGTACGTTTTTAGTTGGGATGTTATTAGCAAAAAGCTTAATGCAAACAAATCCCGAAATAAAGCGAATCTTAGTTGCTAGTGGTTATAGAAATTCTGATTTAATCAATTATAAAAATCAAAATTCTAGATTTATGATTAGCTTGGCAGCAAGTGGTGCTGCAGCAATACTGAGAGGGGATTATAAAGTTAATGAGATATTAGGAATATCTGCTATATCAGATGGTAGATTCGCTGATGATGTTTATGTACCCGCTGGAGGTACTATAAATCCAATATCGAAGGATGCAATAGATAAAAACTTAATTTATTTAGATGTTCCTGATCCCGAAGGATTAAAACAGAGGCTTGATAAATTTTCAATGAATGCGTTTATTAAAGTAATAGATGATGCTTTAAAACAATCTGGTTATACAAGAGAAGATATTAATTATCTAGCTCTATTACATATGAAAAGAAGTGCTTTTGAATACGTTGCTAAAGCTGTAGGAGTAGATCCATACAAACAAGCAACTTATTTTGAAGAGATAGGTCATAACGGTCAAAATGATGGAATAATTTCTTTAGAGTATGGACTAAAAAGCGGTAAAATAAAGAAGGGAGATATCGTTGTTCTCACTGCTGCTGGTATTGGGTGGGCGTGGAATGCAGGAGTAATTAGATGGGGTTAATTTACATTTATCTCAAACTCTAGTTCATTTTTTCCAAAAAGATAGAACCAAATCGTTAAATTCCTTAGGATGATCAAAAATTGTTAAATGCCCTGCATCTGGGAGAATTACTAATTTTGAATTAGGTAACCACTCATGGATCATTTCGCTAGCCCATACAGGTGTGGTAATATCTTTTTTTCCAACAAGAACTAATGTGGGCAGATTTAAATTTTTTAAGTTTTCACATACATTAAATCCTGCAGAAGCTGCTGTTGCTTGTAAACAATTCTTTTTAGTCATATGATCTGTGACTAAACTCGCCACATATTGGGCAATTTCTTTATTATAAGGTGATAATCCTCTAATGCTAATCCCCAAAGCAAATTTTTCTAATTTGCTACTATTTATTCTTCCTAAAACATCGGTGATTGCTTCTTGACTAATAAAGCAGAAACTATCTGCTACTACCAATTTTTTTACATGGGAAGGGTTCTCAAGACTATATACAAGAGCAATCATTCCCCCTAATGAATGACCAACTAAATAAAGATCTTTTGTCCAATCAAGATGTTTTAATAATAATAACATATCATCCACATAATTTCGAATTGTAAAGCGTTTCTTCGGTTTTGTAGTCCTTCCATGCCCTCGAAGATCAAATCTAAATATATTAAATTCCGGTTCAAAATAAGATAATTGTAATTTCCAACAATCACTATTCAGAAACAGACCATGAATCAAAACCATTTTGGGACCATTATTATTCCCACTAATTTCATAATAAATTTCAAAATCTTTCTCAGACGAAAAAGTTGGCATTATTTAGGCAACCTATTTTTTGGTAATATATTCAAATTAATTTATTATTACAGATAATCTAATTTTCAATATATATATGTGTTTTAAATCTTTACCATTGATAGTCTACTTAGAATCTAGCAATATTTATATAATCAATTAATAAATAATAAATTAATTAGAAATCTATACTCTAAAAGTTAAAATAGGTCATAAAGATGAAAAAAACAAAAATTATAATAATTTTTCTAATAATCTTTAGTATTACTTTATTAATTACACCCACGGCACTTCCACAAAAAGGCACTTATACATTTCATGGAGCTCCCGGAAATCAAAAAATATTAAAAGTTAAAACTGTAAATAATGTTAGCTTAGGAAATCTTTGGGGAGAAAATTGGACAGAAGTAATTGAAATTTTTGGAGCTGGAGCTTATGAAGTAGGTGCTAGGAAAAAATCTTTTGTAACTGCTGTCAACAAGGATGCTACATATAAAGGATATGATGTTACTAATTATACTACAAATAATTGGAAATGGACCATAGGTGATTTTTCATCTACACCTGATGATTTAAGCCCATTTGTTGTTACAAGTTTTTATAATCCAACTGAACTTTCTGCGTATATAAACGCTTATTATTTAGGTTTTGCCAATGTTACAGTTCAAAATGCAGGATTCTTTTTAGCGCAATTACCAACACCCGTAGACGATTATTTAGATGCTATTGTTTGGAATCCTAGATGGGAAGCTATAGGAAATACTGCGGTTCATAACGGTCAAATAGGAGATGAAGTATACAGTATTTATACAAATAAAACCTATACATATCTTGAAGATTGTACAGAAACCTGGACATATGACAGGACGTATGGTGCTTGGATTGGATATGAAATAAAAGATGATCAAAATAATACAATATATAAATTTTATATAGATCTACCAGGTGGTGCTGAGATTCCAGGTTATGAGTTTGCAGTTTTGATTAGCGTATCTATTGCAGCTTTCGTAGGTCTGATTTATATAGCTATGAAAAAGAAACATTATAAGTAAAAAATTAAATTTTACTTTTTTTTAGTTTTATCTTTTTTTATACATTTTTTGATTTACTGAATAAATTACCAAAAAGATTGACCTTTTCACTGATAATTCCACGCGATAAATACATAAACGGAGTATCTATAACACCAAAAAACCATTTGGTTAAAATTTGTCCCCAAATTATTGGCCAAATTGGTAATAATCCTCCAAATGCAATACTTACAAAAATAACGCTATCCAAAGCGAGAGTAGGGATATCACTAAACACATTTCTGAACCATAAATTTTTACCTTTTGTTAGAATTTTAAATTTAGCATATAAAATTGCATCCAGATTTTCTGTAATTAAGAAGGCAATCCAAGAGGCAGCAGTTATTCGAATTGTTGATCCTAAGAAGTTTCCCCAGAACCTTTGAGCTTCAACTGGGTCACTACCCCAATCAAAACCCCAAAATGAAGCTCCGGATATTTCAATACTAAACCAAATGAAAATCAACATGAGGATTTGTGTTATAAAAGCAATAAAAATCATCCTATGTGTTTTTTTTTGGCCAAAATTTTCATTTACCATATCTGTTATTTGAAAGGTGAACGGGAATATTAGAACAGCCACTGGAGCAGTTATTTCATAATCTCCAATACTGAAATCCCCAATTTTTGCGGCTAATATCTGCGACATCGTAATAAATAGGACATAAAAGGCTATAGCAAAATCTTCTCTTTTGTATATTTTAATATATTGACTTATGAAAATAGTAGCGACAAAGATTACTATAGTCCATACTAAAAGCACCAGCCACATTTCAATCATCTTTAACTCTATCTATAATATCATCCTGACTTGCGTAAAATTAAATTATAACATAGTGTTGAATATTAGAAAAATTATAAAGTTTATTTCTTAAATATTTGTTAAGCAATATTTTTTTTTTATATCAAATAGTTGGTGAAATATTTGTGGTTAATACCTTGGGCTTCAATGAGAATGGATAAAAATCAAAGATGGTGGAGTTATGAGTGGAATTTTTCAGAATCTGTACGATCTCAAATGAAATTGCCAAAAAGAATTACAATTAAAGATGATACATTAAGAGAAGGAGAAGAAACACCTGGTACTTTTTTTACAATTAATCAAAAGGTGGAAATTGCTAAATTATTAGAAGAGATAGGAATCCCAGAAATCGAAGTAGGGTATGCTGCTGGGATTAAAGAACATGCTGAGACTTTTAAGGCGCTTAAAAGAGAGGGAATAAAAATGAAACTATCCTCACATGCGAGGATGTATGTTGAAGATATAAAAAAAGAAGTAGACGATATTTTAGCCGCTGAAGCTGATCATATTAACTTTTTACTTGTTCCAAGTCCAGCATTAAAGACAAAGAATGATGTTTTTAAAAGAATATCAGAGGGTATAGAATATGCCAAATCTCAAGGAGCTTCTGTAGCTTTTGGTTCAGGTCGAGTTATCCCAAAATATTGGAAGAAGTTTTTAGAATTAGCTATGAGTGCCAAAGTCGATCGGATAGTCGTGTATGATGGCAATGGATGTGCACTTCCTATTGCATTTAAAGATAGTGTTATTTTTACGAAAGAAATTATGAAAGACATCCCAATTGAAGTGCATACACATAACGATTTGGGACTGGCTGTTGCAACAACGCTTGCTGGAGTTGAGGGAGGAGCTGAAATAGTGGACGTGGTATTTAATGGATTAGGAGATAGAGCTGGTAATGCGGCAACAGAGGAAGTTATTATGGCGCTTGAAATATTATATGGGATAAATACAGATATCAAATTGGATAAAATAGTGGAAGTATCTCAACTAATAGAAGAATACAGCAAAACACCTTTACAACCTCATAAAGCAATCGTAGGGAAAAATTGTTTTATTCATGAATCAGATTTACATGTTGAACAGATTTTAACAGGTAATTGGGTTACTTGGGAATTATTTCAACCTCATGTTGTTGGTCAAACACGTAAATTGATATTTGGCCCAACCACTCTTCAAGAGAGGGCAATTAAAGCTAAATTAGTTAAAATGGGATTAGAACCCTCAGAAAAACATTTAGAAATAATTCGTAATAAAATTCAAGAAAAAATTAAAAATCAAGATTATATAACAGAACAAGAACTTGAAACTTTAGCTAAAAAACTTATAAAATGAGTTTATTTTTCAAATAACTTCATAATAAAAACCAAATGATATAATTATGGAAAAATATTCTAAATGGTTTAATGAAAAATGGTGGATCTCTCCTTTTAATTATATAGACGAAGTACGAGATTCTTTTAATCTCCCTAAAAGAGTTTATGTGAGAGATTCAACTATTCGAGAAGGAGAAGAAACTCCTGGTGTCTATTATACATTAGATCAAAAGATTAAAATTGCTGAAAAATTAGAAGATATAGGTGTTGAATATATAGATTGTGGCTATATTGGTCAAGTACAAGATCAATGGGATTTAGCAAATAAAATTAAAGAATTGGGTATTAAGTTAAAAACATTCTCCCATTTAAGTTCAAATCCTTCACGTTGGAGCGATGAGATTAAGAAATCAATAGAAGCAAAGCTTGATTTTATCGGTTTTGGAATTGTTTTAACAAAGTGGCAACTTCAACTCTTTACTGGGGACGAAAAAGTAACACCTGAGGTCATAATTAGCTTAATTCCCTCAGTATTAAAGAGGATTAGAAGGTTAGGGGGTAAAGCAATTTTAGATTTAGTAGATGCTACTCGTTCAGAATTATCTATTTTAAAACTGGCGATTGAAAAAGGTATAAAAAATGGTGCTCAGATGGTAATGCTTTATGATACTGTAGGAGCTTGTAACATACCAGCAATATCATATTTCATTAAGCAATTAAAGGCAATTACTAAGGATATTCCAATAGGAATTCACATTCATGATGATTTTGGGTTAGGAACTGCTTCAACAATTGCAGCTGTAGAACAAGGTGCATCATATATGGATTTAGTAGTTAATAAATTAGGTGATCGAGCAGGTAATACATCTTTTGAAGAAGTTATTGTAGCCTTAGAAATGTTATATGGTATTAATACAGGAATTGATTTATCGAAGCTGTATAATTTGAGTAAATTTGTTGAAAAACTGTCCGGTGTTCCACTTCCATATAATAAACCTGTTGTTGGTAGAAATACTTTTTTACATGAAAGTGAACTTCATGTGATGAGCGCATTAGAAAAAGAGAAATTCTGGATGTGCTTTACACCATATAAACCAGAAATAGTGGGGCAAGAAGAACGACTGATTTTTGGCCCAACAACTCTACATGGAGATGCTATAAAAATAAAATGTGAACAAATGGGAATTGAAGAAGATGAAGATCTTATAAAGAAGATTTTAAATTCTGTTCACTCTTTAATAAATGAAAAGAAATTTATTACAGAAAGAGAACTAGAAGATCTAATTAAAAGAATAATTGAATAATTATTTTTCTCTTTCTCAGCATAGTCTAAGATTCCTAAAAACCATACTTTCTGCTGTATTAGAAAGCTTAGTTTTAAAAGGAAAATCTTTCATATGTTACTATAATTTTATTCTTCTTTTAAAAATAAATCTAAGAGGAAAATTTTCATGAAAATTATTAAAAATAAACAATTAATGATGCTCTTTATTATAATAAGCTTTAGCTTGCAAATTCACAATCTCTTTTTGGGCAATGAATACAATTATACACAAAAAAATGAATCAATTAATGTTAATCCTCAAGCTATCGATCGTACAGGGAAGATATTCAGTAATATTACTTATATCAATAAGGGATGTTATATTAACAATGAATTTCCAAATTTAAATAATCAACCTAATGTGTACATTCCAAATTATAATATATCATATGCAAACATGTTGATTGAAAATATCACTGCTCTTAATTATACAAGAATTATAGAAAATGATTTCTCTGAGTTTATAACTAGTTCTGAAAATGGACCTATATATGTTTATCAAAAATTTGCTGTACAATTAAGTCAATATATCAATAATGTGAGTATTCTTATACAAGATATTAATGATCCTTATTCATTTACAGATGAAAATTCATGGGAAGTGGCCATACTAAATTGTTCAAATGATATTTATGGAAGTCCAAATTCAGGTGAACCTTTAGATGTTTTAACTAAACCTCATCCATTGGTTTATGCTGCTCATTGGGAATTTTTTGATTTTAAAAATTCTGAGACTGGACCTATTTATTTAGATATAGCAAAAACCAACAAAACTATTGAAAATGGGGTTGAAAAATATTGGTTTGCTCTTAGAATTAAAATTCCTAAATCTGATGATGAGGCACATCCAAAATTTCTCTATTTTAACCCTGACGAGGGTTCTATTGATGACATAGGAGAAGGAGAAATTTTCGCTACCTCACCAGATTTCGTTTTTGATAACTACACGGTAAATAATGTTGTTGATTCCAAAGCCTTAAATGGTACTCTTCTAAATGGTGATGTTAATTCATTTGAATCTGTCGATGATGATAGATATCTGGTATCCGGTACTAATAATATTACATTAGATATTAGATATGAGTTAGAGGAATTAAAAAGTTCAGATCTTACATTTGGGGAACTATATCTATGGGCTATTTCTTTGAAACACAGGCTTGATTGGACTTTTAATCATTACTTATTTCTTTTTAGTATAGATATATATATTTATACAAATGTATCCAACATACAAAACATTAAATCGGTAAACTTATCAATATATAACTACAAAATGGGACCAAGTTGGTTTGATATTACTGAATTTTTTGACCTTAAACAGGAGAATGAGACGTTATTGTATTATTCTATCAGAGATCCAGAGAGTAAACTCGGTTTACTCTATTTAATGAATAATATTGGTCCTCTAGCTAAAAATGATCTTAGATTTAAATTTGAATATATTGGCACGGGTGGAGGTGATTTTAATGTATCTATTAATCAATTTAAAATTGAAGTTGGTGAATTAGAGACTCTAAAAACAATACAACGTTATGATCCTATGATTAAAAGTTTAGATTTTCCAAATAATTTAATGATTTTTAATGGAGACACCTTACTATTTGGAAATCAAACTGTTAAAGTCTTAGAACAAACTGATCATGAGACTTTTAATGCTCAAGCATTGACAAGTAATATCTCACTAGAGTTTACTTTTAATGTATTAAATGAATTAGACCCCTCATTATGGAATATTGATTATTATGATTGGCTTGTTTCTTATCCAAATCCTGTAATTCCTATCATAGAAGTAAGAATTACTTCAAATACTACTTCTGATCCTTATAACCTTACCAAGGCTGTCCTACAACTTTATAAAGGTAATACTACTTTTGACATTCTTGATGAGACTCAAAACAAAGCAGAATGGCTTAACATAAGTGATGAAACACAATTTGCTAATAGGAATGAAACTACAATAATACTCCCCTATGAAGCTGGTTTTACATGGATATTCCTACAATTGGTAAATCAGTCTGAAAATAACCAAGTTAGAGTACGTTTAGAATTTGTTACTAATAGTACATTTGATTATGGGTTCAATGTTTCTATAAATGAATTTAGTGTAAATTTTTATATTCAAAACGCAATAAACTCTGACATTTCATCTTCTATAGGATTAGGTCTCAATAGTAATTCAATAACACCCTCAGATATAAGATTAAGAAATTTTGGTATAGATGTAATTGATACAGGAATCCGGAGCGGTATTTGGGAAGGAGAAATAGATGATGCATTTCTTTCTCAAGGATTTTTTGAATTTAATATAACTTCATTGTGGCATTCAATTAGATTTGATGTAAACGGTTTATATGAGATATTTAAAATTTTACCAATAATAGAGTTTATTGAAAGCCCAGCTTCACAATATATGACCGGAACCATTTTCTTTTCTGTAAGAATAACAGAAGCCAACGGGCACCCATTGGAGAATTTTGAAATAATCTTCGAAGTATTAAATGCTGATAGCGTCCCTGTTTATGAAACCACTGCTGCATCAAATGAATTTGGTGTAGCAACAGCCCCCTTACAGTTTGAAAATACTGGAAAGAGATTTACAATTCGTGCGCGATTTGCTGAAGCAGGATTATATGCAGAGGCAGATGTAGTTTCAGGTTATATCCGAGTTGTAGATGATTTTATTCTTTTTATGGATAATTTCATCAAATTTTTACCGTATATAATAATAGGATCGGCTGCAATTGTTTCAATTCTTACTTACCGACATATTAGACTTACCAAATTACGAAGATTCTGGGCAGGAGAAGCTAAAATTTTAGATGATTTAGTAAAAATCTCTTATATTATGATAATAAATAAGGAGGTGGGTGTATCAATATATAATAAACAATTGTCATTGGAAGGTATTGATTCTGATCTAATCTCAGGATTTCTACAAGCAGTTTCACAGTTTAAAAGTGAGATAAAAAAAGGTCCCGAGACTGATACTAAAGCTAAAGGATTTGAAATGGATTACTATGATTTTAAAATTATAATTACTGATGGAAATTATGTCAGAATTGCTTTAATATTAGATGGTATTCCTTCTGAAACATTAAAAGAGAACCAGTGGTTATTCACAGAAGATTTTGAGAAGAATTTTGGTTTTTTATTAACAGATTTCGATGGTGACATTACTCCATTTAGAGAAGCAGATAGTCTAATTGAAAAACATTTCAATGTTTCATTGATTTATCCCCTCCAATTAGGAAAGCATTATGAAGTAATTAAACTGAAAGGGTTAGAAAAAGCACTTATAGAAGTTGCTGAAGAAATTCAGAGAGAACGTAAATTTTTCTTTGTTTCAAGTCTTATAAATTTCGCATTAGCGGGAAGAAAAGCGTCTAGAGATGAGGTTATAAGTTGTATCATCTCACTAAAAAGAAAAGGACTTATTACTCTAGCACAAGTAGAATAGATAATAAAATAAATAATAATTTTTTTTTCTCTTAAACATATAAATAATTAATAGAGATTGTCTGAGGCTAATTATTATCAGTGTTAATGATATTCAAGCTATAATTAGGCTGATTTCAGGATTTATAAGAGGAAAACCTAGCATTTTACCTTTAAACATACGTAAAAATGCTAAAGTTGTTCATTATTATAATGAAATTATTCGATTTTGGAATAAAATAAATTTCATAACTAGAAGATCTCTTGAAAATATTGAATTTTTAGAAACTGATAAATTAGCATCATATTTATTTGCAACTTATAGATTATTATGGGAACGTTCATCTGAGAAAAGAGTAGCCAATGAATTACAAATAATTGATAAAAAATTCTTTCAGAATGTTAGAACTTTTTCCTGGGATAAAGCCCTCATTCATAAAGATAAGATAGAAATAACTAGTATATTAGAAGCTATTCCAAGCTTCTTGATTGAAAAGCTTTCAAATGTAATGGATATCGAATTTTTGAAAAACAATATAAATTACATGGATGGATTAACTAATAAAATCGAAATTACTATTCGGATTAACATTCTTCATGGAAATTTATCCCTAGCGGATTTAATAGGACAAATTAAAGATAGTTTTAATAATGAAGGTATCAAATTTCGTTCCGATCCTGACATTCCAGAATTATTTTGGATTCCTCGCTCACAAAAAAAGAAAGTTATAAGGAATTCGTTTTACCGAAAAAACCAATTAATCTTTCAAGATAAAGCATCAACAGCTATAATCCAAGCATTAAATCCTAAAAAGAAAGATAAAATATTAGATATGTGTGCGGCTCCTGGAATAAAAACAAGCTTAATTGCTCAATTTATGAATAATCAAGGATATATTGTTGCTGGTGATTTTAATACTGAAAGAATAAGGATAATGAGATCATTATTGAAGAAGTTTAATATTTTGAATGTATATATCATAAACACTGATAGCATCCTTTTTCCTATCCGCTTTCAAAATTATTTTGATTGTGTTTTACTAGACGCTCCTTGTACAGGATCTGGAACTTTTTTAACAAATCCCGAATTAAAATGGCGCCAAAATGAGAGATTTTTACATCAAAATCTTGTTTTACAAAAGAAATTAATAGAAAATGCGCTAGAGTTATTAAAAACTAATGGAATATTCGTGTATTCTACTTGTAGTCTTTATCCTGAAGAGGGAGAATCTCAAATATTAAAAATTTTACATCGGTTAGAACCCTTAGATTTACCAGAGTGGTTCTCTCCAAGTTATACGGTAAATAATAATATCATCCCTGGAACAGGGAGGTTATTTCCTACAATTCATCATACTCAAGGATTTTTTATAGGAAAATTCAAAAAAAAGTATTAATTACAGCTTTTATGTCACAAAAGAAATTTTGGACAATAGGACAGATTGATGCGACGGGCGTACGTGGCCCTCATGAGAAAGAACTTGACGATATTAGCAAAAGGAATTACCCCCTCTTTATAAATTTAGATAAGGATCTATTAGAAAACATTGTTTATAATGAATTAGGGGGTAAAATTGAAAATATAGGATTCAATGAAGATTGGACAATTTCTCTAAAGATGTTTCCTGAAGTCAATATTCATTTATCGTACTCCTATTTTGGAGATGAATTTGGAGATGACATTGAAGCAGAATTTAAATTTTATTTCACTGGAGAGCGTGTTTTCTGGATTCCGGGGGAGGATACTGCCACATTTATTGATATTGTTATGGATATTATTGAAAGAAACATAAAAAAACAAGAGCCATTTGAAAGAAATTATAATACAAAAACAGAATTAATGAAAAACGTATTAAAACAAAGAAGTGAGCCATTTACTTTTCTGAAGGAACAAGACAGAGAGAATTTATCCACGTTTATTGGAGCAGAAGTGTTGAAAGAAGCTAATGGGTGGCAAATAAAAAAACAATTTTTCCCAGAAATCTTTATTGAAATTTATTGGAATAAGAAGAAGGATTTGGATATAAAATTTTCTGGGAATAACTTATCTAAAAATATAGATAGTTATCATATTGAATTTATTGGAATCTTTTTAATTAATCACATAATTAGATTTATAACAGTTAATAATTTTAATAAGATTTTACCTGATATCTGTTATATTATGTTTTCACGATATTATTCTAAAAATATTGGAAAATGGGATCACAGAGTAAGATAAAATTAGATAATAATTTTATGATTAAAATAGGTTAAATTGCTGTCCATAATATTGATCTTCCTTTTTTATCAGCCCTTTTAATTTTCTTAGAATTTTCTAAATCAGACATAATTTTCCAAATCTGTGAATTACTCAGCTTAAAGTATCTTCTTAATTCTGGAGTTGTCATCTTGGTACCATTCAGTAAATTAGGGATTAATCTTAATATTTCATCGATAGTATTTTCGTCAGAATCTTCCATGGGTTTTTCTTCTTCATTTGTTTCCATTTCTGTAATTAGTCTGGAAGCTATTTTATTTAATTGTTTAATGTTATTATCAAGGTTTTCAGGCTTCATAAAAAGACAACAGAGTTCTAAATCTCTAGGAAATGCTACTATATAGAATTTATCATATAAAATCGCTCGAGGCTTTTTTACAGAATCATTTCCTCCACGAAAAGCTAAATAAAAATTCATGGCAAAATCGTCTAAACTTACTCCTGCATTATTATTTTCATATTCTTTTTTCCACTTTAAAAAGGGACCATCAATCATATCAAATCCAATTAAAGCTGCTCCAAAAATTTCATTTTCAGTAAAATTCAATCTTTTAATCTCCTCCTAATTGCAACTTTATCTAATTCCTTTTTAATAATATTCATCAACTTCAATCGTTCTGAAGGATTTATAGCTATCAATCCATATGTTCTAATATGAAGTATATCTTCAACACGTTTTGCATCCATTCGTCCGTCTTTTTTGACCATATCCTGCTTGTTTGCGATTGCAATGATAGGACAATCCCTTCCTACAAAATGACAAGCATAATTAATCAATTCCCTTGAATTTAATACATTTTTTGGTGTTGAATCTGTCACTACAAATATAATATCTGATCCTAGAAGGTAATCTTTAGAATATGTTCTTAAATAGGATTTTTGACCTGCAAGATCCCAAACACGTAAAAAGTAATCATCAAACTTAATTGTTTTGAGATCTAAACCATGTGTTGGCATATATAGTCGATCTATCGTCTGTTGAGATAAAAGTTTCAACATTGTAGTTTTTCCTACAGCTGGAGCTCCAATAAAGGTTATCTTTACAAGGCGATCTATTTCAGAACTCAACATTTCATATCATTAAATTAGGTGTTTTAATAAAAAGAAAAGATATGAAAAAGAATATGAATCTAAATAATACAGAAATATTACAATAATAATACAGATAAATTAGAAAAAAAAATTGCAAATGAAAAAAAAGTTATCTTTTTTTTAAAAGATACTTTTTCATCCACTTAGGCAATAAAAATCCTCCATACCAACAAATAGCACTTGTTATTAAAATTAATCGTGTAATAATTATAGTAACTTCATTTAGAGCTATTGCTGAATCTAATAATGCCCCAACTAAAAAAGTAATATAAGCAATTATCAATAACCTACCTTTAAGTTTAACTTCTGGATCTTTAGATTTTAGAGAAAGATTAGCAAATAAAAAGCCACTGATCACAACGATTAAGAGATATGAAATCAGGAAAATCATTATAAAAGAATTATAATTTACATCAACAGGACCATTCAATTCACCTATTAAACTTGGATCCGAAAATAGAAAAATGAAAAATAAGATCTCAAAAACTATACCACTAATAGTAAATATTAAAAGAATTAACTTGCGCTTTTCAGAATACAAGAATTCTGTAAAAGCTAATAACCAAAGAGTTATTGCAAGAGGCACGAAAATATTTCCAATTAAAAAGTATACCTCTAGAGGGATTCCAACTCCATTACGTATTGCTACCAAAAAAGATATGCAAGAAGGCCACCATGGTTCAGATATAAATATCCAAGTCGCTCCAACCATTAAGTAAATCCTTTCTTTATATTTAAAGTACTTAGATAAGATTACAAAACCTACAAATAAGGAAATAACAACAAAAACAAGACTAAATACGCCATTGAGAATATCTAAAGGGTTTAATGCCATTTTTTAATTTAATTATGTTTTTATATATAAGTAAAAATTAAGAGACTGAATTATATAAATATTGGAATTTTTTTTTAATTTACAAATCTGTAAAAATCTAAATATTATATAAAAATATCAATAATATCAATGAAAAGAATGTTGGAGCAATTAAACTTATTGTTAATAGACTTTGAGAAACTTTCAGGCATTCTCTAAGTGTATCAAGTATAGTATTAAAATATTGCGGGTTGCCCCAAATCTTAACTCTTTCAATTGAATGTTTATAAAAGAATTCAACTGGCTCTAAATCTTTTTCTGCAGTTTTAATTAATGTATCTATTTTTTCAAGAAGATAATCAATTTTTATTTTATCTCCTATTGGAGAATACCCTCTCTCAGAAAATTGGCGTGCTACTGTATGTGAATCTGATGTAGTAACTTCTCCTCGTTCTATTCCTCTATTTTGCAATTCATTGAGGATATAAGACCTAATATCTACATAAGCATTATTAGCATCAAAATGTATAAAAACCGATTTTTGCCCTGTGTTTGAATTTTTAAATAAATGAAGCACTAGTCCACCACCTCCAATCCCTTCATTTTCAGAATATTCCTTTAAACTATCTTTTGCGACTCCATATAACATGGTAACTCTTGGAATTTTTTTTACATTCTCACTCTCCATATATTTCTTTGAAACATCAATTAAATCTTTCGCTTCGATTGAATTTTTTTTAATTAAAATCTCATCTCCAATAATTGCATTATGAGAATCTATAACAACAATCTCTTCAAAATTGTTAGATAAAGCAATCTTTCGTATATCTTCTCCGACATCTTTCTCAATGTCATCAGAAGGAAGTGGATGCCTAGTTATAAATAAAATTGGAACATTTCCTATTTCTGTACCAATTAATTTAGCTGAATTGGAAATTTTTCGAGTAAAATCTTTAATTTCTTGAATCCATTTAATTTCATTATCTGATTTGATTTCATTAACATCTTTATTGATTATCTTAATTACTTTTTCAACATATCGTTGAGTGGTTAAATTCTGAGAGTGATCATTTGTGGTATGATAAATTGTAGTCCCAGGAATTTCATTAAATTCTTGGTATATATATTCTGGCAAAGTAGATGAACCACATGTTTTAAAAGGGCCAAAATGAATACTTGGAATAACTAAAAATCCTTTTATTTTTTTGGTTTTTATAGTTCGAATGAATATATATTGAATTTTAACATCAGATTCTACACCAACTCTATCAAAATAACTTTCAATTAGATCATCGTTTCCATCGGTCAACATAGAAAGAATAAAAGCTCTGATAAATGGATATCCTCCCATTCCAGTTGCTTCTTTAAAAATATTACTTACTTGAAATAAACCTCTTCTATAAGGAATTGCAAATAATAGGGCACATATTACAAAAAAAATCATTGCTTTAGGAATAAAATCAATGTTAAAATTTCCAGTATAAAGACTATAAAGAAATATAGCTGCGATAGGTTGAATTAAAGATAGAATCAAATAACCTGGTCGTCCAACAGTGGTAAATGAAAAGTAAATAACAAACGCAACAATGTATGAGAGGATACTCCCTAAAATAAGAAAAACCTCTTGATACCAAATATTATTTAATAGAATCGCTACAACTTGCCCAAATATAAATGTAGTTTCCATCACAACACTGAAAAAGGTATTCATTTGAATTGACCATCCTTTTGGAGGTTCTTTTAATATGGGCGCTTTTTTTGAATAAAATACTACTGAAAAAAAAGTACCACTGCCTGAAGTAACCCAAAAAAGGAAGACAAAACGAATAAAATGAAGTAAGTCTATATATCTTATTATTAAAAAGTAATTTAGTAATAACGAAATTAAACCCAATATAATTGGTGTGAGAAAAAACATAGAATAAGCTAGCTTTCTTGATGAAAATAGTTCCATATACGAAATAATACCTGGAATTTGACGAGAAGGTTTTTTTTTGATTATCATATATGTATAAATTGAATGAATTACGATCGATAATACTTAATTGAATAAATGACTTCTATAAAAATGAATCATTTATTAAATTATATCTTTGTGTAAAAAAATATAATAAATTATAAAATAACATGGTTTTTTTATAAGGAATATGGATAGTAATTCTTATAGAATGGCAAATTTGGCAAATAAGAGCTTTAGTGAAATTCTTTCAGATGGTTTCAAATTATTTTTTCAAATTTATCGGACTATTATCCTACCATTAATCCTTTTTCAAGTTATACTCATTATTTTAGATGTTTTTTTGTTTACAGATTTTAGATTCCAGATTGACTCATTAGGGATAACAGCCAATGAAATATTGGAGGATTTAGTTGGAGGTACTCCTCTTTCTGAAAGTGAATCGAATATATTATCTTCCTTTATTTATATGAGTATTGCTCTATTTTTTCTTCAAAATCTATTAGGGGCGATTATCATTACAATTGCCATGTGTTCAGTTAGTAATTATGTTTTTAAAAGGTATATGAAAGAGGATATAAGTTTTATAGAATCATTTAAATCTGCTTTTAATAAAAAAATACTTTTAGTAATTTTAATAATTGGAATATGTTTACCAATTAGTTTTTTATTATTTATACCAGCTATTATCGTGTTTGGTTTTTATATTTTTTTAGTATTCACTTATAATATGAAAGATAATAAAATAAAAGATAATCAAAATCCAATTAAGGAAGCTCGTGAGATAGCGCGAGGTGCTTTTTGGAAAATTATTGGAATTTTTATTATCAATGTAATTTTTATTTCTATAATTAGTTTCATTTATAGTTTTATTATTGATATTGCAATAAATGCAGATTCACCTTCATTTATCGCGAAAAGCAATAGTTGGTATGATCCTGCAACAAGAAATTATGGCATGTTAATTCTCTTTCAAATAATCTATAGTATAATTGATATTGTTTTTGCTCCCTTATGGATTTGTTTATTAACAGCCCTATTTTCATCTTTAAATGCCAAAAGGAATTTAAAGCTTCAAGCTCAATATGAATATTATCCTACAAGACGATTTTATCAAGAACAATATCCACAACCACAGGAATCATATGGAGTTGGTGAAAATAATGTACCAAGACCAATAGCACAAATAGAAAAAAATTTTTATTGCCCTTTTTGTGGGCATTTTATAAGTTCACCAAAGAAATTTTGTCCTAAGTGTGGAGAAAACTTATCATTTATGAGTGAATAAAAAAAAAGAAATAAAAAAAATGTACATAAATATTGAAAAAAAATTTGATATTGAAAAAGAGAACATTAGAAATCCAATTATCTTAATAGGATGGCCAGGAATTGCCTTGGTCGCTAAATTGGCAATCACATCTATAAAAGATTCAATTAATGCGGAGGAATTTATGAGTTTTCAGTGTTTTGATTTTCCTCCAAAGGCAACTGTTGAGAAGGGCTCATTAGAAATACCTACTGCAAAATTGTATTATAAAGCCACAGATAAAGAAGATGGACATGATTTTTTCATTCTTACTAGTTCTTATCAACCTCAGAATCCCGAAGGAGTTTTTGAGTTTTCAAGAAAATTTTGTGAAGAAATGCATCAAGTTACTGGGGGAAAGATAAAAATGTATGTGAGTACTGGAGCCATGATTACCGATAAAGTTCATGATACACCTTTAGTTTATGTTTGTGGTACAAATCAGGACCTAGTTCAATCTTTTTTGAAATTCGAAAATACTATTCTCTATGAAGGGGGATATATTTCAGGAGCTAATGGCATTTTACCAGCATGGGCAGGGGCAAAT
>JBHLOG010000252.1:0-3701 GCA_048940765.1 Promethearchaeota archaeon | reverse complement strand
GGATTACCCGGTATTTCAGAATTCCGACCACTTCAATGCATGGGAGATGGTCATGCAATGGGTTGGAGAGCTGGTGTTGCATTTACAATGATGGAAAAATCTATAAGAGGACAATGGTCAGGTGAAAGAAGTTATCCACCTTATGGGACGGGTAATACACATAATACATGGTATGCTTGTTCAATGGTGGATGCAAATGGTAAAGAAATTCCATGGATAGATCGAGATGGTACTATTCTCAAGAGTATTTCTCAACGTTATCATCCATCACCAGGTCAAAAATTTTTCTTGAAAGGAGGTGGAGAATCTGATTTCCATTTATATGAATATCAAGGTCCCGATACCCTTCCTGTCGAAAAAATTTTAGAACAAGGATATAAACTTCCTTTCTATGCCGACTTACCAAGTATGCCTCAACATGAACGAAGAGTCATATGGAATCTAATGGTTGGACAAGAAGGAAAGTCAAAAATCCCCATATTCCAGAGATATAATGAAGCTGGATTTGATCCTGAGAAAGATTTGCTTCAAAGTTATGGAGAAGGATGGACTTCGGCTTCTTTTCTCCCACGAGAACGACAACTCTTTGGACTTCCAGGTGGAATTTTAAATGATTGGAATCTAAGAACAAATATTGAAGGACTTTATGCCGCGGGGGATCAGCTATTTGCTTCAGATTGTAATGGACACGCCGCTGCCACAGGATATTATGCCGGAAGACATGCTGCTGATTATGCAATTCATACCTCTAAATCACTTATAACCCCACAACAGGTTGGAGCTGAAAAAGAACGTATTTATTCACTTATCAATAAAAATGAGGGCTTAGGATGGAAAGAATTTAATATGGCAATTTCAAGAATTATGCAAAATTATTGTGGTGAGATAAAGACTGAAGAACTTTTGAATATTGGATTGAAACTATTGGATGAGATGGAAATTAACGACGTTCCAAAATTATATGCTCGAAATCCACATGAATTAATTCGCTCTTTGGAGGTTATAAATATACTTACCAATGCTAAAATAATTATTTATTCTTGTTTAGCACGTAAAGCAAGCTCTAAACATTTATATTTTACTCGTTCAGATTATCCAAATATGGATCCACCTGAATGGCGTAAATTTATTACTGTAAAACTTGAGAATAATAAAGTAAAGGTTGGTGCATTACCTATTGATTACTATGGCTCCCTTAAAGAAAACTATGAAATTTATAATAAAGAATATATAAACATGAGGATAAAATCATGAATAAAGAAGTTTATGCCGTTCCTGAATTAGGGATTTCGAATCCAATAACTTTTAATCCAAATTTATGTAGTGGATGTAACAGATGTATTGAAATATGTCAAGTAGATATATTTATCCCAAATCCAGAAAAGAATAAGCCTCCAATTATTCTCTATCCTGGAGAATGTTGGCATTGTGGTTGTTGTGTGATGGAATGCCCAAACCCAGGGGCTATAAAACTTAATCCAATATTAATGAATCGAGTGTATTGGAAACGGAAAAGTAAAAATGAAAAATAAAAAAAAATCTTATACTTTTTTAGAAATAATTAAGTTTATTCCTTAATTTGTTCCATTATAAAAGAAATATTTGATGTATTTATAACTTTAGGGGAGTGTATTAAAGTGAATAAATTCCAGAAGATGGTGAATTCAGCTCAAAATGCAATGACTCATGTAATGAACTTGAACAAGAATGATGCTGTTTTAGTTGTAACTGATAGTTATACCAAAAACGTAGGTGAAGCTTTTTACACTGCGGCGATTAAATTTGGATGTGCCTCACAATTATATTCATTGCCCAAAAGAAGTCGACCTTTGTTTGAAATACCAAAAGAAATGATTGAATTAGTAAAAAGGAAATCAATAGTAATTAATGCTTTTAAAGGATTGAGAGAAGAAACTCCATTCAGAGTTAAATGGATAAAATCAATTCTTGCTACTAAATCGATTCGATTGGGTCATGGTTCTGGTATTACTGAATCTATGATGATTGATGGACCTATGAATATTGATTATGAAATAATGGTAAATAAAGCCCATAGTATGATTAAAAGGTTCGAAAATGCTAAAATAGCACATGTCTCAGCACCAGGAGGAACTGATATCACATTGTATATTGAAGATCGTGCTTTTTCGACAGATGTGAAAATTACAAAAGAACCTTACTTTGCCAATTTACCTTGCGGTGAAATATGGTGTGGTCCCATTGAATCTATGGGTGATGGTATTATTGTATGTGATGGTTCGATTGGTGATATTGGCAAAGTAAAGAAACCATTAAAAATTTCTGTCAAAAATGGTAAGATTATTGCTATTGAAAGTAAAAATCAAAAATTAGTTCAAGAAATTGAAAAATTAGTCAATTTGGATGAAGAAGCAAGAATTATAGGAGAATTAGGAATAGGCCTTAATCCTGGTGCTAAATTACGTGGAATTCTACTTGAAGATGAAAAAGCTCTACACACAGCCCATATTGCCTTCGGGAATAATACAGATATGGAAGGCGGACAGAATAAATCAAAAACCCATAGAGATTTCTTATTCTATAAACCAACAATAAAAGTTACTTATAAAGATGATTCGACCAAGATTTTAATGAAAAATGGGGAATTTTCTTTTTAAATCATAATATATTGAGTAATTTTTATTACTTTCTACTTTATTAGATTATAAATTTTGATAAAAAGAAAAAAAATGGATAACTAAAAATTCAAATTTAAACATCAGGCATCATTAAACCTACCATTGGCATGGCGTCTATTCCTGACAGAAAAGTCTCTATTGTATATTTAAATCCTGGAATTTCAGAATATGCTAATTGCATTTCAGCAATACGTTTAACCATTTCTTCATATTTTCCTTTCTTAACTTCAGTAACTGAAAAAACTTTGATTCCGTTTTCAGTAGCTCTCACTCCTAAAGGTACGAGATTTTTTTCTAAGGTTCGATCCATTGGATATTTCTTGGTTACTTCAATATATTTTTGTCCTGCCTCTTTTTCTTTCCCAAAAGGAATCCAACTTGTTATCATTATTAATACCATCCTTTTCACCCTTGCATTATTTCTATTAATATTAATTGGTTTTATAAGCAAATAATAAATTTTAATACAATAATTTAAGGTTTTACAATTTAGATATAATTAACAATTTTCTTCCGAAGATTTCGTTTTAATTTTCATGGAATTTTTATAATCCTTTCACTTTTTCTAATTTATTAAGCCAAAATTTATTACAATTCTATTTCCTTTGACCAATTACCATTCAAATAATTACTTGGGTATCTATTATCTTAAAATTTAATATTAAAAACGTTTAAATAATCAAGTAAACTAATTATAGTTGCATATAAAGTAATTCATTAGAGGGCTGAAAATATTAAGATGAAATCACATAAATTTTGTCCCGAATGTGGAAAACCACTTGAAAATGATTCAAATATATGTTCTAATTGTGGATTTAAGATAATCTTTGAAACAAGAGAACATTCTGGCTCTATTAATGAGCAAAGAATTGAAGAGACTGATTCGATTCCCAGAATTACTAAAAAGGCAAAACCTTTTAAGAAAAGAATGGGATTCCTAAGTTGGATTTTATTAATTATAGGTGCTATTATTGGGTTATATGCTTTATTTACCCCAGCAGGAACTATTAAAGTAGGCGATATTTTTTCTTGGGATATGTGGAT
>JBHLOG010000078.1:0-15590 GCA_048940765.1 Promethearchaeota archaeon | reverse complement strand
TCAAAAATGAAAGAATCAAAATATACTACTATTGAAGAAGCTATCCAAAAAGAATTAGCTAGTGTAAATTTAAGAGGATGGGTATACAGAGAACGAAAATCGAACAAGTTTATTTTCATAGTCCTAAGAGATGAATCAGATATTATACAATGCGTTATATCTAAGGATAAGAATCCAGATGTTTTTGAGAATGCAGAGAAATTAACTATTGAATCTTCAGTTAAAGTTTCAGGTCAATTAAAGAAGGATGATAGAGCTCCAACTGGTTATGAAGTTTCTGTTTCTGATTTGGAAATTATTCAAATTGCCGATCCATTTCCAATTACGGAACATCAATCTCCAGAACTTTTATATGATAATAGGCATTTATGGATTAGATCGCGAAAACTAAATGCAATACTGAAAATTCGACATACTGTCGTTGGAGCTATTCATGAATTTTTTAGAAATCATGGATATTATGAATTTGATGCGCCTATTTTTCAACCTACCCAATCTGAAGGGGGTGCTACTTTATTTGAAGTTAAATATTTTGACGACATAACATACCTATCCCAAACATGGCAATTATATGCTGAAGCAGCGATTTTTTCATTAGGAAAAATATATAATATGGGTCCAACATTTAGAGCAGAAAAATCTAAAACTTCAAGACATTTAGCAGAATTTTGGATGGCTGAAATGGAGGCAGCATGGGTGCAACTTGATGAGGTTACAGAAGTAGCAAAGGATGAAATTAGATTTATTGTGAAGCAAGTACTGAAGTATAATAGAAAAGAACTTGAAATTTTGGAAAGAGATATTAAATTATTGGAGCATTATGCCGAAGCCGAATACCCCACTATTAAATATTCAGAAGCTTTAAATATCCTTAATACAAAATATAAAATGAAAGTTCCCTGGGGTAAGGATTTAAGAACTCTTGAAGAAACGAAGATCGCAGATCATTTCAAAGTTCCAGTTGTTGTTACACATTATCCTACTGAAATCATGGGTTTTTATAAACCACCGAGTGAAGAAAATCCTAAAGAGGCATTATGTTTTGACATGTTAGCTCCAGAAGGATATTGTGAAATTATTGGTGGGTCAGAAAGAAGTCTATTAGTTGATGACATGATTAAAAGATTAGAAAATGATGGAGAAGATCCAAAAAATTATCAATGGTATTTTGAATTAAGACGTTTTGGTAGTGTCCCTCATTCAGGTTATGGATTAGGCGTTGAACGAGTCGTTATGTGGCTTTGTGGAATAGATAATATAAAAGATTCTATCCCATTTCCTCGGACAATGTTGCGAAAAACGCCGTAGAAACAAATCAATATTTTTAAGGTTTTTATTCTTAATATTTCGATAAATATATGATAATTTTAGTGAAATTTTTTACGATTCAAGCTTTTAATTGGTTTAAGAAATTAACAAAGACGTTCCTTGAATAAATTCACATTTTTGGCTCAGTTCTTATGAAATTCTATGAATTAATGGCATATGAATTAATTGAAAAGATTAAAAATAAGGAAATTTCAATTCTGGAATTAATTGAAACAATCTTTCAACGAATAGAAGAATCTGAGCTTTTATTACATTCCTTTGCAAGTTTATCTAAAGAAGAAGCTCTAGAAAAGGCAAAATTAAAGGATGAAGCTCTTAAAAAAGGAAAAAAAATTGGTAAACTTTATGGATTACCCTTAGCAAATAAAGATCTTATTTGTATAAAAAATTATCCAACAACTTGTTGTTCCAAAATATTAGAAGGATACAGACCCCCATTTAATGCCCATGTCATTGAACGCTTAGTTGAAGATGAAGGAGCAATAAATATTGGTAATACAAATATGGATGAATTTGCAATGGGTAGCTCAACAGAGAATAGTTGCTATGGTCCTACATTTAATCCATGGGATCTTTCAAGAGTTCCAGGAGGATCGAGTGGAGGTTCTGCCGCTAGTATCGCATCAGGACAAACAATACTAGCTTTGGGAAGTGATACTGGAGGTTCTATTCGTTGTCCTGCTTCATTTTGTGGAACTGTTGGACTAAAACCTACCTATGGGAGAGTATCTCGGTATGGATTAATTGCATTCGCTAATTCATTAGATCAAATTGGTACAATTACCAAATGCGTTTATGATTCAGCATTGATGCTTGAAATTATAGCAGGAAAAGATCCACTTGATTCTACTTCTGTAAATAAAAAAGTAGATAACTATACGGGTGAATTAAAAAAACCGATTGATAATAAAGTTTTAGGA
The DNA here is from genome assembly GCA_048940765.1 of Promethearchaeota archaeon. Classification (GTDB taxonomy): domain Archaea; phylum Asgardarchaeota; class Lokiarchaeia; order Sigyniarchaeales; family SOKP01; genus Loki-b32. Next base: position 13,341 of record JBHLOG010000078.1, on the reverse strand, counting down.
GTACCAAAAGAATTTTTTGGAGAGGGAATTAATAAGGATGTAGAGCATATTGTTAAAAACACAATTGACATATTGGAAGGTTTAGGAGCAAAAATTGTAGATATATCAATACCACATTTAGAATATACTGTTGCTACATATTATTTACTTTGTATGAGTGAAGCAAGCTCAAACTTAGCGAGATATGATGGTTTAAGATATGGTAAAATGAGTGAAAATCTTTCAGGAGATGTTTATGATGTTTTTAGTAGAACTCGAGTTGAGAATTTTGGGCCTGAAGTAAGAAGAAGAATTTTTTTAGGAACTTACGCTTTATCAGCAGGATATTATGATATGTTCTATATGAAAGCTCTTAAGGTTAGAACTTTAATAAAAAATGATTTTGTTGAAGCATTTAAAAAATGCGATGCTATTGTATGCCCTACTATGCCTTCTACAGCTTTTAAAATTGGAGAATTTATTAACGATCCTTTGCAAATGTATCTCGCAGATATTTTAACATGTCCAGTTAATTTAGCTGGTATTCCTGCATTATCACTTCCGTGCGGTTTTAATAGTAATAATTTACCAGTGGGATTTCAAATTATAGGTAATTATTTCGATGAGAAGGAAATTATTAATATAGGATATCAGCTTGAACAAGAATTAGATATTTATCGTAAAATTGCTCCAGTTACAAAAGGAGGGAATTAACATGAATCCTCAAAATAGTGATGTTATCATCGGACTAGAAGTACATATTCAACTAACAAATCTTAAGACAAAACTTTTTTGTAGCTGTAATAACAACTATCGTGGAGCAGAACCTAATTCATATGTATGTCCTATTTGTATAGGATTACCGGGATCCCTTCCAGTAATAAATAAAAATGCTGTTAAATTTGCAACTAGATTAGCAATAGCATTAAATTGTAACATAAATGAATCTATGTATTTCTTTAGAAAGAATTACTTTTATCCCGATATGTCGAAAAATTTTCAAATTAGCCAATATAATAAAGCAGGAGGAAGAGCCTTTGCTGATGGAGGTAAAATCACTATCAAACTAAATTCGCATAAAAAAGACATTATACTAAATCGGATTCACTTAGAAGAAGATCCTGCAAGATTAGTTCATAAAGGGAGTATAGCAACTTCACCCTATACGCTTGTCGATTATAATAGATCAGGAGTTACATTAATTGAGATTGTAACAGAACCCGTGATTAGTTCACCAGAGGAAGCTCGTGAATTTTTAAGACAATTAAAATCAATTGTTCAATATTGTGAAATTTCTAACCTTGATCTTGAGGGTTCAGTTAGAGTAGATGCAAATATTTCGATAAAGGGTCATGAACGCAGTGAGATCAAAAATATCAATAGCTTTCGAGAAGTTGAACGAGCTTTAAGACATGAAATTATAAGACAAAAAAATTTACTTAAAAGAGGAAAAGCATTGATACAAGAAACAAGACATTGGGATGATAAAAGAAGAATCACAATTTCATTACGAACAAAAGAATTTGAAGCAGATTATCGATACTTTCCAGAGCAAGATTTAGTTCCGGTAGAGATTGATAATGAATTTATACAGAAAGTTAACGATGAATTACCAGAAATGCCTAATGAGAGATCAATAAGGCTTAGAAGAGATTACAATCTATCGGAATTTGACTCAGACAATTTAGTTCTCGATAAAGATATTGCCGATTTTTACGAGGAGGGAGTAAATTCAGACGCTTCATTTGGACCAAGTGAATATAAACAATATTGTAATTGGTTAATGAATGACATTTTAAGAGTATTAAATGAACAAAATAAAACAATAAAAAATACTAAAATTCACTCCTACCAAATAGTCGATATAATTAAATTTATCAATGAAGGAAAAATCACAACTAAAATTGCTAAAAGTATTATTGAAGATATGATGGAAGGCTTTTCAATCTCTGAGATTCTTGAAATGAAAGGTAAAAAACGAATTTCTAACGAAAAGCTCCTCAGGAAATTTGGCATTGAAGTAATTGAAGAAAATCCTAATATTGCAAAAGATTGCCGTGAAAACCCAAAAGCAATAGAAGCTTTAATCGGAAGAATTATGGCAAAAACAAAGGGTCAAGCTGACCCTCACATAGCTCGAAAAATAATAATTGAAAATTTAAAAGAAAAAGGAATAATAAAATAGTTAAAAATAATATTTAGTCTTATTTAGTGTGAAATTATTTTTCTTCTATAAATTTGTTAATAAAAATAATAAAAAAATTAAATCAATGCTTCGAGAGCAGAACTAGCAGCATCTAATTTTAAGTTAATTATACCTAATTTTGCTTCACGAGTGGTTATTATAGTCAAGATATTTCCTTTAATTTCGCTAAAAAGGATTTTTCCCTTTTCAGATTCTATAATTGCACTAAAAAATTGACCTTGCTCTAGCTCTTTAGTTGCTCTCTGACTAGCTTTCAATATTAATGTAACCATTGCTGCTACGGCTTCAGGGTCTACCCAACCTGGTAAAGCACTGCCTTTAATCAGTCCAAATTTTTCAATAAGGGCGGCGCCATGCACACCTTTTATAGCTTTTAAACTGTCAAGAATATCAGTTATTTTTTCACTCATAAGACTCAATTTATATTTATGTTATTGAGAATATTAATTCTTTAATTATTTGTAAGTTTTAATTATATTTAAGTATAGGAATCTTGCTTAAAAAAGCTATTTTTCCTAATTTATTATCATATATATAGTAAAAAAAGCAAATGATCTAATGATAAATATAATATATAGACATTATAAAGAAGGCGATGAAATACAAATAGCTGATTTATTTAATCTAGCGTTTAAAAGAAGAGTTGTTAAGAGAACTCCAACTAGTTGGCATTGGAGATATGTAGAATCTCCTGGGTTTGAACCTGAAATGTGTCAAATTGCAGAGGATATTGATAAAAAGAAGATTATTGGAGTAATTCATGTGAATTTAATAGAAACTATTCCAATTGGTCAAAAACAATATCTAATTGGTGAAATTAATGATGTTTCAACTCATCCAAGTTATACTAAAAGAGGAATAGCAACAAAATTAATGAAAAAATCGATTGACTACATGAATAAAAAAAGATGTGATTTTTCAATATTAAGTACTGGAGTAAGAGGTCTTGCCAATAGACTTTATCAAAAACTTGGATATTTCGATATCGAAAAAGAGTATTTCTTTTTTCAAATTCCAAATATCATCCAATTTGTAAGAAATATTTTTGGATTTGCAATTTCATTTCCTGTTCTTTTTACAATTTCCTACTTACCTCGATTTCTAAACAGATTAAGAATAAAATTTAAGAAATTTTTTAAAGATTTTTCATATGAGATTAAATATAATAAAAATCATCTTGAATTTATGAATGCTACTAATAAAATTAGCCCTATAAATTATGATGGATATCCAAAATACGATAAAGTAAAACTTATTTGGGCAAGAGTAAAGGTTCCCTCAGATCAGCAAAAACCAATCTATATAATAGTTCGAAAAAGTGAAAAAATTATAGGAGGTTCTATTATCACCTTTCAATTCTTTAAAACTACAAAAACTAAATTAAATATAAAGATTGGAATAATCCATGAATTATTTCTTGATAAAGAAGTATTCAATAATTCATATGATCTACAACTTGGTTACATCTATTTAATCGATAAAATTATTAAAGCAGCAACGCGTAGGAAGTTAGGAATTTTAATATATATATCTTCTTTTAAAAATATAGTTTTAAATCAAGCATTTAAAGAAATGCAATTTTTCAAGATACAAAGTGGTATCATAATGATTAAAGAATTAAAAAAAAACCTTAAATTTCCAAAAATCAAAAAACCACTTTATATCCCAACATACCTAAGTCTTGGAATTTAAAAATAGATAAACATAAATATTTTTATTTTGATATTTTTTATAATTGAGATTAATTAAAGATATTAAAATATAGATGTGAATTTAATGGAAGAAGAAGTTGATAATGCTAAGAAAGTATTTAAAGAAGCGTTCGATGTACTTGGGGATTTTTTCGAAGAAAAACGATCTGATACTGTTATGGAAGACGAAAAGAAAGCAAAGAAAGGAAAAGTAGCATTAGCAAAATTTTCTAAAGGATTAATTGGTAATACTGATAAAATTAATTTTAGGATACTTATTGGCGAAAAGAAAGAAATTGGAGACAATATTTATGAAGCTATTTATTTAAGTGATAAGAAAGAATCAAAGATATTTGCTTATAAAGTTAATCCTGGTAAATCATGTAATACAATCCTAACTAATTTTAAGGAAGAGGACTGGAATGGATATAAAAAAATAAAAAAATACTCTTCTCTAACAAAATTTCTAGAAACTGTTTATCAAGAAGGTATATATTATAAAGGAAAGAAGGAAAAGAAAGAAGACGCTTTAAATAGACTAGTAAAAGGTCTAAAACGCTCTTTAGAAGCAGTTGAAGATGATGAAAAGGCAAAAAAAGGAGAAAAAAGTCCAATCGCTATAAGAATTGCTAAAGTAGTAGCAGTAGCAGCAGTAACGACGATTGTTTCAGCAGCATTAACTCCAGCGGTTGGTGTTATTGCCGAAGAAGTAATGGGTGGAGGAGCAATAGGTGGAGATGTTATGGGTCAAGCTGCTGATGCTGCAGTACAAGGACTTAAAAATTTAGTAGATCCGACAAAATTAGTAAAAAAAGGAATAACAAAAGCAATTACTAAAGGGAAAGATCTGCCTGGTACTAACAGATAGTAGTATAGAATAATAACTTTCTTATATTATTGTTTTTTTATTATCTAAAATTTATCTAAATTTTTTTAATAAAGTAAAATATAAAATCAAGTGATTTAAATTTCTTATTTATTTGATAGAGCTAAAGAATATAATTTAGCAACGGGGCTTATAATTTTCATTTTAATTCCTTTTATTACTATCGCAATATTCCCCGAATGGTATGGGGCGTTTTTATTTAGAGATTTAGATATTCTTCTTGGAGCTGTTTTAGGAACATTATTTGCTTTAAAAAATCGGAAACCTAATCAACCACCCTTAAAATTCGGTATTATTTTAGGCCTTACGGGAGGTTTTTTAGTAGCTTTTGCTCCTGCTGTTTATTATGTTGTTTTTTTTGGGCTTGAGATTTCTTGGTTCATCAGCTATTTATTATTTTTAATTATAACAGGAGTATCTTTAGGTTTAATAGTTGGGGCATTACTTGGATGGATTTACATGAACAAGCAAGTAAAGGAAAAAGAAGAGGAAAAGTATAATGATGAATTTTTTAAGGATTTAATTGAAAAATAGCTATTTATAACCTATGTTTTAATAGAAATTATTTGAAATAATTATTTGCTGGAAATATATTCAAATAAAGCCAAAATCATAATCTCATTTTAAATCAAATATTGGACTCTGAAAGACATTAATTTATTTTTATTCTCTTTCTAATTAGAAAAAATATAAATTAAGAGGATATAAATATGAGTAAATCGCTAGTTTGGCAATATAATGAATTTATTGAATCTAGAAAGGAAAAATTAGTTAGTATGCTTATTAGTGAGATTATATTTCTAAAAGCACGTTTTAAAAGTCTCAAAAACAAAGATGAGATGCATCATCTTAAAAAGGCATTAGATAAATTAGAATATCTATTAAATAAATTGAAAAAAGATAGTTCTGATATACCTGAAGAAGATTTCGATAAAATAATTATGATGATTTATAAAATTTTTAAAGAAATTGTTGATAATTTAGAGGGAGAGGTTATAGTTTAAAAACTCTATATTCTTTTAATGCTCTCAATGCTAATATTGTTGCATTAACTCGATGTCCCTCTCCCTCCCCTTCTTCTGGATCCCAACTCCCATCAATTTTTTGTTTTTTCTTTAATTCAGATAATGCTTGTAAAACTAATTGGTGATCAGAAGGTAAACCACTATCATATAAACAACGAACTAACCATGCAATATAAGAGCCTTTCCAATCAGAAGAAAAATTGTTTAATATAACTTTAATTGCTCGATTAAATGACTGAGGATCTGGACCAGGATAAAAAGCTAACATGGGTAAAGCTAACCATGTAGCACGTAAATAACCTTTCAATCTTCCAGACCTATCAGAATTAGCAAGTAAAAAATCCGTTGGACAGTAAGTACCCTCTGCTTCCGCATAACCAAACCGTATTAATACATGAGCACAATAAGCAGTTAACCAAGTACGAGTTTCAATCAGTCCAGGTGTCATCCACTTAGGTGGATCATAGGACTTAATCTCAATAACTTCATCCCAACCACCATCTTTTTGTTGGCGATCTAAAAGATATTTACAAGCAGAATCAATCACTTCTCCTTTATGTAATTTCAAATCATCAAACCATTCAAGTACATAGCATGTATCAGTGATATTGCTTACATTTTTTACCCAATAAGAAAAACCTCCATCTGGTTTCTGTAATAAGGCTAAATCTTTTATCACTTCAGGACTAGATTTTTTATTCAACAAAATTGAAGAAAGCCGAGCTTTCTCTACAACATTTCCTTGAGTATATACATAATTAATGGATTTTTGAATTTTCATAATCTTTTCACATGATTTTAATCTCTTTAAGCTCATGTAATGCTATTTAAAATTATCTTTTAAAATTTTCAATAAGCTTAATAAATTCTTCTGTTCAATTAGATTATCAATTCTTAAGTATCATCTTTTGATTAAAAATTTAAACTTCCCTACTAACCATTAGTATATGTATACTTAGATTGTGTATTTATCTTTTAAGTGAAAGAAATTATATTTCAAAAGCGTTTTCGAGTAACTTATTTTAAAAAAATAAAAAAAGTAATAAAAAGAAAATTACAATTGAACCATATCGCCGAGCAGAACATATAAATTTTCTTTTTTAGGTGCTCCCTTCATTAATTCTCTGATACTTTCAGCAATCAATTGCGGTGTAAATGGTTTGTGGTTATTCGTAATCTGGTTGACCGTATGCCATCCTTGGAATAGCATAATGCGATCGCCTACGACTCTAAAAACTTCACCATTGATTTTTGAAGCTTTATCTGAAGCTAAGAATACAACCATTGGTGCCACATTAACTGGATCGAAAATATCATATCCGGCTTTGTCGAGTTTTTTCATGAATTCCGCTGTTTGGGGAGTAGCATCGACAGTTAAACGAGTACGTGCTAATGGAACGATACAATTGACTGTAGCATATTTTTTTAATTCGGATGCAGCGTTCATTGTGAAAGCAGCAATGCCTGCTTTTGCTGCTCCGTAATTGGTTTGTCCTACATTTCCTGTTAAACCAGCATCAGAGGCAGTATTAATTACCCTTCCAAAATTTCCTAAATCTTCATTACCCTTTACTTGCTCTCTAAAATAAGCAGAAGCATGGCGAGTCATGTTAAATGTTCCTTTTAAATGCACTGCTAAAACATCATCAAATTCTTGCTCCGTCATATTAAAGAGCATTCTATCTCTTAAAATTCCTGCATTATTTACTAGAATATCTAATTTTCCAAATTCAGAAATTGCCTGATCAACCATTGCTTTAGCCTTATTGAAATCAGTCACAGAATCATAATTTGGTACTGCTTTGACACCTAGTTTTTTACATTCTTCTGCTATTTGGTCCGCTACCTTAGTTTCAGCGCCACTTCCATCAAAAGCTGCACCTAAATCATTTACAACTAAATTACAACCTTCTTTCGCGAATGCTAAAGCTTCTTCACGCCCTAAACCACGTCCGGCGCCAGTAATGATGGCTACTTTTCCATCTAACATTCCCATTTCATTTTTCACTCTATCTAATTTTTATAATTAAAGTTTTAATCTTTTGTTCTAAATAATATATACTAATAAAAAATTATTTCTAATTTTCAGAATTTAAATAATCATTAGTTATTATAAGAAATATCTTATTTTTTCAAAATCAGACAATAATGAATCTTCAGACACACGTTTTAACAGGGATATTAATCCAAATTTTATGTTTTAAAGTTTTTATCTTCCCTCTTGATATTATTTTTACAATTATATTCACATTTTTATCTCATTTTATCATTGATGGTTTAGTTCTTATTGTATATCATCCACCTGAGCCCCAAAAAGGAGATTTATTTTGGCTCTCATGGCAAATAGTTACTTATGGCTCAGGAGCAATATTAATATTCATTTTTTTTCCTTATGTAATAGGAATATTTTTTGCAAACTTTGTTGATCTTTTCGATTGGGTTATTTTGAGGTTAATCCATAGAAGATTGATTAAAAAAGTGAAAATCGATTGGAAGTATAATCACTTTTTTCATAACATTATAGCAAAAATTAGAGAAAAAACTCTTTTTTGGCTTCCAAATTTAAACTATAAAAAAAGCGCGATAATACCCGAAATTATAATTAGTTTTCTTTTACTCATCGGAATACTTTATCTAATGATTTAAACTGTTCATTGTAAAATAGATGGCTTTTACAATTACAATCTGAAGATCCAAAATTATCAACATAACCATCCGAGCTCTTCAATAATTCACTTGCTAATAAACATTCTAGACTTTGTAAAGAAGGAATTAAATATAATGAACATATAAAAGCGTCATTACTTTTAAGTAAATAATCAATATGCCAATGAATCTTTTTATTTTCTAAGGGAAATACGTGTCTTTTTATTCTATTAATTAATGTTGTAGACCCTGAATTTCCCATAGCTGATCCTACATAAAAATAATATCCTTCTTTAAATAAAATATTACCAAGAGCACCGATAATTAGTTCGATATTTTTTTGTATAAAAATGACTAAAATATACGATCCTTTCATTTATTTACAATTCTTTTTGTGATCATGATAACATCCATCGCATAGATTTTTTCCGCATTTTCTACAGATGTTAGAACACTCCTCACATAATTGGTTAAATCATTCAACACATTCATATAATTCTATATTAAAATTTTCCCCACAATTCTCATAAATTATTTCTTCTTCACTCATATTATTTATTTAACTTTTTTGCTGTAATTAAGCAAATTAGGCTTTTAATCATAAAAATTTCTTTTATTATTCACTAAATAACACAATTTTATTCGATTTTTTCTTTTTTGTAGAATTTGTTCTAAAACTTTTTTACGATCCTTTAATTCAATATTTGTAATTAGTTTATAGAAAGCTCATTATTTATGCTAAATAACTCAGATAAAAAAGGGTATCAAATCGATTTCAAAAGAGATCAAAAATTTTTTGAAAAGGAAGGAAGTTCACGTGTGCTTACTTCTGGATCTCTGTATATGTTTTTCTCATTAATAAATGCTGGTTGTATCTGGGTTTTTATAATTGTAGCTACAGGTTGGGATGGTTTAAAATATTTTGGTTTAACCACAGCCATAAATGGGATTGTCAGTTTAATTGGAATAGGTATTTCTAGATATTTTATAGCAGAAATTAAAGCTGCTTTTGTAATTAATGAAGAACTTGGGAGATTAAAAGCCGCATCGTATTCAAAATTATTGTTTTTAACTGGATTAGTTCTTGGATTGGGAATGATTGCTAGTCCATTTGTTTTTGGATTTTTTTTAACTAATGTTTTGCTTAGAGAATGCATTTTTGCTTCAGGTTTTGCCTCTATTTTAATACATACCGTTTATATGTTTCAAATAGGGTTAGAAATTAAAAATAGATATGATCTCATTGCTTTTGCATCAATTTTTAATGGTATTTTTCTATTAATTTTTGGGGCTGTGTTTATATTAAATAATTTCAATCCGTTCGGATTTGCTTTTTATCCATTTTTCAATATGATCACATTAATTCTTTTGATTTATTTTTTCAAAAAATTAACACCTTATACAATTAAAGATATTTTCAATGCTAGTTTAAATTCTCGAAAAATGAAAGAAAATGCTTCGCCTCAAGTTAAACATTTAATTGAAGAAAATCAAATTTTATCATATTTAAAGAATTCTATGTTTTCTATGATAATAAATATTCAAAATTCAAGGTTTTTTGAGGATATTTTATTCTTTTCTGCGGCAATTTATTTAGCCATTTTTACAGATCCTTCATATCAAGGATTTGGATTGAGCTTATTAACTGTTTTGATGACATATGGTGCTGTAAAAACCGTAATTCTCTATTATTCAGCTCCATTAAATATTGAAGTTGCTGAGGCATGTGCCAAAGATCGTCATGAAACCGTAGAAGATTCTATTAATGATTCAACACGAATTGCGAGTATTTTAGCTTTAGGATTCCTTACAGCTATGATTGCACTTTCCGGAGAATTATTATTTTATTTACACCGCGAGCTATTTATAAATGGAACCGTTTTTAATCAAGAACTATTTTCTATGGCTCAAATATTATTTATTCTTATTATTATTGGCCAATTCATCTATGGTTATTCCACTTTATTTGGGAATGCTTTAATTGGATCTGGAAATGCAAATTTAGCAGCAAGGGGTTTTGGAATAACTATAATAATAATTATTGTAATATCTCCAATTTTTATGTCATTTCTTGGAATTTTGGGTATAGGAATTGTAATGTTGGTTTCTTCTCTTTTCCTTTTACCATATATTTTATTTCAACTTAAAAGAAAGCTGGATATCGGTTATAATTTCAAATTATATAGATTAATACCAAATTTAATAATACTTTTTGTACTTTTATTAGTATTCCCTTTTATTAACTTATTAAGTTTAATAATTGGGGTTATTTTAGGAGCAATTTTATATTTATTATTAAATCCATTCTTTGGTATTTCAATTCCAGAAGATCTACAAATGATTAATGATTTATTTAACACATTAAGATTGAGATTTTTAGGAAATTTAATAGTAGATATAATGAAAATTACCTATAATTTTAGTCCACTAAACAAGGATAAAATTGTGCTTGAAGAGAGTAAACTCATCTTGGTAAAGAAGTAAATAATAGCTTTCTCTCATTGAGTTTATTCCTTATTATTAAAATTAGTAAGGTAACCTGAATTATTATTAATGAATATAAGATTATATCGATGTAGAAGCTAGCATGGATATCTATTCCTAGCCAATTAGCAATCCAACATCCCCAATCTCCTTCTTTATACATTAGACAACTTGTAACTGCCAAATATACGATATGAAAGCCTAATGTCAAAATAATTACCGAGATTCCTAAAATTATTTGAGCATAAAATCATTTCCCAATTTTTTGATACTTAATAGCAGGATTTAATGGTTCTCCATCTTTCAATGAATTTTAAAGTTTTTGCTTGGTGTTCTCTATAATACAGTCCTTTAACAAGCTATTTTCTTGCTGTAATTCATGATATTCTTTCTTTAGTTCATTATATTTTTTGTATGAATCACCATAACCTTTATCCAATCCATCTACTTTATCAATCTCAGGTTTAAGTTCTGAATTGTCTCTATTTAATCCCGTATTACTCATAATTTCATAGTTCGGTGTAGTTTAGTAAATAGATCCTTGAATATAGAATCCCCTAATTATTTTATCGTAATTATCTTATATTGTAAATAAGTAATCTAATTTTTGATATTAAAAAATTAGTAAAATGGGATTTTTTCATTTCAATAATACAAATTTGGTGTATAAAATTTATTTGAAATAAGGAAAAAAAAATATATAAAATTAAATAAACTATTTTTTAATCTGTTACCTTCTAAATTGATTAAATTCAGGCTTACGTTTCTCTATAAAGGCATTTTTTCCTTCTACTGCTTCTTCAGTACCATAGTAAAGTGATAAACCACCAACTCCTAACTGAGTTATACCAGTCGCCCCATCAGTTTCAGCCAAAAATGCATATTTTAACATCTTAAGGGCTGTAGGACTCTTTTCTAATAACTCTTCACACCATTGATTTACTTCATCGTCCAATTTTTCATAGGGGACTACATCATTTACAAGTCCCATTTTTAAAGCGTCTTGTGCTGTGTATCGACGACATAAATACCATATTTCTTTTGCACGCTTAATACCCACCGCACGCATTAGATCTCCAGTTCCATACCCTGGATCGAATGAACCTACACGGGGACCTGCCTGCCCAAATTGCGCATGTTCAGCAGCAATTGAAAGATCACAGTTTAAATGCCATACATGCCCTCCACCAATTGCATAGCCATTCACACGAGCAATAACTGGTTTGGGGATTGTACGGATTAGAAGTGTAACTCGTTGCCATCCTACTTCCAACGGTAAAGCATGTTCTCCCTTATAACCCCCCATCTCTCTTGTACTTTGATCACCACCTGTACAAAAAGCTTTTTCACCCGCCCCAGTGAAGACTACAACGCCGATTTCATTATCCCAACATTTATTGAACGCATCAATTAATTCATGTACAGCTTGTAAATTGCAGGCATTATAATGTTGGGGACGATTGATTGTTATATAAGCAATTCTATCCTTTTTTTCCAAAATTATTTCTTCATAATTCATTTTTCTAACTCTTCTATATTATTTATAATTTAATTTCTAATGATTAATCATTGAAATCGATCTTAATATATTTCTTTCGGTTGTTAAAACTTTAGAATTTAGAATCTGATAAATAATCTTTTTTGTTCGTGAAATTGAGCTTTCACGAAAACATTCAGACTGTAAGAATAAGTAAAAAGGAATTTAAAATTAAATAAAATCGAATAGTTGACGGGGAGTTCGTGTTCTTCTAAAAATATATTAAATTCATATATGATGAAAAAATCATAAATTATCAGTAAGTTATTATATTATGTAAAAATCATTTTTATTTCTAAATTGAAATGAATACTTAGAGTTGATATTATGGGAATAGAGAAATTAAACGAAGAAGAATTGGAAAAGAAAAGGTTAGAAAAAGAACGTTTTGAGAGACAACAGTTTGAAAAAGAGAGAATTGAGAAACAAAAAATGGAGAATAAATTATATCCCAATAACTCACTTTTTATAATCCCTAGTTGGAGTGATTTATTAGGTTATCCTACATTGGGAACCTATGTTCATCATCCAGTACTAAAAATAGTTTCAGATACTGTTATATTTTTTAGTAGCTATGACTATTCAATTGAAACAGCAGAAGGAACACTTTATTATCTCTTTGGTTTGGGATATTATTTCCTAAAATTTGAATTGGAATCTGGCAAATATATTACCGATAATAGAATATTAACAGGATTAGTGCTATCAGACTTTGTTTATGATCACATGGCTACTTCAGGAAATGTAACTTTAGAAGAAGATCGAGATGTTATCATAGCAGAAAAGGTGATTAAAGTTCCTATTGATTTATCTAATAAATCAGAGAATCATTTAACTTTCATAAAGGGTGCATTAATGAGAAATATTTTCATACCTAATAAAGATAT
>JBHLOG010000077.1:0-15775 GCA_048940765.1 Promethearchaeota archaeon | reverse complement strand
ATATCTCCCAAAAAAAAATTCCATTGCTTTGTTTTCTGCTTTCCTTAGAAATTTATTAACAGCTGAAATAGTAATCCCAAAATGATCTGCTATTTTAGAGGCACTAATTCTTTTAGGTGAATTAAAGTAGCCATTTTTAGCAGCATAAGTGGCAATATCTTTCTGACGTTTAGTAAATTCTGGAAAAGGTATAGCAGATTTCCAAAGAGTATTATCAAACTTATCTAATTTATCGACATCTGTCATTCCCATAATCTTGAAATTCTTTGTAAACGATGAAATTATGTTAAATAAGTTCTCTATATATTCATTTTGAGAAATGATGTTTATTAGAAGAATTTGGTGAGAAATGTGAATAGGGAACAAAAGAGCCCAAGGTCCTGAATCAAAAATAGGAAAAAATCCTGACTTATTACTTTGATTCATAATACAAATAATTTCCTTACCAGATTGAGCTAAGAGTTGAAAAGCTTCCGGTTGAAAATAAGATTTTATATACTTCTCTATAGCTCCTTCAATTTCATGTTTAAATCTAATTTTTTGTAAAGCAAAAAAATGGGTTTGATCATATTGAAAGGCATTTAATATTTCTACAAACTCTAATTCTTGAAATAATTCAGCAAACCCAATATGTTCAAGAAAATTACCAGGTATTTGCAATCGTATAACTTTCATTACTTTTTTACTCGTTCAAATTAATGTCCTATATATATTCAAATTCTTATCTCTTTTTATAGGTTGCGATCGCAACCCTATAGTATAAATACAAATTCTTATATAATATTATTAAGGGTCAATCTAATTTCTCCCAAAGGAATAAAGATTGATGGTATAAGAATATATTTCTTATAGTGATTAGCTTTAAAAGTTAATATTAGTCAGTTACAGGTTTAAAGGTGGTAATTTTGAAAATTTTGCTTACAGGTGCATTTGGTAATGTTGGATTAAGTACTTTAAAAGAATTAATTAAAAGAAATTATGATATTAGAGTTTTTGATATTAAAACTAAAAGAAATAATAGACTAGCACATAAATTTAGAAAAGATGTAAAAGTCGTTTGGGGAGATATAAGAAATCCTAAAGACGTACAACGCGCTGTTTCTGATAGAGATATCGTAATACATATTGCTGCAATTATTCCTCCACTTGCAGATAAAAAGCCGAAATTTGCAGAATCGGTAAACGTAGGAGGAACTGCAAATATTATCGAGGTTATGCAAAACCATCCCAAAAAACCACGGCTTATATTTACCTCTTCAGTTGCTGTATATGGTGATCGCCTTGAGAATCCTTTAATAACTCCGGACGACCCCATAAACCCAAATTCTGATGATGAATATGCTAAACAAAAAGTAAAATGTGAACAATTAATTAAAAATTCAAATTTGGAATGGGTAATCTTTCGGTTAACATACATAGTATCTTTGAATAAACTGCAAATGGATCCATTAATGTTTGAAATGCCACTCGAAACATGTATCGAAATCTGCGATACTAAAGATGTGGGTCTTGCTCTTGCTAATGCTGTTGAAAATGAAAAAATCTGGGGAGAGATTTTACATATAGCAGGGGGAGAACAATGCCGTATTACATATCACGAATATCTTAATGAAATGCTGAATATTTTTGGTATTGGACACGATTTTTTACCTGAAGAAGCTTTCAGGCAGGAGAGGGGATTTCACTGTGGTTTTATGACAACAGACAAAAGTCAAGCACTTCTGAATTATCAAAGGTATACCCTTGATGATTATTTTAATGCAGTAAGAAAAAAAGTTGCAATTCCACGATTTTTTAATATTATGTTTAAACCAATAGCACAAAAATACCTTTTAAGTAAATCTCACTATTATAAAGAATATTTAAGTAATAATAAAACTGTTAATTTAAAAATCAATTAATAAATTTAAAAAAAATTTTGTTAATAAATCGCTTTTTTTGATTTACTTTTTCTTTTTAATAATAAGATTCAATTTTTTAACAAATATGTTTGAAAATGATCAATATTTCCTTCAATCTTTAACATTTCCGATAATTTCCAAGTCTTAATCTTTTCAATAAAGAAAAACCGGTTTAAATTTGTAATCACAATCATTAAATTTGCTAACATCGATAAATAGATAAAATTAAAAATATTAAAAATGAATAAATTTTAAAAAAAAATATTTAATTTCGATCTTAAAATAAGAATCTATATACGATATAGGAAATTATCAGAAATAAATTCCAGAAATTGAAGTATATACATTTCTGTATAAAAACTATGAGGTGGATGTGTAAAAATACATGAGTAATAACCAAAATCATCGGATTGGATACTATGCTTGCCAATGAGGGATAAATATTAGAAGTAAAGTGGATTGCGATGAATTAGTGGATTATGTTAGCAAAAATTTTGATGATGTTGTAATTGCTAAGAAGAATGCTTTTTTATGAACTGATAATGCTCAAAAAGAAATAATAGAAGATATTGAGGAAAAGAATTTAAATAGAATTGTTGCATCAGCTTGAACACCTCGTACTCATGAGGTTATTTATCGTGGAACCATTGCTAAAACAGATTTAAATCCTTATTACTTTCAAATGGTTAATGTTCGAGAACATTGCAGTTGGTGCACTGATAGTAAAGAAGAAGCGTTAGAAAAAGCCAAAATCTTAGTAAAAAGTGGTATTGAAAGAGTTAAACGATTAGAACCAGTTCCCATTAAAACGGTTCCAGTTACCAAGGCGACATTAGTTGTTGGAGGTGGGATTAGTGGTATGAACGCAGCGTTGGATCTTGCAAATCAGGGTATTAAAGTTTACTTGGTTGATCATAAAACCACGATAGGAGGTAGAATGGCTCAATTGGACAGAACTTTTCCTACAGATGATTGTGCAATATGAATTTGCGGTCCTAAAATGTTAGAAGTAAATAGGAATGAGAATATTGAATTATTAAGTTTTAGTGAAGTAAAGAAAATTGAAGGTTATGTTGGTAATTATAGTGTAACAATTGAAAAGAAACCTCGCTATACCACTGATGAATGTAATGGATGTGGTGCTTGCGCTGAAGTGTGTCCAATTTATACAACAAATTACTTCGACGAAAATCTAGGTGCAAGAAGAGCAATTGATATACCATTCGGTCAAGCTGTACCATTTCTATATGACATTGATAGAAATGCTTGTATAGAATGCTTTTCATGTGTAGACGCCTGTGAATTGGATGCTATTGACTTTAGTCAAGAACCAAAGGAGATTAATGTTGATGTTGGAACAATCATTATAGCTACTGGTTGGGATATATACGAACCTTTTGGTGAATATGGATATGGAGAATTTGAAAATGTTATAACTCAACCACAACTAGAACGAATATTGGCTCCAAATGGACCACTTGAAGGCCATGTACATAGAATTTCAGATAATAAGAAACCTAAAGAAATTGTATTTATACAATGTGTAGGAAGTCGAGAAACTGACCGAACTTATTGTAGTGGTGTGTGTTGCATGCTTGCTCTTAAGAATGGACGATTACTTTTAGAAGAATTTCCCGATGCTCATATAACTATTTGTTATATTGATATAAGGACTCCTGAAAAAGGATTTGAAGAATATTATGAACGAGCTAAAGAAGCGGGAATCACCATGATACGAGGGAAAGTAGGTGAGATCTCCGAAGATCCCGAAACAAAAAACATCAAAGTTCGAGTATATTCATCACTTACAGATAAGATTGTAAAAATTGATGCAGATTTAGTAGTATTATCAACTGCCGCACTTCCTTCAAAAGGTACTCAGCAGATTGTAGATGTTTTAAATCTTGATACTAATATGTACGGATTTCTCACAGAATCACATTTCGGACTTATGCCGCAAGAAACAAAGTCAAAAGGAATTTTTATAGCAGGATTTGCTCAAGGACCAAAAAATATCTCATATTCAGTTTCTCAAGCTAGAGCGGCAGCTAGTAAAGTTGCTGAATTAACATCACCAGGAGAAATTGACATCGAGTTAATAACGGCTGAAGTGGATAGCGAATTCTGTATTTCTTGTAGACGATGTGAAAAAGAATGTCCCAAAAATGCTATTAGGATTGAGAAAGATATTGGAGCGTTTATTGATGAGATAAATTGTGATGGGTGTGGCATTTGTGCTACCTGTTGTCCTACTCATGCAATAGATATCAGATATTATCGAGATCACCAATTATTTGCTGAAATTGATGGCCTTTTAGGAGGTGGTTAAACAAACATGGAAAATTCTCTTAAAATGATTGTTTTTGCTTGCTTAAAATGAGGTTACAGCGCAGCTGATTTAGCAGGTGTTTCTCGATTGAAGTACTCCCCTGCTATAAAAATAATCAAGATAAGATGTACAGGGAGAATTGATGTTAGACACATCTTATATAGTATTCGCGCGGGAGCTGATGGTGTCATGCTTGTAGGTTGACGTCGTAATGAATGTCAATTTAAAAATGGAAATCTCATAGCTGAACGACATGTAGAACTAGCAAATAGAATCTTAGAATCTAGAGGTTTCGGATCTCAAAGAATCAACATGTACTGGTTAAGTGGGGCAGAATCAGAGAAATTTGTGAGAAGCGTGGAAGATGCTTTAGAAAAGGTAAAAAAAGCAGGAATAAATCCACTTAAAATACCTGAAAAAGAGATGAAAATTAAAACAAAACAAGCTATAACTACCCCGGCAGAATGATTCTTATAAAAAAAATCTAGTTATAAGAAGACTAGCCCAGCAAGGGAAGGGGTTTTTAAATAGTATTCAATAAGAAATAAAATTTTTAATAAGATGTAATTTAAAAGGGTGGAATATGGTTCAAATTGTAAAAGAATTAAATTTTGAGGGGATATCTCCTAAAAATTTGATGGATGCGACCTATAGAGCGATTGAAAATTTTCAGGTTCGAGCCTTTTTCGAGGCTAAAGAAGAGATCTTGAAAGTTGGGAAATATTCAGAAGAAGAATTTTATCAGATTTTAGATTCAATGATTGATGCGGAAACGGAGCGTAAATTACTGTTAGAACAGTTAAAAGGTCAAAAACCGTTATTCTTAGAGGAGATCGTAAAGGTTGTGAAGAAATTTCCACCTGAAAATGTAATTCGAGACATTATTTATTTAAAGGAACAAGGCTATATTGAGGAAATCATTGAGGTTAAAACTCATAAAGTTATAAAGAAAATAAAAGGGGAAGAAAAGGAAGTAGAGGAAAAAGAATATTTTTTCAGATACCAAGTAAAAACACTTCCGGACGATTTTAAAGAGTATTATTTTAAACCTGTTTCAATAGTTTTTAGAGCTGAAGTATGCTGTCAATGTGGCTGGTGTTCATCAATTTGTCCAGTAAATGCCATTAAAGTGACAGCAGATACTTTAGAAATTGATGATGAAATTTGTATGAAATGCGGTCTATGCTATTCAGTTTGCCCACGATCATTTTCAATTGAACAAGCGGGTAAAAACATAAACAAACTTGATAAATCTTCAAAATTTTCAGAAGAAATTAATGGGTATATTAATACATATTCTGCCAGCACCACTAAGGATGAAATTAAAAAAGTGAGACAAGATGGTGGAATTGTTACGTCTTTACTTGAATACCTACTAAACAACAAATTAGTTGATGCAATTGTAGCAGTACAACATTCGAAAGAATTATGGAAACCAGAGCCAATAATAGTAGAAAGTGTTAAAGATCTTTATAAAACAAGCGGAACAAAATATGCTAATGCCTCAACATTGAGTATTATAGATGAAACGAAAAAATATGAAAATATTGCAGTTGTAGGTGTTCCTTGTATGATGAATGCTTTAGAAAAGGGTACTTTATTTCCAAGTGGATTACCCTTTTTCAAAAACATAAAATATAGAATAGGACTTTTTTGTATGGAATCATTTCCTTATCAGGGCGTCCTTGATTTAATTAATGAACAATTTCAAAAAGATTTTAAAAAAGTTACGAAAATGGATATAAGTGGTGGAAAATTTATCATTTATTTGGATTCTGGTGAAGATTTAAAGGTACCTCTGAATGATGTTAAATCCTACGCCCGCCATAATTGTCATTATTGTGAGGATTTAACAGCGGATTTTAGCGACATAAGTGTTGGTTCCATAGGCTCCCCTAGTGGTTGGTCTACAGTAATTACACGAACAAAAAAAGGTGAAAATCTCTATAAAGATGCAATTAAAGCAGGAATAATTGAATCAAAAAACTTGAAAGATGTTAAACCTGGTCAACCTCTTCTAGAAAGGATTGCTGGAAGTAAAAGAAAAAATTGTAAACCAATCGAATTGAAAAAAGCATAAGATAAAGGTGTTATTTAAATAACCGAAATAAAAACAAGTAAGAAAGTAAAGAAAGATAACTATGATATTGATTTCTATTTAAGAAAGATATATGAGCCGGACTTAACTAATTTGCTGAAAAAATGTTATCAATGTGCTCGTTGTTCTGGTGTATGTCAAATTAGTAAAGTTCAGAAATTTACCCCTAGTAGAATAATAATGATGATATTAGAAGGTTTTGAAGATGAAATCATAAAAAATGGGGTATTATGGGATTGCCTAATGTGCAATAGTTGCCTTCAGATGTGTCCTAAAGATATCAATTTTGCGGATATTGTTAGAATGGCTCGATATAAAATGCGTATGATTGATATTCAAAATCTTGATCGAGTCGTTGCTCATAAAGGACTTTATCCATTGATGTCTGAAATTATGAGTCAACAAAATATTAAAATTGAACGACCTTTAAATTGGATTCCAAAAGGTTGCAAAGTTTCAGATAAAGGTAATATTCTATATTATGTAGGGTGTCTACCCTTTTTCAATTTTGAATTTGAAAATTCAGATTCTATAGCAGAAAGTACATTAAAAATATTATGCCAGATTGAAAAAGAGCCAATCGTAATTCTGAAAGAAGAAACTTGCTGTGGTCATGATCTATATTGGGGTCAAGGGAAATTCGAAACTTTTATTGAATTAGCAAAGAAAAATATGAATTTGTTCGAAAAGACAGGAATCTCTACAATTATAACCGCTTGTGCTGAATGCTATAGAACATTTAGTATTGATTATCCAAAATTATTTGAAGATTTTAATAAGAAATTCAAGGTAAAACATTTAATTGAATATATTTATGAAAAGTGGAAAAACAATAAAATTAATTTTAAAAATCCACATAAATCGAATGAAATCATCCCGTTTACCTATCACGATCCGTGTAGGTTAAGCAGATTTCTGCCAAAAGATAATAAAATTGTTGAACACTCTCGAGAAATTTTTCAGCAGTTTAAAAGTATAGGTTATGAATTTAAGGAAATGGAACATAATAAAAAAAATTCATATTGTTGCGGAGTTAATTCTTGGATGAATTGTAACGAGCGATCTAAAGCTTTACGATATAAGCGTCTTTCAGAAGCTAAAACTATTGGAACAAAGATGCTTACCTCATGTCCAAAATGCCGCATGCATTTAACCTGTCTAAAAAAGGATTATGATGATTTCTCTTCAGTAGATATCTTAGATTTTTCAGAATTTTTAGTGGATAAGATTGAAATAGTGAATTCTGATAAAAATGTGGAGGTAAAGTAGTTTTGGAAGGTGCTGTATTAGTTATTGGAGGAGGAATAGCTGGAATTCAATCGTCTTTAGATTTAACTGAAATGGGTTTTAAAGTTTATCTTGTAGAGAAATCACCCTCAATTGGTGGTAGAATGGCCCAGCTCGATAAAACATTCCCCACTTTAGATTGTAGTTTATGTATTTTAGCACCTAAAATGGTTGAAGTATTTCGTAATCCTAATATTGAATTAATGACTTATCATGAAGTCCAAAAAGTTGAGGGAGAGCCAGGAAATTTTAAAGTAAAAATACTTAAGAAACCTCGATATATTGATGAAACGAAGTGTAAAGGTTGTGGGGACTGTGCTACTAAATGTCCGAAAATTGAAGCACCTAATCTTTTTGATATGAATCTGGGCAAGAGAAAATCTGTGTATATTCCATTTCCTCAGGCAGTACCTCCTATTTACTTAATTGATCCTGAAATGTGTTTAAAATTAACAAGAGATGTGTGTGGAGTATGCCAAAAAATTTGTAAAGCTGAAGCGATAGACTTCGAACAAAAACCTCTAGAAATTGAATTAAATGTCGGAGCAATTGTAGTAGCAACTGGATTTGATATGCTTGGAGACGAGCTAACTTCTAGATGGGGTTATAATTATGAAAACGTGGTAAATGGTTTAGAATATGAGAGGATTTTATGTGCATCTGGACCATTTGGCGGACGTGTTTTGCGTCCAAGTGATAAAACAGAACCAGAAAATATTGCTTTTATACAATGTGCAGGCTCAAGAGATTTACAACAAAGAGTCCCTTATTGCTCATCAGTTTGTTGTATGTATAGCGCTAAAGAAGCAATAATAACAAAAGAACACTCAGAAAATTCCAAATGTTTTGTATTTCGACATGATATTAGAGCATATGGTAAAAATTTCTATGAATTTACTCAGAGAGCTCAAGATGAATACGGAGTAAAATATTTCCACACTAAAATTAGTAAAATCATAGAAGACCCGGAGACAAAAGATTTGATAATTCATTATGAAGATCTACAATCTGGATTACTTAATCATTTTCGAGCAAATTTAGTTGTTTTAGCTACACCTTTAGTTCCTTCTAGTGGAACAAAAGAATTAGCAGAAATTTTAGGCATTAACTTAGATGAATATAATTTCTTTAAGGAACAAAATCATTTTACTAAATCAATATCTTCAAAAAGTGGTATTTTTTTAGCAGGATTTTGTCAAGGCCCAATGGACATCCCAGAAACTGTAGCTGATTCTAGTGGTGTTGCTTCACAAGTGGCAGCTTTACTCAGTTCTGCTAAATATACCCAGATAAAAGAAAAGATATTCGATATACCGGAAAAAGAAGTTGATATAGCAGAAGAACCAAAAATCGGTGTACTGATCTGTCATTGTGGAATTAATATTGGAAAATATGTTGACATTCCTCAAGTTGTAGACCACGTAAAATCATTACCTAATGTTGTGTTTTGTGAAGATAATTTATATTCATGTTCTAGTGATTCTCAACAACGAATTAAAGAAGTAATTGCAGAATATAATTTAAATCGATTTATTGTGGCATCATGCACTCCAAGAACGCATGAATCATTATTTCAAGAAACGTGTCAAGAAGCTGGTTTAAACAAGTACCTTTTTGAAATGGCAAATATACGTGATCAGTGTTCTTGGGTTCATATGACCGAAAAGGAATTTGCCACTGAGAAAGCGATAGACTTAATCGAAATGACTATTGCTAAATCTAGATTATTAAGACCACAACAAGAACCAAAACTGTCAGTTATACCAAAAGCGTTAATAATTGGTGGTGGTGTATCAGGAATGACTGCTGCCTTAAATATTGCTAATCAAGGATATTCTGTTTATCTTGTAGAAAAAGAAAAGATCCTTGGAGGAATCTTGAATAATTTATACCTACTATATCCAACTCAAGAAGATGCTTCAATATTTTTAAAAGAGATTAAAAAAAATGTTGAAAAAAATAATAATATTCATGTTTATTTAGAATCCAGAGTTAAAGCGATAAAAGGATATGTTGGTAATTATGAAATTTCTATTATTGATTCCAAAAATCAAATAAGTGATCTGAAAGTTGGTGTTATTATTATTGCTACTGGAGGTCAAGAGCTAAAACCTATAGGGTTTAACCAATATAATGATAAAAATGTTAATGTTATTACCGAGATGGAATTAGAAAAACGATTGAATAGTAAAGATCAATCTTGGCTTGATAATATTAAACGTATTACAACAATTTTATGTGTAAATGCAAGAGAAAAAGAAGGAATTACATATTGCTCGAATATTTGTTGTGCGGTTGCTATAAAAAATATGAATATCTTAAAAGAATTAAAACCAGATCTCGAAATGATCGTCCTCTATAGAGACTTCCAAATGGCTAAAAAGGAATTTGAAGAATATCTTTTTGATCGAAGAGGAGATGCTATACTTCTGAGATATAATATAAATAAGCCACCAGAAATTAAGAAAGTAAACAATAAACATGAAAAATATAAGATAAAGGTATTTGATACGAATTTACAGGATAATATTACTTTTGAAACAGATTTGATCATTTTATCTCCTCCTATGATTCCTGAAAATGATTCAAAAGAATTAGCAAAAATGTTGAAAGTACCTACAGATAAACACGGTTTTTTCTTAGAAGCTCATGTAAAACTCAGACCAGTTGATTTTGCTACAGATGGAGTCTTTTTATGTGGGTGTGCCCACTGGCCTAAACACATTCAAGAGTCAATCACTCAAGCAAATGGGGCTGCTGGGAGGGCAAGTAGATATCTAAGTTCAAAAGATATAATTGCTTCAGGTTTAGTAGCGGAAGTAAATAGCGAATTATGTGTAGGATGCAAAGTTTGTATAAAGCTTTGTCCTTATAATGCTATTTCTAAGAATGAAGAGGATAAAGTGGTCATAAATAAGTTACTTTGTAAAGGATGTGGAGTATGTGGTGCAAGCTGTCCGGAAAATGCCATCATAGTTCATCACTTTACAAATGAACAAATTTTATCAGAAATTATTGCTTATGGAGGAGAATAAACCATTGTCATTTAAACCTAAAATTTTAGGATTTTTATGTAATTGGTGTTCTTATGCTGGGGCTGACCTCGCAGGTGTAAGTAGAATTCAATATTCTACCAATATTAGAATAATTAGAGTTATGTGTAGTGGTAGAGTTGATCCTATTTTTATAGCTGAAGCTTTTTCTAACAATGTTGATGGAGTTCTAGTATTAGGTTGTCATCCCGGCGATTGCCATTATATTAGCGGTAACTATGAAGCAGAAATAAAAATGAAAATGTTAAGTAAATTATTAAATTATATTGGATATTCTGAGCGTTTTCGGTTGGATTGGGTCTCAGCATCAGAAGGTAATAGGTTTGCTCAACTCGTAAATGAATTCAATGAACATATAATTAATTTAGGTCCTTCTCCTATTAAAAATAAAAAATTAAAAAAAGAATTAACTGAAAATTTTGTTATAATAAAGTCTATATTGTCAGATTCTCGATTAAGAACGCTGGTGAGCAGAGAAAGACAAATAACAACAGAAGGTAATGTATATAATGAAATAATTCCAAAAGAAAAATTTGAACAAATTCTTGATGTAACTTTATATAATGAGTTTATTCGAAACAAAATATTATTAAAAATTAAAATTAAGGCTAAATCCGTTCCAGAAATTTCTAAAGAGATTCAAATTGAGCCAAATAAAGTACTAAATCATATTGTAGCCTTAAGACAAAGAGGTTTAGTAGATCTTGATAAAATCTATGAAGAAATACCAACCTTTATTTCAATTCAGGAGGGGAAATAATGGAAAAAGTCGGTGCTGTTTTAGTTATAGGTGGAGGAATTGCTGGTATTCAAACTTCTATAGATTTAGCTGATTCGGGGTATAAAGTATATCTATCTGAATCTACAACTAGCATTGGGGGAGTAATGTCTCAATTAGATAAAACTTTTCCAACGAATGACTGTGCAATCTGCATTCTTGCACCGAAATTGGTACAAACTGGTCGTCATGAAAATATCGATATTTTAATAAATTCAAGTCTTGAAAAAATTGAAGGAGAACCAGGGAATTTCAAAGTAGGTCTAATTCAAAAAACTCTCTTTTTAGATCAAAATAAATGCACAGGATGTGGAGTATGTGCTCAAAAATGTCCTATAGAAGCAATTGATACATTCAATAAAGGTCTCTCCAACAAGAGTGCAATTTCTGTTAAGTTTCCTCAAGCAGTACCTTTAGTTTTTTCAATTAATAAAGATAAATGTATTGGTTGTGGTGTTTGTGAAGGATTATGCAAAGCTCAAGCTATAAATTATGAGCTTAAAGATAAAAATCTTAAATTGAATGTGGGTGCGGTAGTACTCGCAATTGGATTTGATGAGTATGATCCATCTCCCTTAAAACAACTAGGTTATGGTAAATACTTAAATGTAATTACTAGCACTCAATTTGAACGTATATTAAGTGCTAGCGGTCCACATGCAGGTTTGATACTTCGTCCTTCTGATGGGATTATTCCAAGAAAAATCGCATTTTTACAATGTATTGGCTCGAGAGATAAGCTACATGGTATTGATTATTGTTCTTCAGTATGTTGTATGTATACTACAAAAGAAGCAGTTATTGCTAAGGAACACATGAATATTGTTGAACCAACCATTTTCACAATGGATATTCGTGCATACGGTAAAGATTTTGACAAATATATTGAACGAGCGAAAGAAGAATATGGCGTAAGATATATAAGGCGTAGAATATCCAATATTGAGGAAATCCCCAATTCTAAAGATTTAAAACTATTTTATGAAACAGAAAATGGAAGAATTGTTCATGAAATTTTTAATTTAGTTGTTCTCTCTGTAGGTATGCAACCTAATCAAAAAGCAAAAGAATTAGCAAAGAAATTAGATATTCAATTAAATGAATATGGTTTTTGTAAAACTGAGACTTTTACTCCCGTAGAGACTTCAAAACCCGGTATTTATGTATGTGGGGCGTTTGCATCTCCAAAAGATATTCCAGAAACCGTTATAGAAGGAAGCGCCGCTGCTGGTCGTGTGAATGTTCTCTTATCAGAAGCAAGGAATAGATTAGTCTCAAAAAAAGAGCTTCCTGAAGAATTAGATGTGAGTGATGAACCGCCTCGCATAGGGGTATTCATATGCCATTGTGGAATTAACATCGGAGGTGTTGTAAATGTTCCTGAAGTTGTGGAATATGTTAAGACATTACCCAATGTGGTTTATGCAGAACATAATCTTTACACGTGTTCTGCAGATACTCAAACGAACATTAAAGAAAAAATAGAAAAAAATCAATTAAATAGAGTTATTGTAGCCTCTTGTACCCCACGAACTCATGAACCTTTATTTCAAGCAACCATTAGGGAGGTTGGCTTAAATAAATACCTTTTTGAAATGGTTAATATTCGAGATCAATGTTCATGGGTTCATATGCATGAAGCTGAAAATGCTACCGTAAAAGCAAAAGACTTACTAAGAATGGCAGTAGCCAAAGCTAGAAAATTAATTCCATTACAAGAACACGAAATCAATGTAATTAATAAAGGTTTAATAATTGGAGGAGGAATTTCAGGTATGTCAGCAGCACTAAATCTAGCTAATCAAGGTTATGAAGTATTCTTAATTGAAAAAGAAGATTCTCTGGGTGGATTTGCTAAAAACATTTTTTCAACTCTTGAAAATGATGACGTTCAAGAATATCTCAAAAAGTTAATTAAAAAAGTTGAAGATAATAATTTAATTCACATTTACAAAAATACTCAAATTAATTCAATATCAGGATATATTGGAAACTTTACTACTAATATAACTTATGGAAAAGATAAAAAGAGTGTAGATCTTGAACATGGAATAATTATCGTAGCTACTGGAGCTAAAGAGTATCAACCAAAAGAATATCAATATGGAAAAGATCAAAGAATTTTACTCCAAACTGAATTTGAAAAAAATCTTGCTACCTCTGATGATGTAAACACATTAAAATCAATAGCAATGATACAATGCGTTGGGTCTAGAAATGAAGAACATCCATATTGTAGTCGAGTATGTTGTTCCGAGGCCATTAAAAATGCAATAAAAGCAAAAAAAGTCAACCCAAATTTGGAAATAGTGATCTTATATCGTGATATTCGTACTTATGGTTTTAAAGAAAAGTATTATAACTTAGCAAGAGAAAGAGGGATAATTTTTGTTCGATTTGATGAAAAAAATCCCCCTGAATTAAATATTAAAAATAAAGAGTTAAATATTTTAATTAATAATCCCGATTTAGGACAACTTAAAGTAAATCCAGATTTGGTTGTATTAAGTACAGGATTTATAGCTCCCCAAAAAGAAAATGAAGATTTAGCAAAAATGTTGAAGGTTCCTTTTAATGAAGATAAATTCTTTTTAGAGGCACATGTTAAATTAAGACCAATAGATTTTGCTACTGATGGTATATTTTTATGTGGTTGTGCACATTCACCTAAAAATATTAGAGAATCAATAGCTCAAGCAAATGGAGCTGCGGTTCAAGCAGTTAAAGTTTTAAGTGCTGAAAAAATTGTGACATCTGGTCTTGTAGCTGCTGTAATAGAAGAAAATTGCATTGGTTGTGGTAGCTGCGTTGAAGTTTGTCAATTTAATGCTATAGAATTAATTGAGAAAGAAAGAGTATTTGAAGATTTCAAAATAACTATAAAAAAATCTCATGTAAATCCTGCACTTTGTAAGGGATGTGGAACATGTGGTGCGCAATGTCCTAATTCTACAATCGTTATAAAACACTTTGGTTTTGAACAAATTAGCGCAATGATTTCGGCACTATTAGCCCAAAATTAAAAAAAAGTTTAAAAAAATTGGATTCAAATGACAAGTAAAGCAACAAAGAAGAAAAAAATTGCAGAATTTAACCCAAACATTTTGTGTTTTTGTTGTAATTGGTGTAGTTATGCCGGTGCAGATTTAGCTGGGGTATCTCGTTTTCAATATCCATCTACTATACGAATTGTACGTGTAATGTGTTCTGGTAGAGTAGATCCATCCTTCATTTTAGAGGCATTTAAAGATGGTATTGATGGGGTTATCGTGACAGGTTGTCATATCGGTGATTGTCACTATCTTAAAGGAAATGAATTTGCAAAAGATCGATTTGAACGTTTTAGAGAAATACTTAAAATGTTCAATCTTGATAAAAGGTTTAGACTTGAATGGATAAGCGCATCTGAGGGAAAACGATTTGCTGAAGTTATCACTGAATTTACTCATCAAATTAAAGAATTAGGGCCATTGCTTAATCCTTAAAATTTATTTCTTTTTTAATGGAAAGGTAAATTCAGAGTCTGATTTTAATGAAAATTCCTTTGAAAAATTAATCAATTGAATCTTTTAATTACATTATTTCTTTGGCAAAAAAATTAATAGGATCCTCCATTTCTGGACTTTTTACAATAACAACCATTTTTTTTACGCCTAAGTCTTCAAATTCATGTATTTTTTCTTGAATAGCTCTAACATTACCCATGAATTGGTATTTCATATTGGATTTAAAGATACCTTTCTCTTTTCTTATGTTTTCAAGCATTTCTTGGCTGTCTACAATCGCGATTTTAGTATAAATAGAGGTTTCAAATTTCGTTGGATCGCGATCATATTTCTCTAATTTTTCATTAATCGTAGAAATACATTCTCTAAATCTTTTTTGCTCTCGAGGAAGATTATATGCAAGGTTTACGCCATCTGCTTCTCTACACGCAATATCGATCATTCTTTTGCCAGTATTTGTTCCAACAACAATCTGCGGGCGAGGTTTCTGAATTGATTTAGGAAAATTCACGTGTTTCTCTAATTTCCAAAATTTTCCTTCAAAGTTAGTTTCATCTTCTGTAAAAACTTTCTTATAAATAATAAGTGATTCTTCTAATTCATCAACTCTTCTTTTTGGTGAAGGGAACGGATAACCATAAGCCTCATACTCATCCTTAAACCACCCCGCTCCCAACCATAGTAAAATACGACCATTAGAAATATGATCCAAAGTCAATATTACTTTCGCTAAATAAGCCGGATTACGAAATGAATTGCACATAACAATATGACCCAACTTTATTCTGTCTGTTTCCGTTGCTAAAGCAGCTAAAATAGTGTT
>JBHLOG010000251.1:0-3764 GCA_048940765.1 Promethearchaeota archaeon | reverse complement strand
TGTTCTTGATAATTATTCATACCCTTTTGATGATCTTGGGACCCAGAAAGTTGGTAATATGGTGTTCGATATGTATATGTATTTGAAGTTTCTAAACAGATACCCTGAGTTATTAATTTCATCTTATCAGAGTATTGATTAAGAGTTATTCCATGTAAAAAAGAAGCTACCTTGAAAAAATCTGCAAGAAGTTTAGGACCATAAATTGTATCTGACTTTATATTGTATTTTTCAACAAGATCAAAGTTTTCTTTAATAGTTTGCGGAGCATAAACTGCGGTCATTCCCAACCAGATCATAAGATCCTCTTCATTATAATTCAGGTTGTAAACCGACCCGTCATTCATATTTATACTATTACGTTCCTTATGTTCATTATACAGAGTTGCATTATTAGCTATATCTTCTAATATAGGTGGAGGGGCATAATGATCACTTGTAGCTAATGCAACTGCAGCAAGATTATTTTTGTCATTAGGGTTATGTTCTCCAAGCCCTAACATAATCCACGCAACCTCCGAAGTACTATCATGAGAAGGTGGAGATACTACGCTTTTTCCTACTTTTGTACGATCATAAACGCGACCATGAGTTGTAGCAAATCTCCCATTGAAATAATTATTAGCGAAATCAAAACTTATAATATCCAATACCATAGCCGCTTTATAAATAATCTCAGGATCTTCCGAAAAGTCTACTAAATTAACAAGTGCAGCAATATCTTGTACATAATATGTATCAGTGTGCCATTCAGAAAACCCAAATTGCGCTCGCCAATCAAGCCATCTTTTTACTAACGGTAATGCGTGATTTACATGTTCAAGACCGGTCATGTTTGAATTAACAAAAGTATCATTAGGAAATAGTTGTCCTATGAGTAATTCAGCAGTGTGATAAAGGATTTGGTGATTTTCTGTATAAAATATTTGATCACTAGTTCTTCCTTCAGTATACCAATATTGTGCTTTCCCAAAAGCATCACAAACTTTATTTCTTATAGTTGAACTTAATATACTCCTATTTAAATCAATATAAATTAGACGCACAAGAGAATTTAATGTAAAATCAAGACAATCCTGAAAGTTATAAATTCTATATAGAGATAACTCAATATCAATTTCACTAACATTCAAACCTTGATAGACTCGAGCAGGTTGGGCATATACATGATTACTATTATTAGTACCACTTAAGTATATAGTTTGTCGTTGTTTATATCCCTCTGTAGCATTAAATGATTCAAATAAATCGACAGTACGATTGAAATCAGTTCTCATCGAAAATTCCCATTCTTCTTGACTTAATTTGGGAGAAGGATAATTGTGTTCAGAAATAAAAAATTGGGGTAAGATCAATATTAGAAATAAAAAGAATAATTTTGGAGATTTCTTTATTTTCCTATTTCTATTAATATTTAAGCTAAAAATTTTATACGATAAATAAATCAAAAATAAAATTATAATAATATTACTAAAAATGTTAGTTGATATTAGATAATAAAATCCAAAGGCAAAAAATATAAAAAATCCTCCGAAACTGCTCGGAAAAACAATTTTCCAAAAAAATGTAAGACCTAGAACGATTAATATTGAATAGGAGAGAGATCTAATAATCTTCTTACGATTTTTGAATATCCCCATTATCTTCTAATTTGAAAATATTGAATCTTTTTAATATATTAAATTCGATTTAAGGTTTAAAATAACTTTCTCTAAAAAAATTTAATTCTGATATTGGGGATCCCTTGTAACACACCCAACATTTTGATTATTTTTCATTAACTCCGAACATTTTGAACAAGCAATACACACTTGATTTTCATTAATTTTTCCCTCTTGGAAAATTTGTTTTGGAAAATCAGGATTTGCAAGTGCCATTCTTCCAAATGCGCAAATATCTACTCTTTTTTCATGGGCCATACCGGCAGCGATATAACCTGCAAATTGGCGTAGATATGAATAACCGGAACCAACAACTACCATATCCTCTGGTAAATGATTTTTAATTAAAGTTGCTAAATTTAAAAGTCTATTCACACCATATAATGGGTGTTCAGCTGGTAATATGCCTCCCTTTATTGGTTTATCAAATGGTCGTGTAATTTGAGGTTTGTAATGAGGATTCCCAGCTGAAATATTAATTAATCTTACTCCTTGTTTATAGAGTTTATTAATTATTTGTAAAGGCTCAGTAAGATCTATTGATGCTGGAAAATTTTCATTTTCGTCTTCTTTGACTCCAAATCCATTAGGGAACGGAATTCCGTCATAAACACTCATTCTTGTGGTTATTTTAAAATCCCTTTCATTTTTCAGTTTTTTATTCAATTTCTTTATGATATTTAAAAACAATCTTGCTCTGTTTTCAAGAGATATTCCTCCATATTTAGAATCTTTTCGGAGTCTTGAACTAAATAATTCATGAATTAAATAACCATGACACGATTTAATATCTACTCCATCAAATCCTACATCTTTTGCTAAAATCGCTTTCTGAACCCAAATATCTTCTAAGTCTTTTAAGTCACCATCAGATATTACAGAACCTTCTCCTTTTGATATTCCTTTAGTATCATCTAAAATAGGATTATAATAAGCTCTTATAGGGTATTTTCTATCATCTCTTACACAGTATCTTCCAGAATGGTTCAATTGTAGAATTAAAACGCTTTTATGTACAAAACCTAATTCTTTAAGAGTTCTATTAGAAATATCTCTTATAAATGAAACAAACCTTTCAAATTTTTCATAATTCTTTTCTGATAATACCAATTGATGACGATTTGAACGACATTCATGGTTTATTGCTGTAGCCTCAAACCAAATTAAACCTGCTCCACCCTTTGCATACCTTTCATATCGTCTATATGTTAATTTTCCAGGAGATCCATCAGAATTAGCATCAAAGCCTTCCATTGGCTGAATTGCTAGTCTATTAGGTACAAATAAATTGTGGGCATGTACTCTTTGTTGTAGGATTTCTAATCGAGGATATATTGGAATATCTAAACCCAATTCGATAATTTTTTTTTCTAAATCTTTTAAATTCTTGTAAGTAAATGTTTCAAATTGTTTGTGGGATGGAATTAAATTCATTACATAATAACTAGAGAACCCTTAATAAAGAACTTTTCATTTTTTCTCATGATGATTTATGGCGGTTAAAAAGAAAATTTTGTTATGCCAAAGAGGTAGATACTTTAAAAAGGATAAGACTTACTCGTATTTCAAAGAAATCTTGAGTGATTATATCGTTGATAATTATGAACATGTTGAAATCTTTAATAATAAAGATTTTTTTGATTATGATACAACTATTTTTTTTACTCAATTTGGTGAATTTACTGAAGAACAAGAAAAAAATCTATTAGATTTTACTTCAAGTGGAAAAGGATTTGTTGGAGTACATGGAGCATCCGCATCTTTCAAAGCTCACCCTAAATATTATGAAATGATTGGAGGAAGATTTATTGAACACAAAAAAAAGTGTAATATCGATATTAAAATTCTTGATAAAGAGCATCCAATAACGAAAAATATTTCAGATTTTACATTTTATGATGAACCCTATAGGCATGATTTCTCTATGAAAGGAGATATGAAAGTCTTAGCAGAAGCTTATTACCATGATGAAGAAGATCCTACACCCGAACCGATTATCTGGGTAAAAACATATGGAAAAGGGAGAGTAACTTTTTGTGCTTTAGGTCATCAAGCAAAGTCTTTAAAAAGTGAAATATTTCGGAGAATAATAAAAAATTCAGT
>JBHLOG010000250.1:0-3769 GCA_048940765.1 Promethearchaeota archaeon | reverse complement strand
CCAGAAAGCTTAAAATTTTGGGTAAATTTTCTGTCAAAATGATAATTCTTTACAAGTGAATGCTTTGAATCATTTTCGTGAATCCATACGAATGCTGTATAATATCCTCTATAAAGATTAGATGCTCCAAGAAAATGATGGTGTGTAAATAATATCTTATCCATTGGATCTAAATCTTCATTAAACGTAGATGGGCAATCAATCCAAATCCTGTTATTATTGATTTTAATACTATAGGCAGAATGCTCAAGTCCTAAAGAAGGGTATGAATTTAAACAACTTATATTATCATTTACATTAGAACTTATAATTTTATATCTCTTAGAACATTCTTCTGCAGTAATAAAATTTTCATTTGACGCCCCGCAGAAAGGACATAATTTTGGGTAATATCCTATCATATTATACCCACATTTTTGACATACAAATTGTCCTTCAAAGGAGATCATTTCTTTTTGCCAAAATTGGATTGATTTTTTTTTAAAAAACTTCTTTTTGATTATTTCTTATTAAATATATTAAAAATTTTTTTATACGAAAAATTGGATAAATCATGAATATTGAACTTTCTAAAGATGATTCAAAATATATGTATAGTTTTGTTCAACGAATTATTGATGAAGTTGGTCCTAGGATGCCTTGTAGTTCCCAAGAAGCAGAAGCAGCAAAAATTATCAAGTTAGAATTTGAAAAGAATTGTGATGAGGTTTCAGAAGAAGAATTTACTTGTCATCCGAAAGCATTTTTAGGTTGGATTAAACTGGATATGATTATGGTCTTAATATCGATCATATTATACTTTTTGAATCAACTTTTTACTAGCTATTCCTGGTTATTAATTATAGCTATAATTTCCTTTCTACTAATATTATTCCCATTTTTGATTATGTGGGAAGAATTTTTTAACTATAACGAGTTTATTGACCCTCTTTTTCGCAAAAAATATTCAAAAAATGTAATTGGTAAGTTTAAGCCAGAAGGAGAATTAAAAAAAATTATTATTTTTTCAAGTCATATGGATACGGCTATTGAATTTAAACTGTTGAAACTTTTAGGATGGAAATTCATACCTCTTGCATTTGGAGGTATATTTATAATTTTAATGTGGTTGGTTCTATCATTTCTAAATTTAATCTTTATTCTTATTGGTTTTCTAAGTTTAAAATCAATATTTTTAATTGTAATGATTTGGACTCTTATAATAGGAAGCCCTTGTATTATTGGATTATACTTTTTTGTACCTTTAGGAGATAAGGGAAATGTAGTTCCAGGAGCAGTAGATAATTTGAGCAGTTGTTCAGTAGTTCAAGGAATTGGACGATATCTAAAAAATAATAGGGAAATAATTCCAAATAACACAGAAGTAAGATTGATAAGCTTTGGATGTGAAGAGGCTGGTTTAAGGGGATCATTTAGATATGTAACAGCTCATCTTGATGAGTTAAAGAAATATGATGCGGAAATAGTAAATATGGACGGACTTGAGACACCTGATTGTTTTCATATAATAGAATATGAACCAACTACAAGAACAAGACATTCTGAAGAAATAATTCAAAAATTATTAAAAGCAACAGAATTAGTTGACATTAAAGCTAAGCGATTTGGTGCAGGGAAGTTAGAGAAAACATTAGGGCGTTTAAGCGGGGGATCCGATGCAGCAGCATTTTCTAGAGCAGGTCTTAAGGCTGGTTTTTTAAATTCTGCAGATTGGAAAACACGATCTAGTTATTACCATCAATCTACAGACACATTAGATAAAATCAAAAAAGGAACATTAGAAAATGCATTGAAAATTTGTATAGGATTCTTATTAAACGAGTCAAAATCTTAAGAATAGCTTTTTAAAATTTTGATTATTTTTATATTTAAATTCTTTTAAAAAGTTCTATTTCAGATGTTGCTAAGGGGATTTTATGGAAATTAATATATTAAAAGAAGATTCAGATTATATGTATAATATTATACAAAAGATAATTGATGAGTACGGTCCACGAATGCCCTGTAGCCCCCAAGAAGCAAAAAGTGCTGATATTATTAAAAAAGAGCTCGAAGAAACATGTGATGATGTAGAAATTGAGCATTTTAAATGTCACCCGAGAGCCGCCCTTGGCTGGATAAAAATCGTAATTTTAATCGGTTTTATATCTTTTTGTTTATTCTTTTTAATCCAGTTCTTTTTAGAATCATTATGGGTATTGTTCCTATCAATAATACCGCCAGTATTAATGATTTTTGCGATTTTGATCACTTGGGAGGAATTCTTTTGTTATAAAGAATTTATTGATCCATTATTTAAAGAAAAGAAATCTCAAAATGTTATTGGTAAGATAAAATCTAGAAAAGAAATTAAAAAAATTATTATCTTTTCTGGACATCATGATAGTGCTTTACAATTTAATCTTTTAAAATATTTAAAATATGGTTATCCAATTGTGATTTATATTGGTTTAGCAATTTTTTTAATTTGGTTCTTAGCATCTATAATTTTCTTCTTTTTAGCCTTAGTCACATTTTCAGTAAATCTTACTATGATTTATGAAATCTTCTTCAATTTAGCTATTTGGTTATTAATAATTGGGATCATACCGATAATTATGTTGCTGTTTTTTGTAACACCTGGAGAAAGGGCTAATAAGGTCCCTGGTGCAGTTGACAATCTAAGTGCTGTGGCTATAATTTTAGGACTTGGAAGATATCTTAAATTGCATAAAGATTTAATACCAGAAAGTACTGAAATCCGATTAATTTCATTTGGTAGTGAAGAAGCTTTTTTAAGAGGTGCCTATCGTTATGTAGAAGCTCATTTAGCTGAATTAAGGAAATATAATGCTGAATGTATTAATTTAGATGCAATTCAAAGTAGGAATGATATTACATTTTCAAATAAAGAACCAACTACAAGAACTATCCATAGCAAAGAAGTTGTTCAAAAGCTCATTAATGCTGCAGAATTGGTCAGTGTTAAAGCAAAAATAGCTAGCTTGGGAGGAGGAAGTCTTCTTGAAAGAATTATTGGACAAATAGGAGGAGGTACAGATGCTGCAGCATTTTCAAAGTCAAATATTAAGGCAAGTAGCATTACAGGATTAAATTTATCTAATATGTTAAAATTTTACCATCAAGATACAGATACTCTTGATAAAATTGAAAAAGGAGTCTTAGAGGACACTTTAAAAATATGTATAGGATACTTATTAAACGAATCCTGAATTAGATATTCCAATTTTCATATAATTTTAATAAATAAGCTTAGCTCTATCTTATCTCTCTATTAAACAATTTTGAAATTTTTAAGAAAAAAATTGTAAAATAAATCTTAAACAATTTAAAAGTTATTTCTTTTAGTAATTAAGCTAGTTAATAAAATCATTAAAATCGCAGGAATTATTGAGATTCCAAAAATTATAAATAAACCTTCATACACTCCATTTTTGAAAACGACTGTTTGGAATAAAAGTCCTACAGAATCTAATAAATAATGAAGAATAATGCTAGGAAGTAAGCTCTTAGTCTTGATATACATATATGCAAAAGAAAATCCCATAAATGATGCGTAAAATATTTGAAAAAGTGTTGGAAAAAACTCTTGTCCAAGGAGCATATTCACAAAATGGTAGAGTCCGAATAATATGCCATTTAAAAACACAACTGTATATTTATTGTATTTTTGGAGCTGTAAATTTAAGATAACACCTCTAAAAGCAATCTCTTCCCAAATACCAGGTAAAAATGCAAAAACAAAGATTAACCAGTTATATCCTCCGAA
>JBHLOG010000249.1:0-3773 GCA_048940765.1 Promethearchaeota archaeon | reverse complement strand
GCCTGTGCCTAAACCTAAATTAGAAATTCGTGAAGAATTAAAGTTAATTGAATATGAAGCACTCAAAAATAAATCTCATGCGGAATTAAATGACAGAGAGAGAAGATTACTAGATTATATCAAATATTTAGAAGAAAATAAAGATTATACAAAAGCAGCAGAATTTGTAGGAGAGTTGATCATAATTGAAGAGATTCTTGTTAATCCTAATAAAGTAGAATTATATCGTCAAAAGCAAATTGATATTGCAATTAAAGGGCTTGATTATTTAAAGGATCAATATGAAGTTGAATCTAAAAAGGCAGCTATCTCAGGAGATTATTCAAAAGCACTTGAATTATATAAAGAAAGTAAATTGATTTCTGATAATCTTAAAATCTATGTTGAACATCAAGAATCTTCTCATCCTGAAGAAGACACTATTTTAGAGACGATAGAACCCCAAATGTTAATGGGAGAGGTAGAAATAGTTTATTCCTGTATTAATGATTTATTAACCAAATATTTTGATGAAATTGGAATAAAGTATTACTCTAATCCTCAAATATATGATGATATTCAAAGCCAAATTCACGGTTTGATCCTTACTGATAATGAATTATTGATCGCCGATATAGAACCCTCAATTAGAGATAAAATAAAATCAATTCAAATTATCTACACTGAGGATATATCTAATGAAAATGTTCTCAAATTATGTAAAAATTTCCAGAATCCGAATGTGGTATTCATAGTCGTAGGTATTAAATGGCCTAGAAATATTGAAACACAAACATTTGAAATTCCCTCTGATAAAGAAATAAAATATCGAGAAAATATTAGAATTATTCATTATGAGTTATTTTCCACATTAATTGGATTAAAAGGTGATTATGAGATTGCATTTAAAGAAATTATTCAACTCTATTATAACTCAGAATTCGATATTTTACGAGAGACTCATGAATCAAGTGAAATAATCATTCATAGTACTGATGAATTAATCTATGATCTCAAAGAAAAAGGTTTAATTAAGCATAAGTTACAAGAATATTTTCATAGATAAGATAGGGTTTAGACAGACTTAAATTTACTACTAAATCTATTGTTTTTATTCTCAATTCTTTTTTTTACAGATTCCTGATGGTACTGAACATAATCTTTAATTGTTCATATAATTCTAATCGAAATTCAGAACTTATTTTAAATAAAAAATAGGAAATTTGTCTTTCTTCTAATTTTGTATAAAAATCAAACGCTCCTATCATTTTTGACCAATTTATCTTTTCCTTAGTTATTATACCAATTAATATCACTGTATTATCTTTAAGAGTTTCAACAATTTTTAAAATAATATTATTCCAATTAGGATCAATAGAATCCTTGTTTTTAGCATCAAATATAAGGAAAACTCCATCAGATTCAGAAACTTTCATAGAATCAAAGTTATAGTTTTCCATGATCAATCCATTTGAAAATTTGTATATCTCTTTATCTTTTTTATCCTTTTTAGAAAATGACCCCAACCCTTTTATTTCTTTTAAAAGGATTAAACCGGGATTTTTGATATAATCTTTTGATATAAATGCTATTGAAAGGCTGTTTTTCATTTCGAGGATTGAATTTATCTCCGTTAAAATCATACTTTTTAAGTTATTTTCATCAGATTCTTTACTTAACATGATATAATGATAAGCTACAATCCCAAAAGCTTCTTCAATATTTTCTCCCGTTAGTGCACTCGTTTCAATATATGAAATTTTTTTTTTATGTTGTTCAGATAACATTTCTGCTAATGTAACAGCTTCTTCATAATCGATTTCTCTTTCTTGCTCCAGATCTCGTTTATTTCCAACAATAACCACTGATATCTCATGTTCTTTAAATTCATTCAATTCATTAAACCAATTTATTACATTATAATAGGACTCTTTATTTGTTAAATCAAAAACGATAAAAGCTGCTTGTGCTCCTTTATAATATACTTTTCGATATCTTTTAAAATATTGTTGAGCGCCAATATCCCAGAGAAAGAGACTAATTTCATTCCCAAAAAATTCAAAATTATGAGTCATCACATTCAATCCTATAGTAGTACGATAATCTGCTAAGAATCTCCCTTCTACAAATCTACGTAAGATTGAAGTTTTACCAACTTCATGATCACCGATAATAATAAATTTGAATCTATAGGTCCCTCCAGATTCTAATCCGATTTGATAAAATTGGCTGATGTTATAATATCCCTCGGTTTTATACTCAAAATTAGGGATAGACAATTCGATTAAATCACTTTCAGCCGTAAATAGTATTTGGGCCACTTTTTCAGCAAGAAAATACGCATATGGTGCTATTTTATCAATAGAAGCCATATTTTCAATAACTAAACTTAAAGTTATATTCTCAGTAATAGATATAAATAGAATACGATTTTCTTCTGTATCAAAATTTGCCGTGCCAAATTTTTTATATGAAAATTCATTACGAAATCTCTCTATAACAGGATTGACAATAGCAGTCATAATTGAGAATAATTCCAAATCTATATCTTTTCTTTTTTCCCCTGAAATAATTAATCCATCTTGGTCAGAAACTATTATAGCTTCAACTTCCTCATTAACCTTTAAGAAATTCTTAAATAATTCATTGAAGAGCATATTTTTATTTTTTGACAAAGGATACACCTCAAAAAAAGAAGGATGAGTGATAATAAAACAATTTATTTTAAGATTTAATTGATTTTTTGATATTATTATAACCTAATAATTATATAAATTTGATTACATGTATGATTTAAAGATTTTAGAATTTTGAAGAACTTCTGAACTCTTTATTCAACTTATTATTCGCATTTGTATAATCATAAGATCAAAAGCTATTATTTGAAGACTCTTACCTTCGTAAAGGAAAGTTGAAGGTAGTATAAGAAATAATTAAAAGGGCAATATTAATGAGCTTAAAATACTAGCAATAATAAAAAAAAAAATTTAGTATTTTTAAAATATCAAATTAGTGTTTTGATGATTTACTTTCTTCCAGTGTTAAATTTCGCCATTAAACCTCCTAATAATGTATTAATTTTATTATATCTATACCTTTAAATTCATTACCTTCAATCATTTCTCCAGTAATGATAATATTGCAAAATTCTTGGGGTTCAAGTCCATTTTTAACTAAAGTCCTATTAAATTTGACCATTAAATCAGGAATATTATCATTATTGATATCAATAATCTCGGTCTTGGTTGACGCAGGTATATCACCGTTCAAAAAAACAGTGTTCATATTCACGTTATTAACATCATAATCATCAGGTAATGAAATATAAACGGTAACCCAGTTCCCTTTACTTTTAAAATTTATTACCTCAGGATGAAAATCAATAGTTGCTATTATCGGATATTTGGGTTTTTTTATAATTTTGGTATTATGACCTACTTCTTCAGTTAGGAGTAAATCGTCATTACCCTCACTTTCGATAATGTTATCTTCTGGATTTGGTGTTTCAATGAGGAAAGTACCTAAACATGTTGGAAACCCTATCCCCAATCCTAAAATAATTAACCCCGTTATTAATTTTTTCATAAAATTCACATTTAAGTAGAATTAATGCAAGATGAAAATAATTATTCTAATATTTAAATCTATGCTGAATTCTCAATCTATTTGTCATTTTATTCCCGGAAATTAATGGAATTTTGGATTTCTGAAAAATATTTGCTAGATTTTTCCTTTTTTTCCTATGAATTGTGGAACAATATCTATCCATTCCAAAAAAATTTACTTAATTAAAT
>JBHLOG010000076.1:0-15935 GCA_048940765.1 Promethearchaeota archaeon | reverse complement strand
AAGGTCCAAATAAAGTTTGTTTCTACAATATATAGAGTAGTAATAAACATTGTCCTAGCTTTCTGTGCTATTAACTCATTTGAAGTTGAGCTTAAATCAATATAGCTAATATGAGGATTTAAATTCCATTCATTCAATGGAATAAAACCCCCTAAAGTTAATTGTAAGACAATAACTAAACCTAAGCCCATTAAAAAAGCTTGGATTAATAGCATTTTCCACATATTTTTATTTAATATTTCCTCTTCATCTCTAGGTGGCTCATTCATAATATCCTTAGGGTGAGTGTCTATAACTAACGCTAAAGAAGGGAGGGAATGAACAATTCCGAAAATGTAAATATGTTGCCATTCAGAACTGAATAGTTCAAATGTGGGAATGAATTCATAAGTGAAAAAAATAATTGCTTCCATAATGTTCAAACATATAAAGAAATAGATGATTGTCCTAATCTTAGAAAACAATCCTCGACCTATTCGTACACCTTTTTCAATAGAAGTGAAATTGTCATCTGAAATAACCATGTCGGCAATCTCTTTTGCCACATCTGTTCCAGTGATTCCCATAGCGATTCCTGCATTTGCAAGCTTTAGAGCAAGGGAATCATTTATTCCATCACCAGTCATAGCAACTATTTTATTTTTATTTTGATAATGCTTTACAATTATTTCTTTATCCGCAGGTTCTACACGTGCAAAAACAGAGATTTTATCAAAATCTATTCTTTCATCATTTTTTAGATGGGCACTTTCTACGACTAAATCTCCTTCTTTGTAAATGCCCATTTGTTTAGCAATTGTTTTTGCTGTTGCAGGATGATCACCAGTTACCATTATAACTTTTATATCGCCATTCTGACATTCTTCAACTGCTTCTTTAACACCTATTCTAGGAGGATCCATAATTGAAACAAATCCCAAGAAAATTAGGTTACTCTCAACTTCTTCTCGTTTAGGCTTATTAACTTCAGGAATTTTTTTATATGAAACCGCAAGAGTTCTATAACCCTCCTTAGCCCGTTCATCAATTTTATTCAAAATGACTTCTCTTAAATTAGGAGTAAATGACGTTATTTTTCCATTTATTTCAATCTGGGATGAAATATCAATAATTTTTTCAGGAGCTCCTTTAGTAAAGACATAAATCTCTTTTTCATTATAATTAGATTTACAAATTGAACTCATTCGTTTAATTTCAGAACTAAAAGAATATTCGGTAACAAAATCATATTTACTTTTAATATCATAGGGTATATACCCAGCTTTTTCAGCTAAAACTAGCAATGCCGCTTCAGTTGGAGATCCTAAAGACCGTCTTACTGCAATTTCTTTAGTATCTCGTGATCTAATCTTAACATCTTCATAGATTAATTGAGCATTATTATTTAAAACAATTGCATCAATCCAGTTAATAATAGTAGGATTATCTTTCAAGTTTACGGGTTGACTATTTTTAAATATTTCTCCTTCAGCATCATAACCTGAGCCAGAAACGTCATATTCTTCCTCATTTATCCAAAATTTTTCAACAGTCATTTCATTTTTGGTTATAG
The DNA here is from genome assembly GCA_048940765.1 of Promethearchaeota archaeon. Taxonomy (GTDB): domain Archaea; phylum Asgardarchaeota; class Lokiarchaeia; order Sigyniarchaeales; family SOKP01; genus Loki-b32. The sequence goes on along the minus strand of JBHLOG010000076.1, from coordinate 14,383 downwards.
TTCCTGTCTTATCTGAGCAAATTATTGACACACGACCAAGTGATTCTATTGATGCAAGATTTTTGATTATAACACCACCTTGAGCCATATATAAAACACCTGTAATTAACACTAAAGTTGATAATATAGGTAAATTTATTGGAAGAATATTTGTAGCTCTCAATATAGAGCTAACAAGAGCATGGCTTATTTCAGATTGAATGAAGTTCCCTTCAATTACCAAAAGTGAAAATTTATAGCAGATTACAATAATAAGGTTGATAAGAACAATTGTACCTAAAATATATCCTAATTTATTCAATTTTCGTGTTAATGGAATGTCTTCGATGCTTCCCATTTCATTAAGAGTTTGAGAAATCTTCCCAATCTCGGTTCGAGTACCTGTTCCTGTAATTAAAATTTTTGCTCTTCCAGTATGAACATAAGTACCCATAAATACCATGTTATTTTGATGTTGTATTGAAACATTAGGTTCTTTAATAATTGTATTGGTTTTTTCAACAGGTTCACTTTCACCAGTTAACGGAGCCTCATCGACAGTAAAATTTATTTCATTAACAATTCGTCCATCAGCAGGAATTTTGTCTCCTTGTTCGAGAATTGAAATATCTCCTGGCAATAACTCTCTATTGAATATTTCCATTTGTTTACCATCTCTGATTATTGATGCTTTTAATGCAGAGATTCGTCGTAAAGATTCTAAAGCTTTTTGTGCTCTAAATTGCTGTATTATTACAGTTGCAGAGTTTAAGAATACAACTGTAAACGTAATAATTGTTTCTTCTGGTGATCCTAATATTACAATTACCACACCGGTGATTAAGAGAATTACTATTAAAAAATTAAAAATTGGAGCGAGATATATTTTCCAAATAGACTTTTTAATTTTTGGTAGTTCATTATAGCCTGCTTTCAGGTATCTTTCATCTAATTCAGAGGAATTTAATCCATAGTTAACATCAGTATTAAATTTTTTAATTAACTCTTCAATTGATTGATTATAGTAAAAGATTTCATTTTCCATCTTTGATGATGACATCTTAATTAGTTAAACTATAAGTTTAATTTAAACATTATTTAATATAATATTGAGTTATATTAATGTTTAGTATTTAAGAAAGAATCTACACTTTCAAGTTTTAGATTTTGTGGACTTCCTAAAAGATCTTTTAAAAATTGATATTTTTTTCTAATTGTGGTGCTTGAAAATTTACTATATTTCTCAATGAGACTTTGAGTAAATATTTTTCTATTCTCTAGAGTTTGGCCAATATAATAAATCAAACCTGCTGTAAAGGCTTTGTAATTTTGATTCTGGATTTGGTCATAGGATATATTATTAAGTATTTCATCAATAATAAGTCCCATAGTAATTTTGGTTTTTTCAAATTGAGATCTATTCCTAAAATTGTCTTTCAATTCTTCAAAGGGAATGCTATTCAAATCTTTATGGAAAACCATTTTTATTTTATTTTTGATTTCTCTTTCTAAATCTGTTATATTTTTTTTAGCTTTGAATATTTTTTCAGTCCGTTTTACCTTTGTCAAAGCATTTGTTATCATTTTTTTATTAATTTTATGTCCTAATTCTCTTGAGACTTTAATAAATTCTTCAATCCGTATATTTGTAGTATCTTTTATTTCCATCCACACAATTGCAAGGAAGATGATGACCATATTTTGATAATTATGTCGATGATATTTATTATACCTTAAATAACGGTCTTTAATTTCTTGATATTTTACATTATCAATATTAAGACCGATTCCATGACCTTTTAGAAGTTCAATTGTCTTCTTTTGTTCAGTAAAGTCAGATTCATAATCTCTAAACCATTTTTCAAGTGTTTTTATTCTGTCATATTTTTCTTTAACTTTAGGATCCTGCAGCGCCTTTGAATCACTAATTCTAATCCTTCTTTCATAATCTCTTTGTGAATCTGTATAATATTCACTTGTTGAAGCTGTACTCTCAAAAGCTAAATTATCTTCCATTATAAGTCCACAATCTCGACAAACAATAAATCCACTATCTTGTTTGATATTTTTATGAGGGCATTCTGAGATTTCCGATTTAAGGTTCTTTTTATTATTCAATAAAAAATCAATTTAATTATTTAATTATTATAAAATAGAATTTGAATAAAAACAATAATATTAAAAATTTTTATTAATTTCAAAAACAATAATAAGTAAAAATATTATAGAATAAAAAATTTACTGGATTTTTCATTATTGAAAGGGATTATTATTATGGAACATAGAAAGATTGTAAAGTTTCTTGAAATTAAAGGTTTAATTTACATAATTCTTTCGATTATCGAAATCATATTAATTATTATTATGAATTTTACTCCATTTAATATTGATACAGAACCGATACCTTTATATGATTTTATTTACTCCAATGACTTAATCCCTTTATCTGGTACATTTTTATGGCTTTTTCTTATAATCTCAATGGTTTGTTTTCTCTTGCTTGGTCTTTATATGAATCAAAAAGTAGTAAAAGAAAATTTTGAAGAGCAATCATTAGCAAAATTAATGATTGTTATTGGCATGGTAATTTTATTAGCAGGTTTTGTCAAAATGAATTTCTTGGTTTTATTAGGAAAGATAAAAGTAACGACAGTAAGCGGTACAGTTAACTTCCAAGCCGCTATATACGATCTCGATATAACACCTTTATTTCCTGCTGTGTTTTGGATACTTTTTATCTCTATAAATTGTTATATTCTAATCACAGCATTAATAGTTACAGGTTTAGGAATAAAGTGGACTCTATTGCAAAATGAAACCGAAAAACAATAATTAAAAATAAAAAGATAGAATTTATTCAAGATAATTTGCTTTTGATCTGTTTTGCCCTAGATCTAAGCGTGACCTCTGTTATTTTTGCCACATCAGCCACCTTGGATTGCGTTTTACGAATACATCCATTTTTAGCTGCAATATAAATACACGCTGCTGCTAATCCTTTAGGATCTTTTCCAGTACGTTTTAGACCATTTTTCGAAGCATTTTTTAGCATATTAATAGCAATTTTTTGTATCGATATTGGTAAATCTAGCTCATTACCAAATCTAAACACCAATGATTCAGCAGTAATGGGTTGATATCTAAGATTTAATTCTGGTAAAACTTCTCTAATGATCATTGCCAAGCTTCTATGCACTGTCCTTCTTGGTGTTAATGATGCTTCACATATCTCATCTAACAATCGTGGAAAATCATGAACTCGGATTGCAGCATATAGCGAACCAGAAATAAATCCATTAATAGATCTCCCCATTGTCAATTTCTTCTTTGCCACTATACTATATATTTTCCATGCAGTTTCCGCAATATATTCAGGTATGTTAAGTTTTGAAGTAAGCATCTTAAGTTTTGGTTTTGCCTCCCAAAAGTTTCTTTCAATGCTTGAAATTAATGAATTTTGAATTTTCGAGAGTCGAGAAAAAAGAGCTTGTTCTTTAGCACCTATACTTTTTCCTTTGCTATCAGTCTTCGTGTTAGGCAACATTGTACGAGGTCCGAAGTCTCTCCAGCGTGGTTCTGTTCTACGTCGAGTTTGTATCTCCTCGATCGTGTACGCACGCCTTTCATTTCCTACATAGGTCCTTTCAAAGATAATTCCACAATTTAAACAAACCTTATTACCATCTCGGGATTCGATGAAAGGAGTATCACAACAATTATTCTGTGGGATTGAGTTTTCATCGATTTTATTATTTTTTAAAAAAGTACGGTACTGCTCATTCATAATAATTCACACTGGAAAAAATTGTTAAAAAAAACGTTAATTATTTCATAACACCATTATCAAGATAATAATAATCTAGTGTGTGTATGCTTATAGATCAAAGTTGTATATTTAAAGTTATGTCTCAAAATTTAGATGAAAGCAAGTTTTTCTGAATTTTTTTTTAACAAATTTAATAGAATTAAACTTTATAGTTCAATATTTTTCACAAAAAAGTTATAATTTCGTGAAATTGTTTAATTATACTTATAGGATTAAATCTTGCGTATCTGAGTTATATTTAAATTAAATAAATCTAATAAAATTCAAAAATCTCGTGTAATCCTTAAAAAGTTAAATAATTTCACGAATTATTAAATAAGTATGAAAATAGCAAGGATTAATGTTAAGACTGAAGAAATCAAGTATGAAGAAATTTTAAAAGATTCAAGTATATACTTATTAGCAGGTCGAGGTTTAACTTCTCATATCATACATGATGAGATTCCACCTTTATGTGATCCTTTGGGAGAGGAAAATAAGCTAATTATTACTATAGGATTACTTACAGGTAGTCCTTTTCCTTGTTCAGCACGTACGTCAGTTGGAGCAAAAAGTCCTCTGACTCAAGGGATAAAGGAAGCAAATGTTGGGGGAAGACCTGCTATGATGTTAGCAAGATATGGAATTAGAGCAATAATTTTAGAGGACAAATCACCAATATTGAAACTTATCTTAATCGATGAGAATAGTATTAAGATTTTATCTGCTGAAGAATATAAAGCTCTAGGCAATTATGAACTTCATTCTAAGTTAAAAAAGAGATTTGGAGATAATATAGGTATCTATTCCATTGGTCCTGCTGGCGAATATTTGATCAAATCAGCGAGTATTAGTGCAAATGATTTGGAAGGCTATCCGAGTAGACATGCTGCGAGAGGGGGATTAGGTGCAGTAATGGGATCCAAAAAAATTAAAGCGCTAGTTATAATACCATCCAGAGAATCCCACATAAAGATTCAAAATATGGTAGCTTTCAGAAAGGTTTCAAAACCATTTGCTAAACAATTAATTACCACGAAAGAAGTGTTTTCTACATTTGGTACACCTTTAATGATGATGGGCATGAGCGGACATGGAGGTTTACCTACAAAAAGTTTCAGGAGAGGATCTTATGATGATGTGGACAAAATCTCAGGTGAACTACTTCATGAGCTTGTAATGAAACGAGGAGGGAAAAAAAGATTAGCTTGTAGCCCAACATGTGTGATAAAATGCTCGAATCTTATAGTTGATGATAATGGAAATCACATTACTTCTAGTTTTGAATATGAGACGATTTTTGCTAATGGATCAAATTGTATGATAAACGATATTGATAAATTAGCGAAAATCGACCACTTATGCGACGATATTGGAATAGATACAATCGAGTTTGGAGTAACTATGGGAGTTGCAATGGATTCTGGTAAAGTAAAATGGGGTGATACTAAAAAAGTATTTGAAATATTAGAAGAAATTAGAAGAGATTCAGATTTAGGTCAGTTATTTGGAAATGGTGTTGTTCATTTAGGAAAGGAAATTGGTTATAGTAGGATTCCTCACGTAAAAGGCCAAGGTATTTCAGGATACGATCCTCGCGTTTTTAAAGCTATGAGTGTTACTTATGCAACTTCCCCTATGGGAGCAGACCATACTTCTGGAGCAGCAATCACAGGAAGAGTTGCAAGTCAGCATAAAGACTACGGAGAATTAACTGAAAATGAAGGTAAATTTGATTTATCTTTTGAATTACAAATTTATACGGCAGTTTTGGATTCTATGGGTTGCTGTTATTTCATAGGACCTAGTTATGAAAATATGGAGATTATAACAAATTCGATTAATGCAATGTACGATTTAAATCTAACTCGAGAGGATGTGATAAAAATCGGTATAGAAACTATAAGAGATGAACTTAATTATAATGAAAAAGCTGGAATTACTCAAGAAATGAATGATATTCCAATATTTTTCAAAGAAGAACCCTCTGAACCGACAGGATTGAAATATACTTATGATAAGGCTGACTTGAAAACTTTTTGGAAAAAATTAGACAAACATAATTTTTAATTATTTTTTTTTCTTTTTTCGAATCATTGCCCATGATTTAAGTTTAGAATTAGGAATAACTGCTTTATCAAATTTTTCTATAGATTTAAATATAAGATGGATATTATATTTAAACACATAATTTCTTACAAAATTGTTCATAAGAAATTAATAATTTAATGGAAAAGAAGGCGAAAAAATATTCCGATATCTATTAAAGATTTATTTGAAGTCCCGATCATAATAGATTTCGATACTGATGAAAATTTTAAACAATTATTATACTCTTCGAATATTAAAGGAGTTCCTCAACTATTTTTTCAATCCACAGAAGCTGGTTCCAAGCCAAAACAAATTACTAGTGAAAAAGACCCTGTGATGGTAGGTTTTATATCAAAGACTGGGAATGATGTTGTTTTTCCACGTGATAAAGATGGTAATGAAATGTATCAAATATATTTATATATGATGGAAAGTGGAGAAACAAAACAATTAACAAAAAATGCTTATAGGACTGGTGGAATCAATTGGCATCCTAATGGAAAAGAAATTACTCGGACTATTGTTACTCAAGAAGGGTTTGCACTAGAAACTATTAACGTGGAATCTGGAGAATGTTTTCTGTTGAGAGAACAAACCCCATTACTTCTAGATGTTCATTATTCTCATAATGGAAAATGGATTGCTAGTACTGCAAAAATAAGTGCCAACAACTCTCAAATTTTTATTATAAATCGAAAAAATCCTGATGATAATATAATCTATAATATAAAAGATGATTCAAGAGAAGAATTTCCTACTTGGTCTCTCGATAATAAAAAATTGGCATATCGTAGCGAAGCACCTGGAAGAGGAAGAATATTTATTCAAAATTTTCAAGGGGAAGAGAGATTTATGCTAGAACTTGATAGAGATGAAGAAGCAAGTTCTAGGTCGGATGTTTTATGTCTTTCAACACCAGCTTGGGATCCTCAGGGTGATTTTGTATATTATGTTGTAGGTAAACATAGTCGATATACACTTCATGCTCATCCATTGGATGGGGAAAAAGAGCCAGCATTCCCATTTCCAGAGGGTTCTGTTGCTTCTCCAAGAATTAGCAAGGATGGGAGATTAATAATTGCTAAACATTCCTCTCTGATATCACCTCCAGGAATCTATCTTTACAAAATTGGATCTGAGGCTGTAGTACCACTTACACCAAGAGAATTTGATGTTGACCTTTCACTTCTTAAAAAACCCGAATCGATTTGGTATAGATCTTTTGATGATAGAAACATCCACAGTTGGTATATCCCTGGAGTTACATTTGAATTACCTCATCCTGGTGTATTATTTGCTCATGGAGGACCTTCGTTCCAAATAAATGATTGTTGGGGTTTATATGGAATTATATTAAATATGTTATCCCAAAGTGGATTTGCTACTTTTGCTCCTAATTTTAGAGGGTCAACAGGATATGGATCAGAATTTCAGGATTTAAATATTGGAGATATTGGTGGAAATGATTTAGAAGATGTAATTTCTGGGGCAAATTGGATGTGTGAAAAATCAGAAATTGATGGAGACAAAATCGCAATAATGGGGCCTTCCTATGGGGGATTTATGACTTTAATTGCATTAACTAAAAAACCTGATACGTTCACTACGGGAGTTTCTATGGTTCCAGTAACAGATTGGGTAGAAATGTATAAACTTAGTGACCCCGCTTTCCAACAGTTTTCTAAAGATCTATTTGAAGGAACTCCTGAAGAAAAGAAAGAATTATACTTAGATAGATCTCCTATTACTCATATTTCAAATATTAAAGCTCCAGTTATGATTATAGCAGGTAAAGAAGATTCAAGATGCCCAATAAAACCAATAGAGAAGTTTATTGAGAAATTAAAAGAAAAAAATCATCCTTATAAATTTATATCAGAAGAAAAATCAGGACATCTTTCTTCAAGATTAAATAGAGGAGAAAGCATTCCACTTTTTACTAAAATAGTTGATTATCTAAAAAAGAATTTAGCTTAAAAAATAATTAAAAAACTAATTTTAACCATATTTCTTTTATTAAAATTGAAATATTTACTTTATAACAGATATAATATTCTTTTTATTTTCGTTTTCATATCATTAATTTGAAGAATAACTTGGAAGATTTAAATGAGAATTGGAGCCCACATGAGTGTTTCTGGTGGGAAATATATGGCTTTTGAGAGTGGCAAAGAATTGGGATGTGAAGCAATTCAAGTTTTTGTCAGAAATGTGCGTGGTTGGACATCCGGACCTCTGAAGCAGGAAGAAATTGATAATTTTATAAAGAAAAAAGAAGAAATGAAGAATGAAATCTGGCCTGTTATTTCTCATAATAGTTATTTGGTAAATTTAGCAAGTTTAGATAAAGAAAAATTAGAAAAGTCCTATGATGCTATGCTTGATGAGCTTACCAAAGTAGATCAATTACAAATAGAATATGAGAATATGCACCCTGGAGTAATCCCTGTTAGTGATAAAAAAGAAATTACAAAATTAGAAGCATTTACGCAAATTGCTGAACAGTTAAACAAGCTGATGGAAGCAACTAAATCGTCAAAAACAATAATACTCCTTGAAACTACCGCAGGACAAGGTAAAGGTTTAGGAAATAAATTCCATCATTTCAAAACGATAATAGAGAAAATAGAGAACAAAAATAGAATAGGAATCTGTTTTGATACGGCTCATTCCTTTGCAGCAGGATATAACTTTACAACAAAAAAAGGATATGAGCAAATGTGGAACGAATTCGATGATATTATTGGTCTAAAATATTTGTTTGCATTCCACTTGAATGATACTGATAAAGAATGTGGTTCAAGAGTTGACAGACATACCCATATTGGTCAAGGAAAAATTGGGAAAGAACCATTTGGATTCTTTATTAATGATGAGAGATTTAAAGATATGCCAGGAATATTGGAAACTCCAAAAGGAAAAGATATGAAAGAGGATGTTATGAATTTAAAAACTCTCAAATCGTTGAGGAAATAATCGATTATTCTACTTCAAACCATACTGGAGTTTTATCATCTATCTTTCCGTTATAATTTGTACATAACTCTTCACCTTTCTTAATATCTCTTATAGCCGAAAATTCTATTGAATTATTCTCATAATCATAAAGATATTGAAGATTTGGTGTAAATGAGTGATTTATAAATTGACTGACACTGAATATAATTGCATTTTCAAATTTAGGCATATGTTTAGGATCTTCCCAAATATAGCAGTAATGATATATAATAGTTTCCTGAATTTGCAGATAATCTTCATTAGGAATCAAAACAACTGGAGCAATATCTATAATTTTACCTTCTTTAATTTTTTTTTTGGCAAAAGCTCCTCTACCTTTTTTCTCAGAAATATATTTTACTTCAATATATTCATGCATAAATATCCCTAAATAATTGCTTATAATGTTATTTATTAAGTTTATATAATAAATGAATTATTCTCTATTATAGGTGAATATAAGTTTATGTTTAATTTATTACATTAATTCCATGATTTAAAATATTGATATTAAAGAAACAAAAACACCATTATAGTAAGTTAATTAAAAAAATTTGTAATTAATTATTCTAGTATCTCTTTTACCATAATTATATTCTCTATTGGTAATGTAATAACCCTATCTTTCCACTCGGTATCATTTAAAACAACAACGTGTTCTGTTACCAATGTGATTATACCTATTTGAATACAATGGGGGTAAGGAAGATCTTTAATAAAAACTTCCAATTCCTTTCCCTTAAAGTCATCTAAAGTTTTTCTTGGGAACATAATATCTTCTCATATAGTTTAATATTAGTTTATTTTATTGGAATTAAATTTCTTAATTAAAATGAGGTTTTAAATGTTTGGAATATTAATTATTCAAGACTTGCATGCCGGTTATCAATATCTTTTTCCGAAACATTTAGAATTTTCATTAAAATCCCTCCGATTGAATCCAAAATTGATAATGCTGAGATATCAAATAAACTTGTGTAAGGAGCGAGAGTTTCTTGGGTTGTTGCTTCATTTTTGCTTTTTCCTTTAACTTTAATAATCAAAGATGATATTTTTCCAATAGGGGAATCTGGATTTCCCGTTAATAAAATTATATCCCCACCGATTTTTTTAGCACTATTTGCTATAGCCCTTGTAGTCAATGTTTCTCCACTACCACTTACTAAAATTAGCAAATCCTCTTTATTGTATCGATGCGTTATAGTATCCGAAATAAAGCAAGATTGAATGCCAAGATGCATTAATCTCTGAGCAAAACATCTTCCTATGAATCCTGATCTCCCTGCACCATAAATAAATATTTTATTATGATTTCTATGAGTGTCAATAATTAAATTAATTGATTCTATTACATTTTTTATATTAATTTGTTGTAAATTTAATTTAATCACTTCTATAATTTCTTCGATCGTTGCTTTGAATCTACTTTCAATAGCATTAAAATTCATGATAAATTCCTTTGTCTAATCTTCCTCTTCATCATATTGCGGATTTACACATTTACGCCATTGGACAACAGTTTCTTTTGGACCTAATCCTATCAATAGATCATCTTCATTAAATAAAAAATCAGGTTTAAAACGATATATCCATTTAGCTTCTCTTTTAAGTGCAATTATATGAAAACCTCGTTTATAACGTTTATTTTGAAGCTCTTTATAGGTTTTTCCTTTGAAATAAGAATCTTGTGATAATGTTTCTCTAACCACAATTTCTTGTGTTTCTTCAATCGCTTTTTGAAGAATACTATGTGGTTCAAAACCTTTTAATATATTTTCTGCAATGTGGGCAGCTGCGTCAGCAATCTCTTCGCAAGAGAAAACAATTCGCATTATACCTGTAAGAGCTCTGGGAGAATCTAAAATATGTGCAAAATCAAGAAGATCCTTTTCAAATGCTATATTAAGACCATCCATTAATTCTTCCATTTCTAATATATCTTCAGCCAATTCATAACTATTAAAAAATAAAGAAGCTAATGCTAATTCAATCATAGTTTCAGAAATATCAGTAATTTGAATATAATCTTTTTTCAAATCTTCAAGGTATTCCAAAACATCTGGATTGGATAAATCAAACTCAGGTTCCTTCGGTTTTAAATCAAGATCAAACGAGATTTCCTCATCATCTAATGCAATTCGCTTAACTTCTTTAATAGATTCTAGTTCACCTTTTACTATTAAAATATCATCTTCAAGAACTTTCTCCTTTTTACTGAAAAGCCATTGATTATCCCTTTTTATTACAATAAGATCTACTCCATACAACGATCGAAAATGAATTTCTTTGCGAAATTTATTTATAAATTCACAACCAGGTTTTACTGTAATCTTAACAATTGGTTCTGGAACTTCATCCCAAAACAGTTGAGTAAATTCATTAATATCGCTATTAATATACACAACTCGAGCAATATCTGCTAAGGCATCCGAAATTTTATCAATAGAATAACCCATAACTACGATTGGTTCTAATTTTTTCGCTTCTTCAAATCCGCCTACATTAGTTTGAACTATTTGAACGTTAAATAAGAAAATTAATTCATGGATGCGTTGCTCAATTTTAGTAGCCTCGTCAGCAAGTTCCTTACTGCTAAATTTAATTGCGCTATACGCTAAATCTATCATTAAATCGATATTTTGTTTCATTTCTCTTAAAATATCCTTTAATGATAAGGGTTTATATTTAAATTTCTTTTCTCTTCTTGACATTCTGATTAATAAACTCACTTTTTTTGTAATTCACTTAAATAAAAATTTGTATAAATATAATTAGAAATAATGGTGTTAAGAAATCTGCTAATGAAGTAACAAATGGAATTAAGAAATTATTAGGATCATTACCTTGTTTAAAAAGAAAGATAGCGCTTATAAATAAAAAAATGAACATCATAAAAAATAATAGAAGAATTGTAATTAATAAAATAGAAATAATTAAAAAAGGATTTACAATATTAATTCCAGTAGTTATACCCATAGTATATCCTATTACAATTAATGCTAATAAACTTAATAAAATTGTTATCAATAACCCAAAAAAATCTTCTTTTAATCGATCAGATTTTTGAATCTTTGGAGGTATTAAACCGATATATAAATGTGAAGTTAAACGAGAAATTAAAACTGTAGAAATATCTCCAATTAGTGAATTTAATGATGGTAAAATCAAAAGTATTATTGGAAAATAATATAAAATCTTTTCATTAGTGGATAATACAGTTCCAGAGATTAATCCCATTATTGATGATATAATTACAACTACAATGGATTCTTTTAGGATTTTTTTAAAATACTCCATTATGGAACCCCCAAAATTATTATTGATAAATAAAACCCTATAACTATAAGAAAGTCTCCTACTGCAGTCATAATTGGATTAACTATATTATTAGGATTTAAACCAAATTTAAAAACAATTAAATTTAATGCTATTGATATTGGAATTGAAAGAGTTAATGTGAACAAAATAGAAATTAAAGGTATTTCAATAAACCTTAAAATTGGTATCATGAAATCTCTCGTTAAAAAAAAATTAAAAATTAAACTAAAGATTCCAATTAAAAATGCTGTTATCAATGATAGAATGTAAGTAGCAAAGATATTTTCTAATAATGATCTTCTATTAAATTCTCCAATAATAATATCTCTTGATGTTCTTGCTATAAAGGGACCGCTTATATTGCCTCGTAATGATAACAATGCGGGAATGATTAAAATTAAAACAGGAAAGCTTTCAAATGGCAGAATTAGAAGTGATAGAACAATTCCTGCTAAAATATCCCCTATAATTGAAATAAGTTCTGATGGGAAGGTTTCTTTAACAATTTTTCTTTTAGAGTCTTGAGCCTCCATATACCATCCTCATCAGATTCAGTTGATTTTAAATTGTCTTTTTCTAGCATTATTTATAATAATTTATAGTGAATTTATTAAAAATTTAATTATAATTATATGACCAAGGAATTTATTTTTATTTTCCAATTATCATTCTTATTATTTCCTTTTTACATATGATCTTATTTTTTATTATATTTAAAAATTTAGATATACCTAATTTATTTAAATTTTTATTGAAATCTCAACTTGGTTTTATTTAAAGAGAAAGGCTAATAAACAAGATTGTTAAAAATAAATATTAAGAAGGCTTATTATCACTTTTTTATCTAAATTTTTCCTTAATAAACTCTTTTATAGAATTCTAATATTTAAAATATATAGATATTTATAGATCTAAACAAATTTTATTTGAAAAAAATAATTCATAAATATTATTTATTACAAGGATAAAGAATTAATCAGACATATCGAGAAAAAAATAGTTGACTATTTGGAAAATAATAGCAAAAAATGAAATTCGGTTAAAAACAAGTCGATTTAGAACATATCGAAGATTATTCTTTATTTTGATTTTCTCAATTTCTCTATTTTGGGGTCTTTTTTTTGGTCCACTTTTTATTGATGCTATTATTCCAGAAATCGTTAAACAATTTTCGCATCAATTTGAAACATTATTTGTCCAATTAATTGAATTTACTTTTATCTCAATCTTTTTGATGGCTGTAATGTATCCCCTTTTTGTTCTATTTAGAAAGAATGAAATTGATAAAAATGAAATCATATTATCAACACCAGTTAATCCAGGTGATATCCTTTTTGGTGAACTTTTAGGACAATGGCTTTTCTATATTTTATTTATATTAATAATAGGACCCTTTGCATTAGCTTTATTGCAACAAATTAATCCAGAAATGAATATCTTGCATTATTTAATTTTTTATCTTTGTTTTTTTACATTATATATACTTGGTTCCTTGTTAGGAACATTCATAGCTAATTTGATTGAAAAGAAAGTTTCAATAAGATATAAAATGAAAGAATTTGGGAAAGTGTATTTACTCTTAATATCAATTCTAATAATTATCGTATATTATAGTTTCCACTTTATATTTAACTTCATTCGAATTTATCCTGAATTTAAAAATTTCTTCATATTTTATCCTTCTTTTTGGTATTCTAACATAATTCTATATTTTATCGATATTACATTGATAGAATCATATATCCTAAATATATGGATTAATATAATTTTAGCTATTTTTATTCCTATATTAATTTCTTATATTTTGTATAAAAAAGCAAATTATTTTTATGATATAAAATTAGGAATTGAAAAGGAATCTGGAATCTTTAAGCAAGAAAAAAATTTTTATAGAATTATAAGAAAAATTACTCATAAAAAATTCAAGGAATTAGTAGTATTTCAACTCAAAGCATTCTTAAGAAAAAAAGAAAATGTAATAAAATTGATCTTTATCATTGGAACTTTAGGAGTGCTTGGAGTTTTTATATATATAAATTTTGAAAGTCAAATTTTTTCATTGACAATTGAACCGTTTAGTATTCCAATCACTTTTCGGATTATTTTTGATAAAAATGTAATAGCTATAATTCTATCGTGGATGGGGGGATTGATTTTTGGATTATTTATGGGAATGTATGATTTCATCGGTCC
>JBHLOG010000248.1:0-3804 GCA_048940765.1 Promethearchaeota archaeon | reverse complement strand
ATTACCGTAGGAGCAATGGAGGGAGGTAATATTACCCTGTTATTGGGGGGGCTTCACGGGGAGTCTTTCGCTTTTGCCTTGTGGGAATCAATCTACTGTATAGGAATGTGTATAGGATTAGTAACATTGTTTCGCAAAAATTGGAGCGCTCAAGGAAAGGTGTCTAAAACTTTATCTGCCAACTCATATACTATGTATCTTATCCACGCTCCAGTATTGGTTGGTGTTTCACTAATTCTGGTAAATATTCTAATTTTTGCGTTATTAAAATTCGTAATTGTACTTGTATTAGTCTTTTTACTTTGCTTTTTAATTAGCAATTTTATTTTAAGGCGAATTCCGGGGACAAAGAGGATTCTCGGATAATATAGAACTTAAGAAAAGTAAATTAAATTGATTGGGGAGATGTAGCAATAATGGAGAAAATTGATTGAAAAATAGGGGATAAGATGAAAACAGTAAATAAATTAAGAATTGGCCTTATTTCAGATGGGAAATATGGGGAAAGAGCGTATAAAAACTTTAGACAGATTTTTGAAACAGAATGGAGTTTAGTTCCTGATATTCCATCATCTATCATTTTAGATGATGAAATTGAGTTAAATATTCCAGAATGCGATCTTTATGTATCTTATGTCCGACATCCAGATCTAATTCTACAAATCGCAGAGCTTCAAAAACCTTTGATCTTAGGAATCACTCCTGGGATAGGGTTTTATCAACAAGCTAAAGCAATAAACCCAAAAGTCATCAGTCCTCGAACGATGTGTTCATTAGAATCAAATACCGGAATTCCCGAAGTGGATGAATTTGCTAATTATTTCGGAAAACCACAATATCAAATTGATGTCAATATTGAGGGTAATGTGACAGAAGTGAGAGTATTAAGATCATCTCCTTGTGGGTCTTCTCAAGCAGGAGCTAATTTCTTTAAGAATAAAGCCTTAACGGTTCAAAATCTCCAAGATCTTGCATTAAATGTATGCCATGAATGTAGAGCACCTAGATTTGGTCGTACATGTGATAAAGAGATTTCTGGAATTATTCATATCTTATCATTTTTAAGTAATTTTGAAGTAAAAGAAAACTTTGAGTTAAACAACGAATTGGAATTTTTCGTAGAGAAGATAAAAAAGGAATATGAGAAACGTACTAATAATTAAATAACTGCTATAAGAGAGGTGGATTTTGATTTGAAGCGAAATAATGATTTTTACAAATTAAATTATTGTACTGAATTTATTGAACTTTTTTTTAATAACAAAATAAAGGATAAAAGAAAATAAAAAAATAAAGGTGTTAATAAAATGATCATATCTAGCGAAATACTTTTACGTATTCAAGAAGGAAGAAAATTTAATCCCAATTCTCCAAAAAAAATAATCTATTTTGTAGGACCTACTGCATGTGGAAAAACTACTAAAGTTAAGAACTTAGAGAAAATCTTTGGAAATTCTTGTCAGTATATTACTTTAGACGGATTTACATCAATTTTAGGTAATCAATCAAACACATTTCTTAGAAATTTAGTTAATCTATTTACATTATCAGAAAAACTTTTCAATGGAATTGAAACTGCTGCAAAAACTCATCAGAATACGATTTTTGTGGATAGTCATCCATTTTTAAGTGTGTTCCAGTGTGAAGCTATTTATAAATTACATAATGGTAGAAATATAACTGAAAATCAATTCAACTTAATTAGGGATGTTTATAAAGAAATTGTAGATTATATCAATAGTAACAATAATTTTAAGGATTTCCAACAGATTATCTATTATATTAATATTCCTCTGAAAGAAAATTTAACATTATTACAAAATAAGGAAAATTGTAGAGAAATTTCGGAGGATATGAAAAATGAGCTAGTTATATTTAGAAGTATAATCCATTCGAGTATTTTCAATGTTAATCAATTCAAAGACACCAAAATTATTGAGGTGAATACGATATCAGGCCTAGAGATTATTCATATGTATCTCTTAGGACGTTCGGGGTGTTGTTGAAGAGCTATCGAATGTTTAACGATAATATTTTGAATAATTATATTAAAAATTCATAAAGCAATTGCATTAGTTATTTTCTTTTTGGTTTAATGCATTTATTAGATATTCCAAGCTTATTTTCCGTACTGAATAGATGAATTAAATAGTTCGAATAAATAGTCAATCAAAGCATATTAAACCAAATAGATAAACATAGTTAACAGGAGGCCATTCAATATTTATATTTAAAGTTTTGACAGTATCGCTGACATGAATTCCTACAGCTTCCATTGAGTATCGTTTTTTATTAGGATAACGACAAGATTTTTCGTTATCATATGTACAGCCCTTATCTTTTGTATTATCACATATTCCACAAAAACCATTCCAAAGAATAAACCTCCTGCGGAATTTTAATTCTCTATTCTTCAAAAATGAGAGGATTTCTTTTTCTAAATTATCTTTAAGAAAATTATTTCTATAAAGATTGTTTTTTATCCTTTCTTCTGACAAATTTGGATGCATGATTTTTTCTTTTTTCATATACTCCTTCAAATTAAATTCAGAATAAATTAAATAAAATTTCTTATAACTCGATACTTCTTTCTCTAAATATGGTGCTTCTGGAGGACAAGTCCAACTATGACCATATTTAGGGCATTTCAATTTAGGATTGTTGCAATATCTTTGAACTTCAGGACTAAAAATTATATTATTATATTTAATTTCTATTGCTGGCATTATACTCGGCGTCCATCTTTAGTTTTCATCATCCATTCGAGGTTTCATTTTGATTAACTTTTCTTCTAATTTATATTCAGGTGGTAATTGTTTATGGAGGTTTTTTAGCGTTTTACACAGAAAACTTTCACAGTAGGCGCAACTTTTCAAATTCTTTTTTTTTGCACATTTTCTCACTCTACAATAACTGCAATATTTCATTATTCTTTTATCATTTAAGCACCCATCACAATTAACATCGTCAATACTTAAATTTAAATTATAATCTTTTTTCCATTTTATAACAACATTTTCTCTCATTTTATTATTGTTATATTGAGTCGCAATATAAGTAGGACATTTAGAACAGTCAATGCCACAATAAGCAACTATATTTGTCATCCAATTAGCACCTGATTTAATATTTTTTACTGTTATTCCTTCCTACTTTCAATTTTTCTAGTTCTTGCTTAAATTGTTTTCTATCTTTAAATTCAAGTTTAAAAATAACTCTTCCCCATCCACCGCATTTTAGACCCACATCAAAGCATCCTCCATGTTTAATACGCATGTCATTTGGATCAATACCTGCATAAAACAATTCTTGAGCTGCAAAAATTAATCTCTCCATTTGACTTAGCGCGTATATGCAAATTCGTTTAGGATTTATCTTAGTAAGTAGATTTCCAGGACCATCAAAATAGAATTCCTGCCCCTTTTTGTGTAAACTACTACAAGCATGGGCTTCAACAACTCTGATAACAATAGTTTTTTGTAAAAGCGCAGGCGCTTTTAAGATCACTTCCTGATTTCGTGGATTATCGAGCCAAAGCTTCATTTCTTCATCAGTATATCCTAGATGTTTCTGAATGAAGGATGTATATTTTTTATTTTGTAAAATTTCAAATCACTTAGTAATGTTTTAGTTCTCTTTATTAAAATTCATAGGTAATGGGGCTCTAATAAAAGGATGTTCACTTACTAGGAAAAAATAAAAAATAAGAGTTTAGACCGAGGAATACAATTTTTGTTAAAATTCTTAGAAATAAAAAAACTAATTATCATATTAAATCATTCAATTCTATGAAATTTCTTCCTA
>JBHLOG010000247.1:0-3822 GCA_048940765.1 Promethearchaeota archaeon | reverse complement strand
ATTATTATAATACATATTATAAAGCCCAGAATAAAATTAAACCAATAGTGTTAAATTACTTATTTCGCAATATCTCTTTTCTTACAAGGAAAGAAAAGATAAGAGCACTCACTAAATTGGAGTACTCTCAGATTAGTGGGAGAATAAACGTACCAAGAGTACTGGTTCACAAATTTGTTAGCGAATTTCTAGTTAATTTATTGCGTTTAAAGCAATTCATACGCACTAATCCTAATATCCTAAATTCGAAAGTACAGGAGCGTAGAGTGCGTCTACATCTATATAAACTTCATCGATTAGCCCCAATTTTTGATTATAAACGTGCAAAAGAAAACGCAAGAATTTTAAAAATTAAACTTGATCAATTATTTTTTTGGCCACAAATTATGACTCAAATCGCAGTTATTATTTTTATTACTGATTTATTAGATAAACAGCAAGAGCAAAAAATAATTCAAGCCAATTTGAGAGCACTGTGTAGTTGTTCCGCTTACGCATTTCATAGAACACGTAATAAACTTGGCTTAACGGCGGAGTTTGTTTATAATTTATAGGATTTAATAGTATATTTAAGCACTTCCATAATCTTGGAATAATAAATTTAAAAGATCTTATGGCAGAACATACAGAGGAGCTTTATCAATCTTTATTGGGTGCCGGAATGAATGATAAGGAGATTGAAAAGCATGTAAGGGAGAAATTGATCGAATATCAAGGATTTATGACAAAACAAGCTATCCTTTATTTGATTGCGAAAGAACAGGGCATTGAAGTGGATCCAATTAAAGAAACTATGAGTTTAGGAGATTATATTGAAGATAAAATCAATTATAATGACTTTTTAATACCTATTTCTAAGATTATTGAAGGAGTGCAAAATAATGTTATAGCGGGTAAGATCAATTCAATTTTTTGGATAAGAGACTTTGTACGAAAAGATGGATCTACTGGAAGAGTTGGAACATTCGAGATTTGTGATCAATCTGATTGTATCAAAGTCATTCTATGGGGTGAGCAGGTAAAATTCATGGAAAATGATTCTTTTCAAAAAGGTGAGTTTATTCAAGTTATTGGAGGATATTCAAGAAAAAATTAGAATGAAAATTTGGAAGTGCATTTAAGCAGACAAGGAAAAGTCATTTTAGCTCCTAAGAATATTAAATTAACTAAAATAAGGCAAAATGAATATGATAGAATTATGAAAAAAAATACAAACAAAAAATCTTCAATATTTTCTATTCAAGATCTTTACGAGAAGAAAGGTTTTATTAGATTTATTTCAGGAACGATACTATTCGACGAAATTAAAGAATTAACCTAAAAAATAGTGAAAAATCTTTTTTACTAAAATTGGTTTTAACTGATGCAACTTCTTCAATTAAAGTCAATATTTGGGGCTTAAAAGCGGTTGAATGTGTAAAACTCATTAATGATGGAGACGTTGTCAAATTATCAAATGTTGTAATAATAGAAAATAATTATTCAAATGAAAAAGAACTAAGTTTTATCAAAAGGTCAAGATTAGAACTAATTTAAGTTTACATATAAAAATAGAAAAATGGAAAAAATCCCAAAATAACTATTAAGAATATTACTATTACACAACATATAAGGAACGTATTATCTGCTCTTTTCTGAGGTATAGGTATATAAGTTTCCTTTTTTCTGAGTTGTTCTTTTAAATCTTCAATTTCTCTCTTAAGGGATTCAACATCACTCGTAGTCGGAGAACGAATATAATCAGTTAAAGTATTTCCGCAAAGTGGACAAAAACTTTCATTTCCTTCTAATTTAGTACCACAATTTGTACAGTAAGTCATTCTATTCTCCAAATTGTCTTAAGAAATTTCTAGCATCCCATTAGTTAAATTTTTTTTCTTTATAAATAGAAAATTCGATAATAAGTAAACAACAAATAAAGGATTAGTCTTAGAAAAATGATAATTCATATTCCAAAAATATTATATAAAAATAAAATCACTGAAGTGTTAGATGATATCAAATTCCAGTATGGTAAATTAACTCGAAAAGGAATTATATATGGACTTATAGCAATTGATCAAGACGCTAAAATTATCGCTATCGATTCTCGGTTCGATCGAAAATTAAACTATTGGGATTTAAGTTCTATAGGAGCGGCACTCTATGGTGTGGCAAGACAAGGGCAAGACTTCTTTGAAACTAAATCTTTAGAGAGAGCTACAATTATTTACAGTGATATGCAGTTGTTTGTAAAAGCAATTACTAATGTCGATCTTCATAAAAAGGGAAAACGAGATATTTTAGTGGTGATTTTAGCTGATAAAGATGTCAATATAGGTGTCATGATCCTCCAAATGAGTAGATTTGCCCAGAAGATCAAGGAAGAAATTGAAAAAAGCGAATATATCCAGCATAAACTCAAATTATCGGAAGAAGATCTCAAGGAACATATTAAAGAGTTAAAAAAAGAGATTTTTACGGATAAAATTGGTACTATTTCCTAATCACAATTCTTTCAGGTGATAGAATGCAGTCAGAACAGAGTGATTTAGGGAAAAAAAAAGTGGAATTAAGTGAGGATTTTGATTTCAATGATTCAGAAAATATGATTCAGTTTAAAATTGTTTATTGGGGTCCTGGTGAAAGTGGGAAAACTACCAATTTTTTTCGATTACGGGAAAAGTTTGACCTGCTGAAATTAACTAAAGGGTATTCCATAGAAACCACAGAAGGAAGAACATTATGGGAAGATTCACTCTATTTACTGTTCAAATTTAATCTCCATGATGTTAAATTTAACATCATTTGCCATGTGGTTACATGTACTGGTCAAGAACGGTTTTTATCTACTCGTGAATATGTATTGGATGGAGCTGATGGAATTATGTTTGTAGGAGATTCAGATCCAGAGAAGATAGAGCAGAACAAAAGAAGCTTTCGAGAATTAGTGAGTTTTGCAAAGCCAAAGAATATTCCTTATCTGGTTCAGTTAAACAAACGTGATTTAGAGAACGCCATTCCTATTATAGATTTTAAACTTCATTTAGGGCTTCCTTTACAAGAAACATATCCAGATGGGACATATATCGTATATCCAGTAGAAGCTTTACAGGGAAACAATGTGGTGCCATGTTTTAAAGATCTAATCCTTCATGTTCTTTTTAATTATTTTAAAGAATAATTTTAACTAATAATTTGATAAAATAAGGTGAGTAGATGGACACGGGAACGGATTTTTTGCGACCGGAATTTTTAAACATTCTTTTTTTTCAACAGAAGAATTTAGTGGTATTTCCCTATGTGGACATGAAACATCTTCGTTCCTTAGAGATTTTCGGAGAGGGATATAATATTGTAGACTTGGAATCAACTGCTCTCCATAACTTAAAAGAGATTATTGAGTTCGAAAAATCGAATTCATATTCGCAAAATCCGACCCTTTTTTTTATTTATAATGCCACTGCTAAGAAAGTACAAGAAATCATGCAATTGGGCGGAATTCGCTGTGTTATTAATGCCAATGAAAATGTTTCCAGCTTGGCAAACGAATCCACCTTTATTTTTTATAATAAAAAAAGTGGACAATTTCTCAATTATGACGTTATGGATTCCGAATTGGAATTTGAAAAGAAGTTATGCTCTGATTTTGATAATGTGGGCACGCTACAAGATAGAATTCATAAAATTAAGATTGCAGCATTACGAATTTTTGAAGAATTAAATCAAGTGGGCAATTTAGAGAATTTAGCTAATATTTTACATGAATATGATAAGAAATATTGGCATTCAATTCTTGCGTTTACCAGCCAGTTTTATGAGATCAATATTCCTAAGATTGAT
>JBHLOG010000246.1:0-3828 GCA_048940765.1 Promethearchaeota archaeon | reverse complement strand
ACATTTTTTCCATTAACATATACATCTCCAGAATAATCCTTAATTAGGCTAACAAGAATTTTAATTGTCGTAGTTTTTCCTGCACCATTTGGTCCAATATAACCAAAAACTTCTCCTTTTTGTATTTTAAAAGAAATATTATCTAATGCTAAAAATCCTTTATATTTTTTGGATACATTATGAAATTCTATCAACGTTTCCCTATCCAATGAATTGTCGTCTTGGATCTCTTTAACACTGTGATTTCTCTCAATTAATGTTATGCATAATCACCTAATTTCGTTTTAATTTACGTTATATTAAGTTATGTATCATCGACATTTAACTTTTCCATTCCAAAAAAAATGTATAATAAAGGCCCAATTAAATTTAAAATTAGGATAATTATTGTCCAACTTATCTTAGCTCCACTACTTTTGGTATTACTTTTAAATAAATTATGTAAACTATATATTGCAAGTGAAAAATGGATTAATATTAGTGGTACAGCGAAAATTAATATTTTAAATGGCTTACACATTTTCTTTTAACATCTTATTATTATGTTTTTATTATAATAGTCACTTCGACTTTAATAGAATAATATAATTTATTAAATAAAAATGTTACTATATTAATAGAAGCATTTATTAAAGTCGAAATATATATTTCTGATAGAAATAACTTAAATATATTAAAATTATAGAAAAAATATGGCAATAAAATCAAACCTCGGACCTTTAGAATTAACAATAATGAAATTGATGTGGGAAAATGGTTTATCTACAGTAAGGGCGATTTATGATGTATTATCAAAAGAAAGGAAGATTGCTCTTACCACAGTTAGTACAACAATGAATAGACTATTTCAGAAAGGATTATTAACTCGAGAAATTCAAACTGGTAAAGGAGGTCTTTTTTATAACTATAAAGTAAAAGAGACGAAAAAAGGTTTTGAAAACAAATCATCTAGAAATTTAGCAAAACAAATAATTGATTCTTACGGTAATACGGCGTCAATGAAGATAATTCAAGAAATTTCAAAAAATTATAATGAAGAAGAATTAGATGAACTATTGGAAGAATTGGAAAAACTTAGAAAACTAAAAGATGGTGAACGTAATTCAGATTAATCAAATAATGAAATATTTTATAATTATTGGTTATCTTGCAATAACTATTGTAGTTCCCTTAATATGTACAGCCTTTAATGCTCTTATTGTAATAATCACATTATATTTATCATTATTTATTTCAGGAATTATATGGTATTGGAGAGGAGGAAATTCCATTCTAAAGAAAAACAAAATTCACTTTTTAGAAGAAGAAAATTGTGTGGAATTACAAAACATCATCTTCAATCTTAAAAGAAAAATTGGAATTAAAGCTAATATTAGAATTGGAATTCTTGATGAAGCTCTTCCTAATGCATTTACATTATTTTTAAGTCCACGTAATTATTCTATTATTTTATCAGTTGGTATCTTTGAAAACTTAGATAATAATGAAATAAACTCTGTTATTGCTCATGAGTTATTCCATATAAAAAATAGAGATGTTTGGATAAAAGCTCTTTTTATTATTGGAAGATTTGTTTCCTTTCCATTAGGACCCCTTATTGAGGCATACATTTCTCGTTCTAGAGAAATTCATGCAGATTTAGAAAGTTCTAAATTTACAAAAGATCCTTTATCACTTGCAACAGCTTTATTGAGAATGGGAAAATGTTACCATTTAAACCCAGAATTAAATTTCAATATTACTAATGTCTCAAATAGTTTTTGGATTGTAAACAATTCCAATAAAAGAAAGACTAATATAATTAGAAACCTGATATCGAGGCACCCCTCAATAGAAAGTAGAATAAAAAAATTAATAGCCCTTAAAATCTGAAAATAAGGAACTTAGAATTAAAGATTTTACTAATTTTAGATTTATGAACTTGGTATAAAAAATATTTATTCAATTTCGTAATTTTGGAACAGCTTCATAAACCCTCCTCATTCCTTCTAGCAATGAAATAGCACCTTCTGGACAAAAATGGGCACATACACCACATCCAATACACCGTGATTTATTTATTTCTGCTTTGATATCATCATTCAAATAAATTGCATCTACAGGACATTTCTCTATACACGTTCCACATCCAGTGCATAAATTTTCATTTACATGTGATAAAAAGTTTGTCCAATTATTAAGAGCAGTTACTCCCATCCTCCACCATCCAAGAGTTCCACAACAACATTTGCAACAATTACAAAATGAACTTTCTTCTCTTGCTAAGTCTGAATTAGGATGAAAAATTTTATGAACTAAACCATCTTTTTCTGAATCTTTTAAAATTTTCAAAGCTTCTTCTCTTGAAATCTTTCTGGCAAAGCCTTGTTCTACACAATAACGAGCAGATTTTCCTAAAGTAAAACAATTTTCTCTTAATTCAGTTGTTTTACAAGAATCTCCTAATAAATCTTTATGATGTCGACAGAAGCAA
This sequence comes from Promethearchaeota archaeon, assembly GCA_048940765.1. GTDB lineage: Archaea > Asgardarchaeota > Lokiarchaeia > Sigyniarchaeales > SOKP01 > Loki-b32. The sequence goes on along the minus strand of JBHLOG010000246.1, from coordinate 1,355 downwards.
TGCCCAACAGCAATATAATCAGACTTTTTTAGAATCTCTTCTATTTTTTGAGTGGGGATTACCTTTTCTTCAGGTACATCAATTTCTTCATTGATAGATATTTCTATCTCTTTACCAGAAACACTATTATCTAATATGGGAATTGTTCGATCATATGGCGATAACTTTTCAAAAAAAGGAGCTATTGTACTATAATTCGACTGAATAAAATCACTTAACTCTTTAAATAATTGAGTAAAAAGTTTAGCAAGTTTTTTTTCATTTTCATTAAATTGTAATTTTTTCATAAATGCATATTCAAACACTCCAACCATTATTAAAGGCATTAATCTATAGACCATAATCCCTTCTGAATTTGGTTGATTAAATATAATTCCTTTTCTCGCAAGCGATTTCGCATGTTTTTGAATTTGTTCTTCTGATAATTTACTACTTTGCTTAAGTTGTTCCGTATTTTGGGATGATTTTCTGCTAAAAGCCATAATAAATTCTAGTTCCTCTTCATTAATTAACAACTTTAAGATTTCAATCATTGTATCATTAATAGGAATAGGAAATACCCCAGCTTTTACAATACTCCTCGCAGCTTTTTTATATTTTTCGTCTAACATTTCTTAACTTTTCCAAATTATTTTTAAATATAATCAAATCTAAGAATATTTAATAATATTTTATTATGGAAAAAATTTACTATAGTGATTTTTTACATAATTTTATGCAATAAATATATAAAATTTGAAGAAAAATGAAGAAAGATAAGGAGTATAGAACCTACCCGGAATTTAGTACTCATTACCCACTACTCCTCACAACCTTTATGAAAAGACCGGTGAAGATTTATCCAAATGAGATTGGCGTGGTTTATAGAAACCATGTCACAGGTGAATACCAACGCTTTACATGGATTGAGTGGTATAAACGTACTTGCCGTTTAGCTAATTCCTTGAATTCTCTTGACATAAAGCCTGGAAAACCTGGTGAACCAGGCGAAAGAATTGCTACCATGGCACTAAATACTCATAGGCATTTAGAACTTTATTATGCTGTACCCTGTAGTGGAGCAGTACTCCATCCGATCAATGTGAGACTTGCCTTGGATCATATAATATACACTATAAATCATGCAGAGGATAGAGTGATATTCTTTGATGATCTATTTCTTCCATTGGTAGAAAGCATCTATGATAGAATAAAAAACACTGTAAAGATATTTATATATATGTCAGATAAACCAGGATTGCCGAATTCAAAGATAGAGAACCTTTTTGAGTATGAAGTGCTGCTTAAACAGGAATCTGAAGAATTCGAATGGCCTTATTTGAGTGAGGATAACTATGCCACTCTTTGTTATACTA
>JBHLOG010000245.1:0-3848 GCA_048940765.1 Promethearchaeota archaeon | reverse complement strand
TATTCATACAAAATAAAATATTGAACCTAAATTTTAAATATTTTTAATTAAAATTATAAATGCATTTTTATTAATTGGCTCTATTGGTATTATATGGCTGAATTTTTTACAGTTTATACGTTAACTGATGCATGGGATAATCTTAAAACTAATGAATTAACAAAAATTCGGATTTTATCTTTAAAAAGCGTCTTTAAAAATTATCCCGTTATAGAATCAGCTTTTTTTGGCGACTTAAGTTCAAAAGTGAATACTTATCATCATTATTCATGGATTGAAAGTATAAAAAGAGTAACGGGTCCTAAAAACGAAGATTATGACATAACAAATTTTAACTTTTTATGGGCTTATGATATTCAAAATAGATTGTATCAATTTCTTTTTCAGAAAGAAAATGAACAAGGAATATTAGCTGGTATTGCTCCACCAGAATTAGCTAAATTATTTTCTAAGCATGGTAAAGGAGCTATTTTAAAAACACTCTCATTATTAAATGATCATTCAAAGATTAAATTTCTGATGGTTCTTGCCCCAAAAGGGAAATCTATTGCTGAAGAAAAGCAACTCTTCCAACTAAGTAAGGAACAATATGATAGAATGAAATTTATCGACATGCTAAAAAAACAACCTAACATTTCAGGTCAATGGTTTCCATCTTATGAACCAAGATGTCCTATTTGCAATGAATTATTAATGGATTTGTCGGGATTAGACTTTAGAGTTGGATTAGGGCAATTGATTTGTCCTCGTTGTGGATATAAAAAGTTAAAATAGTCTATTTTTATGAACAATGAACTTTATTAAGATCTATATCATTTATTTTAATATTAGAAGTCAATAAATTAGAGATTTAATAGAAATGTATGTCGCTGCATTAGATTTAGGAACAACAGGTTGCAGAACCTTTATTTTTGATTTAGCAGGAACGATAATAGCTAGTGATTATCAAGAATGGTCCAGTTATTATCCTTATCCATCGTTTGTTGAGCAAGATGCAAATATTTGGTGGCGTTCTATTAAAATAACCACAGAAAACGCAATTAAAAAGAGCGGTATTGATAAGACTGAAATTGTTAGTCTTTCTGTCACTAATCAAAGAGAAACTATTGTACCCGTAGATAAAGAGGGAAACCCACTTCATAATGCATTAGTTTGGCAAGATAGACGAACAATAGATCAAGTAGATTACATAAAATTAAAAATAGGGATTGATACAATTTATAAAACTACGGGATTAATTATTGATCCCTATTTCTCTACAACTAAAATTTTATGGTTCAAGGATGAAAAACCAGATATATACCAAAAAACTCATAAATTTTTACTTGTCTCAGATTTTATAATTCATAAGTTAACAGGTAAATTCTGTACAGATTTCTCTAATGCGTCTCGGACAATGTTATTTGATATCAATCATTTAAAGTATTCAGATGAAATCGCAGCTGATTTGGAAATAGATTTAGATAAAATGCCAGATGCAATAGAGAGTGGTACTGACATAGGAGAAATCGTGACTAACGAAATACTATTTGATAAAAAAACTTTAGTAATAACAGGCGCAGGAGATCAACAATCTGCAGCATTAGGTGTTGGAGTGGTATCACCTGGTCAAATAAAATGTACAACGGGAACGGGAAGTTTCATATTAGCCTATTTATCCCAACCTAACTTTGATCCCGAGAAACGTGTTTTATGCAGTTGTCATGCAATTCCAGGTACATGGGTACAAGAAGCTAGCATTTTTACAACGGGAGCAGTACTCAGATGGTTTAGGGATCAAATTGGATACGCAGAATGCGTAGCAGCTCAAGGAGGTCAAGATCCTTATGATCTTATAACTGCTGAAGCAGAAAAATCTTCCATTGGAGCAAATGGATTACTTCTTATTCCTCATTTTGTTGGTGCTGGAGCACCTCATTGGAATCCCCTCGCAAAAGGTATTATTTTTGGATTATCTTTAGGCCATCAACGTAAAGATCTCTACCGAGCAGTACTTGAAGGTACAGCTTATGAAATACGAAAAAATATTGAAATTTTTAAAGAATTAGGAATTCAACCAAAAGAGCTTATGCTGACAGGAGGAGGTTCTCGTTCTGAGTTTTGGAATCAGATTTATGCTGATGTATTAGGAATCACATGTGTTAGGAACGTTATTGAAGAATCTACCTCATTAGGTGCAGCGATATTAGCAGCTTCAGGAGCGGGAATTTTTCCGGATATTGCAAAAGCAGCTGAAAATTTATGTAAAGTGGATAAAAAGTGGCTTCCCAATAATGATCAACATAGATTTTATGATAACTTTTATAATTTTTCAAATGAAATGTATGAATATCTTAAGAGCAAAAATTTCTATCAAAAATTCAATAATATAATTTTAAAATAAAGAATATGAATGAGGATAAGACTTTCCTCATAATAATCAATTTTATATAGTTTAAATATTATATTTTCTATAATTAAAACTTCTTAGTATTATATAGAATAAAGCTTTATTTATATTACAGAAAGCATTAGATAAAAAAAAGAATATCATGTGAAAAAAATGGAATATAATTCTACAAGTACAGTAAAAGAATATAACAAAAATCAAAAAATAGTAGCTTTAGTATTTTATATATTAATTGTTTGTGCGAGTTTAATTACTATAGGAGGAGTAGTATGGACCTTTGCGGATATCTTTATCGGGACAACTGGAAAATGGGACTTGTTTCTAGATCTCAATTTAGGATATCAAATAGCCATTATCGGTGGGCTTTTAGCGGGGTTATTTTTCCTTTTGATTTTCTTTTTTGGGCTATTTAAGAAGACTTCAAAATCATTGATTAATTTTATTTATAGAAAGAGAGAACTTGAGGAAAAATATAAAAATCGTATTGACGTAAAAATTGCAGTAGGAGGATTATTAATCAGTTTAATAGGGATAATTATTGGAATAATTTATGCAATTATCGTAGAGATTTTTAATATTTCATCTGGAGAATCCTCAAGTCTTTTGGATATTTTTGGAAGTACAGGACCTTGGGTATTATTTATTGGAGCTGGATTGTTTTTATGTATTGGCGTCGCTTTATTTATGATTTACTTTTGGAAGAATGGGAAATACACAATACTTAGACTTATTGGGGCTATAGAGAAAGAAAAAAAGTAATGAATGCTTTAAACAAGAAGGTTAAAAAAGAAATCCTCTCATTTTTTTAACTAAATCAGTAATTTTTTGCTCTTATTCTTTTTTTATTTAAAACCCTCATTTAATAAATTCAAAGTAGAAATTTAATCAGTCTAATGACGCTTATTTGATAATATGGCAATAAAAGTTGGTACGGTTTTTAATTATTTACAATTACCCAATGTTTCTAAATTTGCGTTTGTTATTAATAAGAGGCAAGATCAAATATTTATCCAAAAAGGATTATTCGTTTTTACAAAATCCAATGAAGGGTATCTTATTGGAATTGTTGAAGAAATAGCCCTATTAAATGAATATTTCACTGATGCTCTAACAATTAAAGCCTTTAATAATAGTAATAATCCAAATATTCTAAAAGGCTTATTCCCTAGCGAAGATTTTGAATATGCGATTGGTATTGTTAAATGTTTAGGGATAATACGATTTAAAAGTAGAGAAGAAAAGCAAATTGATAGAGTTCATCGAATGTCATATCCCGCCAGTCCTGGAAAAGGAGTTTACTTAGTGGAGGAAGAAATTCTCAATAAATTTCTTGGTTTTGACATGGAATTCGGTCTAAATATAGGTAAGCTAAAGGTTACGAACTCTAACGCTATGATTAATATGAATAGGTTATTAAACAAACATTTTGCTATTTTATCTATTTCAGGAGGAGGAAAAA
>JBHLOG010000075.1:0-16210 GCA_048940765.1 Promethearchaeota archaeon | reverse complement strand
CAGTATTTTATATTATTTTCGATTGAATCGGCGAAGAGAAATGGTGTTTGAGGAATAATTCCAATTTGTCTACGATATTCTTTAAGATCATAATTTCTAATGCTTATACCATCTATTAAAATATCTCCTCCTTGAAATTCATAAAATCTTGCTAAAAGTTTAGCTAAACTAGATTTTCCAGCACCAGTATGACCAACGATCGCTAATGATTCTCCAGGATTAATTGATAAATTGAAATTATTAAAAATATTCTTATTTTTTTCATAATGGAATATTAAGTCTCTAATTTCTATATTTCCTTTTAATCTAGATGGCTTAATATTATCATTTTGAATCACTAATGGTATAGTATCTATTAGGGCAAAAATACGTTCAGATGCGGCCATTCCAGCTTGAAAAGTGGGCCAAAATGCAGCAATTGATAATAAAGGAAAGAATAAATAATTAACACCCTGAAGGAATAGATTTAGGTCTCCAGCGCTTATTGTTCCTCCTAAGACATTACTGCCCCCAAAAAGGACTAATAAGGTTATAGTAATTCCCTGTATGATACCTAGAGAGGGGAAGATGGCATTCAACACAAAAGCTCTTCTTAGGTTAACTTTATAAGATGTGTTGTTTACTTTATTGAATTTTTCATATAATTTTTCTTCTTGACGAAATGTTTTTGCTATTTGAATGCCAGAAAAGCTCTCCTTAACAAAATCATTAACTGACGCTAAAGCTCTTTGTCCCAATAATGTTCTTTTTCTAGCTATTTTTCGAAATGATAATGCTAATATAAAAAATGCAGGGACTGCAATGATTATTGTTAGCGTTAATAAAGTATCTATAAAAAACATAATAATAATTAAAAAAAAGACAATTAGAACTGATGAAATTAATTGAATAGATAAATCGACAGTTGTTCCGAAAGTTTCACTATCGGAATTTACTCGACTTACAATTTTACCAGTAGGGTTGCGATCAAAAAACGAAAGATCATGATTTAAAACTGCATCTACGGCATCTTTTCTCAGATCTAAAACAACACCACCTATAATTCGAAAAGCATATCGTTGCTGTAAGTAATTAAAAACATAGCTTAATAAATTAAAAATAAGAATAATAATTATTACAGCGAATATGTAGAATACATTTCGGTTTGTTTCTAAATTATTAATAATTATACTGGTTAAAACGGGTACAAAGGCAGATGTAATAGATGAAATAACTATAATGAAAATAACTATTGTCATAGAACGTTTATATGGTCTAAAATAAGAGAATATACGCTTTAATAAAACTCTGTCAGAGAATTCTCTATCATATTCCTCAGCTTCTAAATTCCACCCATACGCCATTCTCTTAAGTCTCCTCGTATTTTTTAATTAACGTATCAATTTTAACATCAAATTTTTTGACAAAGATTCGCTGATATTCTTCTGAAGTCTTTAGTAATTCTTCATGAGTCCCTTTTGCTACAATCTCTCCTTTTTTCAATACAATTATTAAGTCAGCCCATCGAATTTGACTTAAACGATGCGTAATAAGAATTGTTGTCCTATTTTTGAGGATATTTCGAATAGCTCTCTGAATTTTATCCTCTGTATTAGAATCTATTGCTGAAGTAGAATCGTCTAATATTAAAACTTTAGGATTTACAAGAAAAGCACGAGCAATAGCAATCCTTTGTCTTTCACCTCCACTTAATTGAACACCCCTTTCTCCAACTTCGGAATTATATTGATTTGGTAAATTAGAGATAAATTCGTGTGCTTGAGCTTCCTTAGCCACTTCAATAACTTGCTCAATTGATCCTGTGCGTCCAAATGATATATTTTCGAAAATAGTAGTAGAAAATAAAAATACATCTTGATCTACATAAGAAATTTGATTTCTTAATGATTTTAAAGCATAATTACGAATATCAACGTTATCAATCAGAATCCTTCCTTGATCAACGTCATACAATCGGGAAATCAATTTTGTTAAAGTTGTTTTACCCGATCCTGTAGTTCCCACTATTGCTAAAGTTTGACTGGGTTTTACTTTAAAACTTATATTCTTTAATACTGGTTTTTCGCTTCCAGGATAACTAAAAGTGACATTTTCGAATTTAATAGCACCTTCAATTTCCTTTATAAAGCCCTCTACATTTTCATCAATTTCTGTTTTTTTACTCATCATTTCGAGTAATCTCTGAGCACTAGAAATTGCTAGTCGAATGATCGCAAAAACAAAAATAGAGATAAACGTAGGGAAACGGAGTAATGCTAATAATCCTAAATACCCAATTATTTGTCCAATATTCATCAAACCCATAAAATTAAGGATTATCGCATGTATAAGACCTCCAGTGATAGTTAACGCTAAAATTAATATTGGGAGATATTTTGCTTCAATATCTCCTTCTTCAACATATGCATTTCGATAATTATTGGCATTTTCAAAATATTTTTGCCCTTCTCTAGTTTCTTGGGCAGTTGCTTTAACAACTTCAATTCCAGTTAGAGCCTCATTCAGTGTGGCGTTCATCATTCCATAAAAACTACGTAATTTCCCCGTTACGGGGCCAATTTTTTTAATATATGACTTTAAAGCAAAGAAAAACAATACAGAAAAGATTAACGGTGTTAAAATTAATTGTGAAGGATAAAAAGCAATTATATAGAAAATGGGGATTATTAAGGACATAAAGGACTCAAATATTAAGGATATTGCTGGACTGATTAAAAAATTCATTGTTCGAACATCATCTGTAGCTCGAGCCATCAATTCTCCAATTTTTTGTTGATCATGAAAAGACTGACTTTTACCAAGGAGGTTGGAGTAGAATTCTCTTCGACAATCTCTCTCCAATCTCTGTGCTATAACTTCACGTAGCATATAATTAACTAAACGCAAAATAGGAGTCCCTATACTTAATAATAATATAAAAATTGTATAAAATAGTAAACTTGATTGTTTACCGATTAAAAAGTCGGTTATAGAATTTCCTATTATAACTAGAATTGCTGAAGATAAGTTAGCTGCTATTATCGTTGTAAATAATACAATAATAAATAGAATCTTATTAGAACCATGAAAAATATGAGATAATATCCATCTTCTTGATCCTTTCTGTCGTGCTTTTTCAAAAGGATCTTTTCCTGGTGTAAATTCTACATAATTAGCAGTTATCTGATCTGCTTTTGTACTTAGCATATATTTTTACAGTTATAATAATTGTAATTATTTCTCAAGTTATTTTGTTGAAGTATTTTATGATTAATAGATTTTTTACCTTCAAAATATAAATTGTTAATATAATTATTTCAGAAAGGGAACATATTTTATAAAATAAATTATGAATGAATGTAAAAACTATAAATAAAGTTGATGTAAGTGGTACAAATTAATATTAGAAAGGCTCAAACGGAAGATGCTGAAGAAATATCAAATATTTGGAAAGTTATATGTGCTGAGAAGAAATTTACCGCTGTAAGCCATCCTTTCACATCTGAACAAGAGAAAGAATATATTTCTTCTCTTTCAAATCGGGAAGGTATATTTATGGCTGAATTTGAAGGTAAAATTATAGGTTTTCAATCATTAGATCTATGGGCTAAATTTTCACAATATTTTAGTCATGTTGGGGTAATTGGTACGTTTGTCCTTCCCGAATGGCGGAAAAAAAATATAGGATTTCAACTAGCCCAGTACACTTTCAATTTTGCTCGTGAACATAATTATGAAAAGATCGTGATATATGTAAGAGCAATTAATAAAATTGCATTAACTTTTTATAAAAAATTAGGATTTTTACAAAGGGGGGTATTATCTCGTCAAGTAAAAATCGATGAACAATATGAAGATGAAATTTTCATGGAAATGTTTCTATAATCTTAGTAAAAGATTTTGTACACAAAAATTGAACAAATTATTAACCGATTAATAATTTCGACAAATTCCTATGAATTATTAAAGAATCATTTAAATATCATAAGTTTTATTAACTAATTGTGTCTAATAAAGAAATTGTATTTGATTTAAGATTGGAAGAAGAATTTGAAAAGGTAAAACTAAAAGTCTGGTTATTAGAAGAGTTACAATTAATACCTCCTGAATATCATTCACTAATTCTAAAGAGTGTTTCTAGTAGTTGAAAAACTTTTTTTATCTTATAGATTGATTCTATCCTTTATAATTTTTCTTTGTGCTAATTAAGGTAGTTGTTGCTTCTATCCATTGCGATAATTCTGTATCAAACCTACATAAAGATATTATTTTATCTAGATCTTCAAGATTATTAAATTTACACTCGACTAACAAATCCCATCCACCATATATTGGAGTGGCATAAGTGATCTGCCAATCTTCATTTAGATTGCTTGGTTTAAAGTTATATAATTTTTCTATGATTTTCCATTGAGTATCAATCATTTTCAAGCGAATTAAAACGTATCCACGATAATAAATTTAATAAACACCTTGATTATAAGTTTAAACCCTTTTTTAAATTTAAAATAAATAATAAATTAAGATATAATTACAATATTTTTCAAAATTACTATTAATAGAAAATTAGAGATTAAAACTAAATTCTTAATTTGATCTACCAATATATCTCTTCCAATGTTTCATGATATTCATTAAGAGACTTAATCTCAACATTTTTCTTCCTAATATTTTCAATCGCATCTACAATAGCTTTTGCTAGTTCTAAATTAACTATCACTGGAATATTGTAATCTACAGCCATCCTTCGAATTTTATATTCATCTTCAACAATAGTCTTAAATTTTTCTTCTACTGTAGTAGGCATCGGAATATTAATTACCATATCTATATGACCATCTTGTAAACATGCCATTATATTAGGTTCTTTTCCGTATTCATGGACTTTATAGAGTTTCACAGCTTCAATTCCATTATTTTTTAAAGTTAAGGCTGTGTCTTCAGTTGCAAAGATTTTGAAATTTAGATTATTTAACTTTTTCGCAAGAGGAATCACTTGTTTTTTTAAATCTTCTCCACCAACAGATATTAATATATTTCCTCCATTTATAGGAATAGTTTGTTCTGTAGATTCGAGAGTTTTAATCAAAGCTTCTGGAAAGTCAGATCCAAAGCAAGAAGTCTCCCCTGTTGATGCCATTTCAACTCCAAGTATTGGATCTGCTTTGTCTAATCTCATAAATGAAAACATAGGTGCTTTTACAGAGACATAATTCCCATAAGGTAGTTTCATTAATCTATTTGGAATTTTTTCTCCCATGATTACTTCTGCTGCTAACTTCATCAGGTTAATACCTCTTGATTTTGAAACATAAGGCATACTTCGGCTTGATCTTAAATTACATTCAATTACATAAACCTCTCCATTCTTTACCAAATATTGAACATTAAAAGGTCCTTGAATTTTAAGAGCTAAAGCAATCTCTCTTGTGTAATTTTCAATTTTTTCAATTACATCTTTAGGAACGGTTTGAGGAGGAATTACCATAGTAGCATCTCCACTATGGATTCCAGCATTTTCTATATGTTCTACAATTGCCCCAATTAATACATTAACTCCATCTGATATGCCATCACATTCAATTTCTCTAGCATTTGTAAAAAATTTTGTAATTACAACGGGATATTCACTTGAGATGGAAGCAGCAAGATCAAGAGTATCGATGAGGGTGTTTTCATCATATGAAACTCTCATAGCCGCACCACTTAATACATATGACGGTCGGATTAATATTGGATAACCGACTTCTTTAGCAAAATGTAAAGCATCGACTTTATTAGTTAACGCTTTCCATTTTGGTTGTTTTATATTTAATTGATCTAATAAGGCACTAAATTTACTTCTATCTTCTGCCATATCTATCCTGGAACCATGAGTTCCAAGTATTTTTAAATTAGTTTTTCTGAAAAATTCAGAATATTTTGAGATCTTTGCTGCCAAATTGTTTGCGATCTGACCTCCCGCAGATACCACAATTCCATTCGGTTTTTCAAGTTCGCAGATATCAAGTACTCTTTCACCAGAAATTTCTTCAAAATACAATTTATCTGAAATATCATAATCAGTAGAAACTGTTTCAGGATTATAATTGATTATAATTGCTTGATCAATACCCAATTTCTTTAATCCCCATAAACAATTGACAGATCCCCAATCAAACTCAACTGAGGCTCCAATTCGATAGGTTCCAGAGCCTAATACAATTATTTTTTTAGGGTTTGAGCTGCTTTCTTTTTCAAAATCGATATCATGTTCAGAAGCACCATATGTTAAATATAAATAATTAGTGATAGCAGGCCATTCAGCGGCTAAAGTATCAATTCTTTTAACATATGGATGAATATTTAACCTTCTCCTCATTTGTCTTATGAAAATAGTATCGACTCCTAAAATTTTAGCAATTTGTCCATCCGAAAATCCGAACCTCTTAGCTCTTTCTAACCAGTACCTTTTTTCCTTATCATTAGTTTCTAATAAATCAATATCTTCTAGTTGGCGTTCAAGATCAATAATATTTTTTAATTTATAGAGAAACCATTTATCAATCCTTGATAATCGATATATTTCCTCAATTGAAATTCCTCTCTTTATTGCTTCAGCAACTCTAAACACCCGTAAATCCGTAGGATTTCTTAATGTATATTTTAATTCGTTTATATCATCAATAGGATCTAAATCATTTGCTATTAAACCTTTCATTCCTATATCAAGCATTCTAATAGCTTTTTGCAATACTTCTTCAAATGTTCTGCCAATTGCCATCACTTCCCCGACTGATTTCATCTGTGATCCTATAGATCTGTCTATTCTCTGAAATTTTATTAAATCCCATCTTGGAAATTTGAGTACTAAATAATCTAAAGCTGGTTCGAAACATGCTGTCGTAATTCCAGTGATCTTGTTTTTTAATTCTGGTAATATATACCCTATTGCTAATTTTGCAGCAATATATGCTAAGGGATACCCCGTTGCCTTTGATGCAAGAGCAGATGACCTTGAAAGTCTTGCATTTACTTCTATTGCTCGAAACTCTTTTGAGAAAGGATCTAATCCATATTGAATGTTGCATTCTCCTATAATTCCAAGATTCCGTATAACCCTAATAGAAGCTAAACGGAGCATATGATATTCCTCATTTGTAAGAGTTTGGCTTGGACTTACTACGAGTGATTCTCCTGTATGGAGACCTACCGGATCAAAATTCTCCATATTACAGTTAATAAAACAGTTATCTTTAGAGTCTCTTACAACTTCATATTCGATTTCTTTCCAACCCCATATACTTTCTTCAATCAATATTTGGTTAATTCTTGATTGAGCTAAACCCTTTTTTGCCATTCTTTCAAATTCCTTCATATTATTAACTATTCCTGATCCTCTTCCTCCCAGGGTATAAGCTACCCGAATCATGCATGGGAATCCAATATCCTTAACAGCAATTAATGCTTCACTATAAGAATTTACTGGTTGACTTTTACATACTTTCACGTCTGATTTTTCCATAGCTTTAACAAAAAGATCTCTATCTTCAGTAGCCTCTATAGCTTCAATTGGAGTTCCAAGTACTCTCACATTATATTTTTCTAATATTCCTGCTTCCTTTAATTCTACACCTACATTTAGCGCAGTTTGTCCTCCGAATGCTAATAAAATTCCATCAGGATTTTCTTTTTTTATTACTTCCTCTACATATTTAACGTTAATTGGCAAAAGGTAAATTCTATCTGACAGTTCAGGATCTGTTTGAATTGTAGCAATATTAGGGTTAATTAAAATAGTTACAATTCCTTCTTCTTTGAGTGCTTTTAATACTTGACTTCCAGAATAATCAAATTCCCCAGCTTGCCCGATTCTGATACCTCCACTCCCTAATACCAATGCTTTCTTAATAGTTTCATCTAATGGCATTAATTTATAACTCCATAAGTTTAATAAATTTATCAAATAGATACAAGGAATCAAGAGGTCCAGGTGAAGCCTCTGGATGAAATTGAACGGCAAAGATTGGTTTTTCTTTATGAATCAATCCTTCATTAGAATCATCGTCAATATTTTTAAGAAATTCTTTAAATCCTCCCTGCTCAAAGTCATTCACACAGAATCCATGGTTTTGAGAGGTTATATAACATTGACGAGTTTCTGAGTTTATAACAGTTTTATTTCCTCCTCTATGACCATACTTCAATTTGTATGAAGAACCACCTGCACCTAAACCAATAATTTGATTACCTAAACATATTCCCATGGTTGGAATGCTATTTTCAATTAAATTTTGAGCAACTTCTATAGCTTCTTTATATATTGCAGGATCTCCTGGCCCATTAGAGATAAAAACCCCATTGGGATTAAATTTCATAATTTCATCATAGGTACAATTGTTAGGTACAAGAATTACTTCAATCCCTCTATTTAATAGATTTCTTAGTATATTATTTTTAACTCCTAAATCTAACACAACAACTTTGCCTACTGGATCTGAAGGTATGAATTTCTTAATTTCCTTTGTAGATACTTCGCTTGCTAAATTTCTAAGGTTAGGATCTTCAACTTTTTTTACTTGTTCTCTCAATTCCTCGATATTTGGTTTTTCACCGGGATTGTAAACAGCAATTAATCCTACTTGAACTCCTTCTTCTCTCAAAATTTTTGTTATTGCTCTTGTATCAATCCATTCAACACCAGGTATATCTTCTTCAAGAAGAAACTCATTCAATGTTTTTACACTTTCATAATGACTTGGATTTTTGCAGCATTCATTAACTATAAGCCCCCTTACCTTAATTGAATCTGATTCAAAATATTTGTTAATTCCAAAATTGTCTTTTTCCCAAGCTGGAACTCCGTAATTTCCTACAAGAGGATGGGTCATTACAACAATTTGGCCATGATAAGAAGGATCAGTTAAAGTTTCATTATAACCTGCACCAGTAATTGTGGTAAAAACGATTTCTCCATCAACCTTTTTTGTAGCACCAAATCCAATTCCTTCAAAATAACGTCCGTCTTGAAACATTAAAATTGCAGGTCTTTCTTTCTTATAAAGCATTGACTCTTTTGTAAGGTAATTCTTTTGTATTCTTAAAAAAAAATAGCTAATCCTTTTTTTTAATATTATTTATTAACTAGTTAAATAAAACAAGTTAGATTTAGAATTAATTTAGGAATTTGTAGGTTTAGAAATTCGTTTACCAATATCTCCTATTGCTTGGAAAAATTGATATTTGGTAGTACTTATTGATTGAAGGATTGATTCTAAATTTATCCTCTCAAAGGTATTAAACCATGAATATTCTTGTAATTTGCTATCTTTTACTTCATTAGATTTTTGTAATATTATTATGTTTTTATCTATAAGAAAAGAAGGATCTAATAGATTTCTTTCTCCCTCATTTAATAATTTAAGATTTTGAAGCATGCAATCAAGTAAATCGTCATAGAAAAGAAGTGGAATGTATTTAATCTCCTTGGGTTTTAATTCATTTAAAATAGAATTTTGATTTTCTATGTCGTTTTTAAAACCTTTTTCAGAAAGATCAAAAATATCAATATCTACAAGCTCTGGATGATATTCAACTTGTTTTACTCTTTTTCTTTTTTTAATGTATTTTGCTATTTTTTGTTTATATATTTTAACATTAGTTTGTTGATTCTTTGTTTCAATTAATATTGAATTTTCTTCTATTCTTTTTTCACATGTACCTGAGACCATTTGGCAATAATTAGTTGCAGCACTTATAAGATCTTCATCATTAAGTTTCGCTTTCAATACTGTATGAATATAAGTTTTTAAAAATGCTGAAAAATCTTCTTCAAGGTTTAATAATTTTGCATAAAGATACTTAGTAGAATCCCACCATTTAAGTGCTTTTTCGATTTTTAGAGGTAATAGGAAATGTTCAAAACCGCGTATTTCGGTAAAATATAATAGTTTCTCAAAACCATATTGAAGAAAAGGAGTGGGATTGATAATTACGATAAGATCATCCATAAGTGAAAAAGAGATTGGTTCTCTGGGGCGAATTAAGAGAGATTTTACACCATTAAAAACACGATCTACTCTCATTGGTAAAGGCATGATAGGATTAGTCTTTATAGATCCTAACAAATTTTTTAGATGTTCATGCTTGAGTACGGTAAGATCGGGAGGAAAAATTTCAATATAAAAGAAAAAAGGTGCTGCGTCATAATTAAAGATTTTAAACTTATGAAGTGGCTTAATCTTGTTCACCTATGGAATGATGCTTCAAGCTTTTTTAACAAAAAATGAATATAATACTTATTT
Source organism: Promethearchaeota archaeon (assembly GCA_048940765.1). Classification (GTDB taxonomy): domain Archaea; phylum Asgardarchaeota; class Lokiarchaeia; order Sigyniarchaeales; family SOKP01; genus Loki-b32. The sequence goes on along the minus strand of JBHLOG010000075.1, from coordinate 5,948 downwards.
ATAATAATTATAAATATCTTAAATTATTGGTCAAAGAAATGTATTTTACTTCAAAACCAAAAGAATTTTTTTTACAAAAAACTAGTTTTGAGATTAATAATGAATTCTAACCAAAGGAATTTCTTTAGAAATAATTTATTTTAAAATAAAGTGATAAGAAAATCAGTTTAAATTATGAAATAAAAAATTATACTAAAATTGTTGAAAAATATAAAAAGAAATAAAAATAATTTCAAAATTGTTTATTTGATAAAGCTATGAGCTTTTCTTAAACTCTTTTCCGCATCTTGGACAATATCTTCTACAATTTTTTTTACAGTTTCTACACTTTTTATAATCCCTATACTCTGACCTAATAGAACTGCTCCTGAATTGATATCTCCCGTATATGCTGCTTCATATGCTTTTCCTTCAGCTATTATATCTTCCTGTGTCATAGCTGCTTCTTCAGCCATTTTTGCTTCTTTATCTGATACAAGTCCATGATGTAAGGAATATTCATTTTTCCAAAGTCTAATTGGTCCTAAAGCACCAGTTACTAAAACTGTGTCTTGAGCTTTTGCGGGAGGAACAACTCCCTTATATTTTTCGTTAAATTCACTTTCTATTGAAGCTATAAATCTAGAACCCATCGCAACAGCTCCAGCGCCCATTGCTAAAGCCGCAGCAAGCCCTTCTCCCGTAGCAAATCCTCCACAAGCTATTACTGGAAAATCAGGATGCTGTTTTACTATTTGTTGAAGTAAAACTAAAGTACTAACTCTCTCGTATGATTGATGACCTCCACCTTCACCACCAGTTACTACCAATCCATCTACATTTGATGCCACACATTTTTCAGCAAGCCATAATGCGGGTGCAACATGAAAATGTTTAATTCGGGAACCACTTTCTTTTAATTTTTGGAATGGTTTCGATTGAGGTAGCGTCCTTGATGATCCTGCGCTCGTAATCGCGTAAATACACTGCTCTTTCAATTTTTGATTTTCCATTATAAATTTCGGAATTTCCTTAACAAGAGCAGGAGCATGTGTTTCTCTTCGAGATGTTCTAATATTAAAACCAAAAGGTTTATCTGTATGTTCTACCACTTTAAGCATATTTTCTTTCATTATTTCAACAGGATTCCTCCCTTTCATAAAATCACTTATCAAAGCACTATGACTCAAAACCCCTAAACCTCCTGCTTCTGAAACTGCAATAGTCAACTCTGTTGTGTAGAATGGACCCATTGGAGCTGCAACTATGGGATGTTTTATACCAAACATTTCAGTAATATTTGTTTCTAGTACCATCTTAACCACTTTCTGAATAAACAATAATTTTTTTATCTAATATTAATCTATCAAATTAAAAACTGCTATTAAACATAGATATAAAATATATATTTTGTTATAAATGTAATACCATTAATTCGTTTAAAGATTAAATAAAATTAGGATTCAAATGTTACAAGAAAACTCAAATATTGTAATTTATGGTACAGGTGCTATTGGAGCTACCATTGGAGGTTGGTTAACCAAAGATTATAAGAATATTTATTTCTTAGCAAGAGGAGAAAATTTCAAGGTCTTAAAAACAAATGGGTTGACTTTATATAAAATAGATGAAAAAAATTCTGAAACCATTCCTGTAAATGTAATTGAGGATTTAAAGGAATTAGAATCAGTTGATATTATTATAATTTGTGTAAAAAATTATGATCTTGAAAATGTTGCTAAAGACATATATAAAAAAGTAGGAGATAATGTAGTTATAGTGGGATTACAAAATGGTGTGGAAAATCAGAAGATTCTACCAAATTATTTTTCTAAAGTTATTTATGGAGTAATTGTTATGTCTTCATGGAGGGAAAAGCCTGGTGTATTTGGTACAAGAGGAAAGAATCAACTTATTCTTGGCACTTTAGAGGAAAATAACCAATGGGTTTTAGAGAAAATTACAGCTATTTTTAAGAAAAGTTTTCCAACAATTATGACAAAAGACTTTCAAGATGCTGTTCATTCTAAACTAGTTATAAATCTAGGAAATTCACTATTTACTCTTATAGACCAAAAAAGTCAAAATGATGAATCTATTTTAAAATTATGGAAAATACTTGCGAATTTATATTTAGAAGGTGTGAAAATAATAAAAGCTGCGGGATATAAAGAATATAAACTAAAAGGCTTACCTACTTGGGAAGTTATGAAATTTGCTATGAAATTAAATAAGAAAACAGCTGTTAATAATTTTAAAGGGAGTATGAAATTTTACTGGCTTAATAGTATGACACAAGATATGTTATTACGTCAAAAAAATATATCAGAATTAGAATCTATAAATGGATATTTAATGAGTTTAGCTGATCAATTTGGTTTACTTGTACCGTATAATAGAACAATTTATAAATTATGCAAAGAAAATTTTTTGAAAAGTCCTTATAAACCTTTAAACGTAGGTAATGTTTATAGTGAGATCAAAAATAATTTGAAATTAGGTTAGATACAATTATCTTAAATTAATTTTTTGCTGTATTCGTTTTAAAATTAAAAATGAATTGAAGCATGAAAGAAATAAGCTATAATGAATATTATAATAAGGTTTTAGGGTCATGGATTGGGCGTATTGCAGGAGACTTTATAGGTGCTCCCGTAGAGTTAAAAAGTCAGAAATATATAAGAAGAAAATATGGAAAGATAAATTATTTCATCGAACCTATTAATTTAAATTATGTTAATGATGATGAAATGTATGAAATTGTTGCTCTTATTGCTTTAGAAAAGTATGGGATTGATCTTACAGCAAAGGATATCGCACAAGAATGGATAAACCTTCTAAAAAACGAGAATTTCATATTTACTGGCGAAAAAATAGCTTTTAATAACCTTAAATCAAATATTTGGCCTCCTAAATCAGGGAAATTAAATAATTTTTATTATGATTTTATTGGTGCTCAGATGCGTGCTGATATATGGGGGCAAATCACTCCAGGTTGTCCGGAAATAGCAAAAAAATATGCAGAAATAGATGGATCGATTTCTCACCATGGCATTGGAATAGAAGGTGAAGTTTTAGTGGCAATTTTAATTTCACAAGCTTTTTTTGAGTCTAATATCAGACAGAATATTAATAAAGCAATCTCTTTACTACCCCCTGCAGAAGAAAGCTTATATACTCAAATGATTAAAAAATCAATGAACCTATACGAAAAATATCCTAAAGATTTTAAAAAGGCTAGAAATGTATTAGTTAGAGCTTATTGGAGGAAAGAAATAATTAAACAATTAATTGATTCAAGTACTGACTTTCCCGTAGAAAGAAGTATAATTCTGAATTCTATAGTTGGAGGTGTCCACGTATTGCCAAACATTGGAATAATCATATTATCTCTTTTATATGGAATGGAAGATAAAGATGATCCATTAGGGCGATCTATCTGTATTGCTGCTATGATGGGACTTGATTCTGATTGTAATTGTGGTAATATCGGAGCTATTATAGGAGCTCAACTTGGTGCCGCAAAAATACCTTTAAAATGGAAAGATCCTTTACAAGATACATTTTCTACATATGTAGAGGGATATGAAAAATGGAGAATCTCTGAATTAGCACAAAGAATTACAAATATTGGAGAAAGAATAATAAAAGAAAAAGCTAAAAGCTTAGTTCATATAATAAGTTAAAAAAAGAATTAGAAAATCACATATAAGTTTTATTGCTTTTTTGGTTTGAAAATTATTGCTGGTTTAGTTCGTTTAGAATATGTGAAGTTATCTGCCTCTCTAATCTTTCCATATTTTGATTCTAATTCCTCTAATATACCAGCATCTAATGCTCTTGTACGGCAAGTATCAATACAAACAGGAGATTTCCCTTTTATATGCCTATCTAAACAAAAATTACATTTTCTCATTTTTGCTCCTTTTTCAGGACCAAATTGAGGGGCATTATAAGGACACGCTTTTAAGCATTTAGAATCACAATCTTCATTCCCTATACATTTATCACTATCTACAATAACTATTCCATCCTCTTCTCTTTTAGTGATTGCATTTACAGGACATACTGGGATACAAACTGGATCTTCACATTGAAAGCATGGATTTATCACATAACTAACAAAGACATTAGGAAATTTTCCTCTCTCATTATAGAGAATTCGCATCCATTTTTCAGATCCAGCTGGAACATCATGCCAATCTTTACAAGCAATTGCACAAGCAGAGCAACCAATACAGCGAGTTTGATCAAAATAAAAACCAACTTGCATATTAGGTACCTCCGTTAAACTTTTTAATTTCTACTAAACAGGAGTTTAAAGCAGATGCACCACCTGGAGAATACGCATCTTTTGTTAATGTATTAACACATCCTCCTCTATCGATTCCATTTTCATCTGGATCATACCAAGCTCCTTCAAAAATACTAATTACTCGGGGAATTATTCTTTCTGTTAGCCATGCTTTAATTGTGAGTTTTCCTCTGTCATTGAATACTAAAATTTCATCTCCATTTTTTATTCCTCTAGAATCAGCATCGATTGGATTAATCCAAGCAACATGAGGATCAACTTCTTTGAGCCATTCAACTAAGTACAATTCTGAATGAACCCTATTTTTAGGATGTGGTGATATTAATTGTAGAGGGTATTTTTCAATTAAAGGATCATATCGCCCCTCCCATCTTTCCATGTACTTAGGAATTGGAGGATTTTCAGGATCATTTAAATTTGCGATCCTTTGAGAAAAAATCTCAATCTTACCTGAGGGCGTATTAAATGGTTTTTTTTCAATATCTTCAATTTGTTCTTTAAATGCAACATAAGGTTCTTCTAGTTTAAGACGATGTATTCCATCTTGTCTAAATTTATTTATATCTCTTACATTTTTCCTAGTATCTTCTCGTAATTTTATTAAAAATCTTAAAGCTTTTTTTTCATCGGTATATTTTTCAAATTCCTCTAATCCAAGCTTATCTGCTAATTCTTCAGCGATTCTTAAATCAGACTTGCACTCTCCAATAGGTTCAATGACCTGATTTGCACATAAAAAATATGGTCCAGAAGGCCAAGGTCTAACTAAATCACTTTTTTCAGCTATACTAGTCACAGGAAGAATTATATCAGCATATCTAGCTGTTGGAGTTACCCATAAATCAGCTATGACCATATAATCTAGTTTTTTTAAAGCTTCTGCAGATTTATTTGTATTTCCTAATTGGTTTAAAAAGTTATTATTTACAAACCATGCAAATTTAACATCAAAAGGATACCCTCCCTCTTTACCTTTTAATATAGCATCAAATATTTTATTTGTATGGCATCTCGCTTGAAATCTAAGTCGTAAATCTAAAGAACCTCTAACGGACTTCAATCCTGTTTCAACTGGATTTCTATAAGGAGGAGGTATCCTAGAAGCAAAAAACATATGACCATAAGGAATTCCCATTAATCCTCCAGCAGCACTTCCACCATGTTTACCTACATTTCCGGTCATAGCAGTTAGAGTCATAGCGCATCTATTATATAGTTCCCCTATAGCACTTCGTGCAGGACCTTGACAATCCATCAATGCAGCAGGTTTTGTTTTTGCATACTCACGAGCAAGGTTAGCAATTGTTTCTGCTGGTACAGATGTAATTTTTTCTGCCCATTCAGGGGTTTTAGACGTTCCATCTTCTTTGCCCATGACATAATCTTTGAATTTCTCAAATCCCACGGTATATTTATCTAAAAATTCTTGATCCTGAAGGTTTTCATCGATTATAACATAAGCCATAGCAACCATCATTGCTGTATCAGTACCAGGTATAATCGGGATCCATTGATCTGCTAATACCACTGCAGAATCACTATATCTTGGGTCAATACATATGATTTTTACTCCCTTCTCTTTAGCTTTAATTAGGTTAAATATTGTATCTGTACCAGAAATCATCCTAGCAGGATCCCATCCCCACATAATGAT
>JBHLOG010000244.1:0-3866 GCA_048940765.1 Promethearchaeota archaeon | reverse complement strand
TCAAAACAAATCATTATTCCTATATTTATATTATTAACATTATAAATTTCAAGTTGTTTATTTCCAGGAGAAAACCATAATTTTTCTTTGTAATATAAGTGAAGTTTTCTATATACTCCCAATATTTTTGAATCAAAAACAATCATAGCAGAGTTATATAAGTTATCTTCATCCTTTTCTATAAATCCTCCAACAATAGTAGCTTTAGTCTTTTTTGATAATTTAATTAAAAATTGAGCTGTCTGCCCCTCTAAATCTTCTGCTAATGATTCTGTTTCTTTCTTTGAAACGAAAGTGTACCCAGTTGCAAATAATTCGGGTAAGACAAGTAAATCAGCTTTTAAATCATCAATTAATTTGTTAATTTGCTCAAAATTCTTCTCTTTTTCTCCAAAAATAGGAGATGTTTGGATATATCCAATTTTCATTTTTAATCAATATATTTTTATTTTAAAATAACAAGTAAAACCTAAATTATTCAATTTGAGTGTATTTATCCTTTCTCATAGTATATAAATCCTCATACTGAACATCTGAGATTAATTGTTCTTCAAATTGTTTTTCAATTATTTCTTCTAAACCATCTTCTATGAATACATTCTTTTTGAATTTTTTTGCTGGCGCTCCCAAGTAAATAAAATCTTCATCTAAAACTTGCCCAACGGTAGTCATTGAACTTCCAGCTAAAATAGAATTTTTTTTCATATGTGTTCCAGGCATAACTACGCTATGCGCCCCAATCATTGCATTATCTTCAATTATGGTTTTCCTTATAATAAATAAGTTTCCAACTATTACTGCTGATTGGACAATTGCTGATTGGCCAACAACTATATTTTTACCAAATTCTATAAATTCTGTGTCAATAAAACCCTCAAAAAGGGAATTTGAATACTTAGTTTTTACTCCAAACATTTTTAAACATATATTATCTATAAAAGGAAAAGGAAATTTATGAGATATCCACAGAGGCCATTTTTTTATAACACCTCTCAAACTCCAATATCTATAATTTTTATCTTTGGGAGTTCTTAAAAAAATCCCTTCTCTGGGCTTGTAAATCAAATTAACAACAATTAAAAAAATCTTAGCAAAAATTAAAGATACCGCTATAGATGTAATATACATAATAAATATTAAAAGAGGAAGAAATAACACGAAATGAATAAATTTTGGTTCATATAATTTCCAAAATAACCAAAATTCGAACTGTATTGAAAAAATACTGATCCAAATTAAGAAAATGTAAACTATTAAATATCTTTTTTTAACTAATACAAGGGTAGTGTGAGGTCCACATTTTAAACTCGAAGGTACTGACACTTTTCTTTATTCCTCCTTATTATTATTTAACAATGATTTCTTTTCTTCGTCAATGTTAACTTCTTGTTGTACTTCATATTTAATCTCATGATCTACATCTTTTTTATAGATTACATCACGCCTTTGCTCAGCAAATTTATTTGGTTTTAATTTTCTGGCAAATTGTGGACCTAAATATATCCATCCAGGTTCAATTAATTGATTTGGAATAGTTGTAGTAAAAGCAGCTAATACAGATTCTTTTCCAATCTTAGTGCCAGGAGAGACATTAGAAACGCCACCGACAACCGTATAATCTCCAAGGACTACCTTTTTTATTATCAGATATTTTCCAACAATCATTGAACCCATCACAACAGCACCTTGCCCTACAGTGATATTTCGACCAAATTTAATAAATCCTCCACTCGCCCATGCATCATGCATGTGACTAGAAAAATCAACACGAATCCCCATCCATCTGAATCCCCACATTACGATCCATGGCAAAGGGCCATTATTCATGAACCAAAAGACTAACTTCTTCAATTCTACTCGCAATCTCCAGAATTCATAATCTTTATTACCCTCTTCAGCTTTAAAGATTCCTTCTTTGGGTTTGTGAAGCATATTTATTATAAGTAGAAATGCTCTAGTAAATATCGCTATACCAAACACAAAAATAAAATACAGAACAAATAACCAAATAGGCAAAAGAAACATCGTAATAATCCAATTATTAATTAGCTTTGAAATATCAAAAAAAACGGCTACTGCCATATATCCTGAAACCCATAAGATGAGAATATAAAACAAAAGAAATTTGTACCCTATTTTACTTATAGCGCTAGTTGTAACAAAATCAACTGTGTAATCTGGTTTTTCAATATTAGTTTCATCTATTTTCGATTGTTGCATACTTTCTTTCATAATTTTTGATATTTCACTCATTATTCTCTTTTTTTATTGCTTTTTAGTTTTTCAATAGAGCTGTCTTTTAAGGCTTCTGCTCTTTTTAGATCTTCTTCTGTAATTTGTAAATATTCCATAACTTTCTTTTTAAAGATCTTTCTAAGAGGGGTTCCGAAATAGAAGTTGTTCCCCTTTAATATATTGTATTTTGTAGCTCCTGTCATTGGCAACCACCACGAATTATTTCCTGTTTCAACACCAGGAGCAAAACAATTAAAACCGGCAGCAGTAGCATTATCTCCAATCTTTACTTCTGCAAATGAAATATTACCGAAAATTCCATCGACTGCATGCGAACTAATTCCTGCATTTATCCCTATATATGAATTCTCTCCGACTTGAACAAACCTATCTCCAGCAACCTGTTCTTCAATGACGGAACCTTTTCCAATTTGGTTAGAACCAACAAAATTAAACATCCATTTTGAAAGCCAAGGAAATGGACCCCGTGAAAAAGCATTCTTGGGATACTTTATTAAAAAAGAACGAAGATGATAATAGTTTAGAGTTTTACTAGGGATATTTCGAGGTATTATGCCCGCTTTTGAAGGGGACTTTCTTTCTGTAAATCTCCAAAACCAGCGAGTTATGATTGCTATAAAGACTAAATGTAATAAATAGCAAGCAATAATAATGAAAGGTAATGTTAAAACCGAGAGTAAAGAGGGTAAATTCATAAAAATACTAATAAATCTACTTACATCTAAAAAATAGGGTAAATAAAAAAACATAATAAATGTCATGAAGATTATTGCAGGAATTAAAAATGAGCCAAAATAAATCATAAAAAATAAAGGCAAATACCAATGTATTTGTAAATTAATCTCTTCTTTGATTATAGAATTCGATGAACTTTCATTAGTATCATAAGTTGCTTTTTCTTGCTCCACTTTTCCTCCCATTTAAGCATTACCTATGAAATTATTGCTATTTTCTTTTACTTTCTTTTCTAGATACTTTTGACTATTTAAAAATTTTCAGATTAAAAATCATAGGATAAGTAGAAAAAAAATCAATAAAAATAATTTAAATTTTTATTTGCTCTTTTTTGGAAACCAAGGAAAAAATAGACGCGTTCTCTTCTTATAATTTGTATATTCATCGTCGCCTTCATAATGCTTATCTAATAGCCGAATACCTGATACTTTGATTATCATGTACGTAATAAATACTGGACCTACAATTGAAATGAATCCAAAAGGAACAGCAATAGCAATAACATAGATTCCCCACCATTGTGTTACTTCACCAAAATAATTCGGATGTTGTGAATATTTCCACAATCCTCGATCTAATACTTTTCCTTTATTATTTGGATCTTGCTTGAATTTATATAACTGATAATCTCCAAAAGTTTCAAATAAGAACCCTATAATCCAAATTATTACTCCAAGCCATAAAGTAATTCCGTAAAAGTCTAAATGGTTATCAAAGGAGGGATTAGTACTGATATTAGTAAACCACACCGGGAAAGCAACTATAAAGATAACAATACCTTGAAAAATATATATTTTTGTAAGACTCTTTAAAACTACATTAGTTCCCCATCTTTCTCTCATCGCTTTATAGCGATAATCTTCTGGTTTCCCTCT
>JBHLOG010000243.1:0-3869 GCA_048940765.1 Promethearchaeota archaeon | reverse complement strand
TCTTCTGGATCTCCATATGAAGAACCAATTGGCTTCTCAAGAGCAGTAAGAATTAATAATATAATTTCAGTTTCAGGAACTGCACCAATCGGTTTAGATAGTTCAACAGCTTATCCATCTGATCTGTATAGGCAAACTAAACACTGTTTAGAAATTATAAAAAAAGCAATTGAAGATGCAGGAGGGAATCTTATGAATGTTATTCGTACCAGAATAATGCTAATTGATATTTCTAAATGGAAAGAAGCAGCTCAAGCACATGGAGAATTCTTTTCCAAAATTAAACCAGCATGTACATTTTTAGAAGTTAGTAGTTTTATAAATCCCGACTGGTTAGTTGAAATTGAAGCCGATTGCGTAATAGATGACAAATAAAAAGATTATCAAAATTAAGTTTTAATTATCATATTTACTTTTTATTAATTATTTAAAGTTTAAAATATTACATATAGTCATGATTCCCTCTATAGAATGGGTCAATAATAAAGTGAAAATGATTGATCAAACCAAACTTCCATATAACCTTGAGTTCCTTGAGTTTGACAATTTTAGGGATGTAGCAATAGCGATTAAAATAATGAACATTCGCGGTGCTCCTGCAATCGGTGTAGCAGCAGCAATGGGTATGGCCTTAGCCTCAATTGAATATAAAGCACTCCCAAAGGAAGATTTTCTTGAGAAGATGAAAGAAGCAGCAGAAAAAATTAGAAATACCAGACCAACAGCTTCAAACTTATTTTGGGCTATTGATAGAATATGGAAAGTTATTAATTCTTATCCAGATAATCCTCCAAGTTTATCTGAACTTGTTATTGAAGAAGCTAAACTAATGGCTCAGGAAGATATTAATGTGAATAAAAATATCGGAAAAAATGGAGCCACATTGTTAGATGATGGAGATGTAGTTTTAACTCATTGTAATGCTGGATCTCTTGCTACTGTCCAATACGGTACAGCTTTAGCTCCTATAAGAACTGCTATCGAACAAGGAAAAAAAATTGAAGTAATTGCTGATGAAACTAGACCTAGATTACAAGGTGCTAGATTAACCGCATACGAATTACAGTATGATAAAATTCCGGTAAAAGTAATTTCAGATACATCATCTGGATTATTAATGAGACTTGGGAAAATAAATAAAGTGATTGTCGGAACTGATAGAGTAACTTCAGATGCCGTATTTAATAAAATTGGAACTTATTTGGTTGCCTTAGCAGCAAAAGATAATAATATTCCTTTTTATGTCGCGGCTCCTACATCAACCTTATCTCTTAATGAAACTGTTGATGATGTTATAATTGAACAGAGGGAAAGTACAGAAGTTAGCAATGTATTAGGAAAAGTTCAAATAGTCCCTGATGGAGTTGATTGTTTAAATTATGCTTTTGATATTACCCCATTTAGATTAGTGGCAGGAATAATTACAGAAGATGGAGTTTATTCTCCAGGGGATCTTTTAAAAAAATATAAATAAATATCTTAAATAATTTTAGTTTTTTTCTTTATCTTGGTATTTTTTTATTATTTTACTAATTTGGGCAAGATTATTTGCCCTACTTAATTCAAATCTAATATTCCTAGAATTCTTAATATTTTTAGTTAACCATATGGCATTTCTCTTTAATTCAATAAATTTAATTTCTCCATTGCCTATTTGATGTGGAATTCCATTAAGAAAATTATCAATTATTTCTTCATAGGTCTTAAAATATTTTTTAAATAAATCAAAATCTTTTTTGATAAATATCTCTTTGCATCCTGTAAAATATTGGTGGAGTTGACTGAAAATTTCGGGATTTCCCATAGATTCTCTTCCGATCATCAAAGCATCGGCTTTAGTATAATCTATAAAATATTTTGCACTTTTTGGACTTATAATATCACCATTTCCAACCAATGGAATAGTTAAATCTTCTTTTAATCGCTTCACAGTGTCTAAATCTAAGGTTCCTTCCTTAAAGTTATCTTTGACGGTTCGCGCATGAATAATTAGAAACTCTATGCCAGAATCATTTATCATAGTTGCCATCTCTTCAACATTAAATGGTTTTTCATACCCTGTCCTGATTTTAAGCGAAACAGGCTTGGATGAGTACTTAATTGCTATATTAATTAATAGTTTCAATTTTTCTAAATCCTTCATTAAATACCCTCCTTCCTGTGCTTTTATTGCTCTTTTAGACGGACATCCTGCATTAAAATCTAAAACATCAAAATTATAACTTTCGAGATAATCTATAGTTTTTTTCAGAGCTTCTGAATCTGAACCAATTAATTGTACACTGATAGGTCTTTCCTCTTCAATCTTAAAGAGATCTTTTTCAATAAATTCTGGATTTTTCTCAATTTTCTTGGTATACAACATAGGAACACTAACTAAACCCACTTTTTGAAATTTTCTACAAAATCTCCGGTAAGGACCAGTCGTAATATTGAGCATAGGTGCTAAAATATACCTATTTTCCAAATCAAGTGTTCCGAATTTCATAAATTTTCAAAATTTTTCTTAAACTTTACTTACAAACTAAAATCATGAAGTTTTTTTATTAAATGAAATTAACTATAATTAAATAAATCTATTGAATATTAAGAGTAGAATGTCCACTTTCCTTAAAGAATTTAAATTTGAAAAATTTCCACTTAAAATAACGTATTTTGATGAAGAACCTTTAAAATTAAATAATGAATTCATATTTTTTCATAATAAAAGTAAATTAAGGAAGGATATTACCCAACTTCAGTACTTATTCAAATCATATACTAATAGCCCTTTACAAGCTGCAGGAATAAGAGATTCTTATTTGAAAGAAGAATTTTCGGAGATTTTTTTAATTGTTCTATTAACTTTACCAGAAACTATTCAAAACTCCAATAATATTATTGAAGCATATTCCAATATTGAACTAAAATCTGGATGTTTTTATATTGAAACAAATTCCAATTTTATGTTGCTTCTATCAAAAGATATGAAAGGATTTACAGCTGGTATTAATACGATGGAAACAATTTTAAAACAGGTTATGGAAGATTACATGAACCAAAAGAAATTTGATGATTATATTAAGATTTGCTCATTTAAATTAGTTAATTGTATTTAATCTTGAAGACATTTGATAAATACTATTATTAGAAAAATTAAAAAGAGTTAATATTTATTCAATAAATTTCCAAGGGTGTTGCTTTTTAAGCTTATAAGCTCTCTCAGCATAATCTAGGCACATTCTATGAGTGTTAAAGAACGCAGCTAATGCGATTGCGTTCTTTTGTCTAAAGATCCACTCATCGTGGTTTTGGTAAGTTGAAATTATTTGATTTTCTAAAGTATCATAAATCACATTCGAATCAATTTCCCAATTATTTGAAACACCTGGATCATTAGGATTTGAATCATCTGGACCAATTGCCCAACCTGCGAGTGGATTCAATTTATATCCTTCTAACCACCATCCATCTTGCACACTGAAGTTCAGAACCCCGTTTAATGCAGCTTTCATACCACTTGTACCACTTGCCTCACGATATCTTTCAGGAGTATTAAGCCAAATGTCAACACCAGATACAAGCATGTGAGCGAGATCCATATTATAATTTTCCATCATTACAATTTTTACCCCATAATTATCATATAAATATTCACCGGATTCATGAATAGTTTTGATATAGTCTTTGCCCATTTGATCCTTGGGATGAGCTTTACCCGCAAATATAAATTGAACATTATTTTTACAAATCTTACCTAATCTATCAACATCATGAAAAATAAGTACTGCTCTCTTGTAAGTAGCAAACCGTCTAGCAAATCCTATTGTAATTAATTCTTCATCCAATAAATTCCATGAATGTCCTTTTTGATAATTTATCAAATTAAA
>JBHLOG010000242.1:0-3873 GCA_048940765.1 Promethearchaeota archaeon | reverse complement strand
TTGGGCCTGTAGATCAGTGGAAGATCGCTTGATTCGCATTCAAGAGGTCACGGGTTCAATTCCCGTCAGGTCCATTTTATCATTACACGTATGAAGAGGATTCTTAATGGCACAAGGCATAACTTATCCAAAACGGTTTAATTTTAAGGCAGTTCAAGAAAAGTGGATGAAATTCTGGAATGAAAATAAAATATATGCTTTTGATAAAGAACAAAAAGATCAAATCTTTACTATTGATACACCACCTCCATTTGTCAGTGGAGTATTACATATAGGACAGTATTTAAATTATGCTTGGATAGATTTTGTAGCAAGATACAGGCGAATGAGAGGAGAAAATGTATATTTTCCTCAAGGATGGGATTGTCACGGATTACCAGTTGAGTTAGCTGTTATGAGGAATTATCAGATCTCTAAAAGTGATCGGGAAAATTTCATTGAGAAATGTAGAGAGTGGGTAGAAAAGAATATTAAAAATATGACAAGGCAATTGGATGAATTAGGTTATTCCACTGATTGGGATTATACTTATCGAACAATGAATGATGATTACAAACGAAGAGTTCAACTTTCCCTGTTAGATTTTTACGAAAAGGGATTACTTTATAGAGAAAAGTTTCCAATTCATTTTTGTGTTAATTGTGAAACTTCTGTTGCGAAAGCTGAAGTAGGATATCAAGAAGAGAAAGGAAATTTATGGTATATAAAACTACCAATTAAAGGCAGGGAAAATGAATTTGTTACTATAGCTACAACACGCCCTGAATATATGGAGGCTTGTGTTGCTATAATGGTTAATCCAAATGACGAACGTTACTATGATCTTTCTGCTGCTGAAATAGAAATTCCTTTCACTAATCGAGTTGTTCCTGTTTATATGGATAGTACAGTAGATATGAATTTTGGTACTGGTGTTGTTTATGTTTGTACATATGGAGATGAGATGGATATCAAATGGAAAATTGAATATAATCTAGACGAGATTACAATTTTTACAGAAGATGGTCATATGAACGAAAATTCTAAATATCGAGGTTTAACTATTATGGAAGCTCGAGAGCAAATAGTTGAGGATTTAAACGATATAGGTTTAATTGAAAAAATCGAAGATTATGAACATAATTTGATAATCCATTCAGAACGCTCATCTTGTAGGAAACCAATAGAATATTTACCTGTTTTTCAATGGTTTATTAATGTTAAAGACTTTACCAATGATATTATTGAATCTGGAGAATTAATGAAATGGTATCCCGAAAAACAAAAACAAAGACTGATAGATTGGGCATATGGTTTAGATTGGAACTGGGTAATTTCACGTCAGCGTTTTTGGGGCACTCCAATCCCATTTTGGTATTGTAAGGATTGTAACGAAATGATTCCACCAAATAGGGCAGATTTACCATTAGATCCTACGAAAGTTTCATCTCCATTGAAGGAATGTCCAAAATGCAAAAGTAAAAATATTATAGGTGAAAAAGATGTTTGCGATTGTTGGATTGATTCAAGTATTACACCTTTAGAAATATCAAAATGGAATGAAGATGATGAATTTTTTAAAAGGGCTTATATTGATGCTAAAGTTCATCGATCACAAGGTTACGAAATTATTCGCACTTGGTTATTTTATACTTTATTTCGATGTAAAATTTTAACAGATAAAGCCCCTTTTTATGAAGCAATGATAAATGGAATGGTTGCTGGTCCTGATGGAAGACATATGTCAAAAAGCCTTGGAAACTATATTGCCCCAGAAGAAGTAATGCCAGAATTTGGTACTGATGCAATTAGATATTGGACAGCAATGGGTTCTTTAGGGGACGATTATCCTTTTGAATTTACTTGGATAAACTCGCAAACAAAACAACCAGTTTCAAATGAATTCATATTGCACGAACGTGAAAAACTTTCAATTGATAAATTTAATAAAAAATATCGTAGAAATTTCGAACAATTAATTGGAGCCTCAAGATTTTTAACAAAGATTTGGAATGCATATAGATTTTTATATTTAAGTTTAGAAAAGATAAATATTAATAATATTAAAATTAATACTAAAGGTTTATCGGCGATCGATTGTTTTTACTTTTCAGAATTTAATAAAAACTTGGATTTAATAACTAAATATTTTGACGGATATAATTGGCATGAAGCTACTATGACTCTACGTACTTTTTTTTGGAATGACATCTGTGATAATTATGTTGAGGCAATAAAGTATAGATTCTATTCTGAAGATCAAGAAGCCCGAGAAAAATCCTTAAAGACGGCTTTGAATCTTTTTTATAAATTATTAAATATAATTTCAGTTATAATGCCTTACATATCAGAAGAGATTTACTCTATCCTCTTTAAAAAATTTATTAATCATAAATCTATACATTTAGAGAAATGGCCTTTGAATTTTAAAAACATATCTATTGAGTCAGCAGAAATTGGGAAAATAGGTATCGAAATTATAAAATTTTTAAGGATGCTAAAATCCAAACTTCAGATTTCATTGAATCAAAACATTTGGAGAATTATTTTAATATCAGATAAAGCTCAATTAAAAATGTTAAAGAATTTAAAAGAGGATATTAAAAATACTATTAGAATAGATGATTTAGAGATAATTGAAAAATCAGTAGAAAAATCTATTAAGGAAAAACCAGATGCCATTGAAAATTTTGAAGATTTTAATATAAAAGTTTATTTTTTTAAGTAAGGAATTCTTTGAATTTTTATCTATTCATCTCCTATATCATCATCACTTAGAGGTTTATTTTGATCTCCTTGTTCAACATCATCCGAACTACCATTTCTCACTGCCTCTTCGATTCCCAATTGAGTAATCATAACATGTTTCATTTGTCTGATATCTCTTGGTAAACCAAACATATCTGCGTATTTATCTGTGGTTGTTAACTCATGAGATCTTCCTTTTTTAACAGCATTGATAAATTCATTGTCTAGAAGATATTTTATATGTTCATATGCACCAGTTCCTCGTAATTTGATAACTGTTGACTTCAAAATTGGCTGTTTTAAAGCTATTACAGTTAAAGTTCTAAGATAACGTTCAGCTATGGCTCCTCCTTTAGCAAACTTTGAAACTTTTTCAGTGTATTCTGGTCTAATCTGCATTTGGTATCTATCTCCAATTTGTGCTATAATCAGAGCTGTAACGCGTTCTAAATAATCAAAAGCTAATTCATTTACTAAAATTTCCACTTCTTTCTTAGGAAATTCTAATTTAGTTGATAGTTCCTCAATTGTTAAAGGACCTCCCGCCGCATAGAGAGCAGCTTCAATTAAATTTCTATGAAAGTCTTTTATATCTAATTCTAATGGAACTTCTTTAACTATCTCATGCTCTAAAGATTGTTCTTCAATGTTATTATCTAAACTGTCTATCTTAAGTTCTTCACTTTCCGTTACAATTTCACCCTCATCAATTTTACTAATGGGGGATTCTTCAATTTCTTGATTACTTTCTTTAATATCTAGAGATTCTTTTCCTTCTTCTTGAAGATTTTTAGAAAATTCATTAAAAGTTTCTTCAGAATCTTCTTCTGATTCTTCTTTAAGATCATCATCAAGATTTTTTTCCATAGAATCACCAAATTTAGTAATAAGTATAAAAAATTTAATTTTTATTTTAAATTAATTGAAATATTTTGAAAATCTTCATCTTGGGATAGATTCAATCTATTTCCAGTAGATAAAAACATCAAAGCTAAAAATAATCTTACAAATGCAAATTTGCGTCCTAAACTACTTTTTTCTAAATCTTTTATAATTGATGCTAAATCATAAAAAATCATATTTTTATTATTTAAATTAATTGAAGCTTTTAATCTATTATACCATGATTCATGTAATTCTTCTACA
>JBHLOG010000074.1:0-16314 GCA_048940765.1 Promethearchaeota archaeon | reverse complement strand
ATATATCTTTTATTTTAATTCTTATTTAAAGTTAATAATGAAATGAGACCTACTTTTAATAATTAATTTTAAATTATTATATATTTTCTAGATAAGTTAGAAGAGATTTACAAACTTGATGATAGAAATGAAAGATTCTGAAGAAAGCATTAACCCTGAGGATGATGTAAAACCTCTAGAAGAGAAAAAGAAAGATCCAATTAGTAAATTCTTTCTTGATGTTAAGGAAGATTTTAAAGGATTTTCTAAAAAGTCAGATAATTTTTTTTTAGAAATTCAGGAAGATTGGAAAAATAATTGGCAGGACTTTATAAATTCTTGGAATGAATGGATCAAAAGCATTAAAGAAAAAAGTCCAAAATATAGAAGATTTAAAAAGCTCTATAATAAAATGAAAGAGATGGAGTCAAAAATAAAAGATATAAAAGCCGATACACATGAGATTAAACTCAAGATTGATGATGTTGCTGCGATAATTGAGCATCTTATGGAAAATATTACTGATATCGAGGGATACATGAAAGAGAATTTAGGATCCGATTGGAAAATTGTGAAAAACTCATGGAAAAAATGTAAAAATGGAGAAATTTCTAAGGGAGAATTTATCAAGATAGGATTATCAAAAATTGGAAAGAGATTTGCAGGAATCTTTTTTAGAGTGTAAAGATATCTTTCTTTTTATCTCTGGATAAATTTTTTTTTAACAAACAATTTAAATCTTCAGAGTCAGGAAATCCTCATGGACAAAATATAAAACTTGATTATCTATTTTTTCTTCAACAACTACATTGAAATTTACAAGAATTTCAATATATTTTGTAAGAGTGTTGAGATGCATATTAAGAGACTTTGAAAGTTTAGTTTTTGTAATTCCGGTATTATTATTTTGAAGATATTGAATAATTTTATTGCTTTTTTTAAGAGAAACGTAGAAATTAAACTTGGCTTTTCTGTAATCAAGTTTTGCATCAAAAAATATTTCGTACTTATCTATAATTCTCTTTTTTATAAAATTGAATTTTATTAGAATATTTAGATGCCATACAGCCACATGATTGCTCAGTTTCAATTCTTTAACAATTTTAGTAAAGTAAATTCCAGGGTTTTTTAATATTAAATTGTAAATAGTTTTACGTTTCTGGTTCTTTAATATATCTTCACTTGTTAATTTGGAACCTTCAATTAGATATTTTTTTTTAACTAAAGACTTTAGGATTGATTTTATTCCCTGATAATTAAGATTATATGAAGTCCGTCTAAGATGGTAATTTATATATGGGATAATATCGTCAATGTCAAATTGCCGGTTTTTACTTAAATAATCTTGAACGATGTCTAATACAACTGTTTCTTCTGAATTTAATTCAACCGACATTGTGACAAAAATGCTTCTATAATTTCACTATTCTTTTAATTTGGTTTTTTTAACCATTTCATTAAGTATCAAATTTCTTTCAAAAGGGTTTAAAGCTAACATTTCTTTAATGAATTCATCTTTCTCTTGATTATCCATGTCAAGGAGATTAACAAGTTTAAAAAAATCCTTAGAAACAGCAGTTAATTGATGATTTTGTAATTTCTCCTCAATCACATCATTTTCTAATGAAAATTTTCTTTTCATCGACTTTTTATATTCGTTTTTCCTTTCATTTGCAATAAAAATGCTAGGGAATATCCTCTCTCTATAATGGTAAGCTGAATAAGCGATACCTACACTAAAAGCAACAATGATGATGACTATTATAATTGTTAAGTCTAATGGAAAAGGCGGTTGCGGAATAGACTTTAATACTCCTTCGATCCCTATTTTAGGATCATGATAAATTTTTTGTCCTCTTTGATAACATATATATAATTTCTGTTCAAACTCATCATCATCATCAACTTCAATTGGAGAAATTGAAATTGAGCTGGTTACTCCATCGATAATCGCTGTTTCTTTCCATGATAAGAACCCAAATCGGTTTTGATTTGATGTAAAAACTGAAGTTTCATTATCCGCAAAACCAAATTTCTCATCCTCAGTTTCTTCCTTCTCTTCATAATCTACTTCTGATTCTAACTTAATATATAATGCTAATTGGGTTGTACTTTGTAAAAAGTTGAAATTATTTATCTCAATATCTATTTTTGACTGAGAAGGTGAGATTATATTATTATTGATCTTTATAAATTCCTCGGCAAAGTAAATATGGGCAGTAAAAATGCCATCTATAGTATTTAGAATGAAGTAATGCAAAGTTGTCTCTGGAGAAATGCTAATTTGAGAATAATTTAAAGATTTAAAATCTTTAATTTCAATTTCTTGAATAGTTTGATCGACCGATTCATCGAAAATTCCATTATCATCCATATCAACAAATTCAATTAACTTTTGAAAGGAAATACTAAACTCTAATTCAATGTTATTTTGATCATCACCTTCAAACTCAGGATTGTATTGTAACTCTACGCTTAATCCATCACTATCATAACTTACGCTGAATTTTATCTTATCTCTAACAGTTCCAGATCTTAATATTGCTTCTACTTCAAATTCATCTTCTAAAAATTCAATTTCTATGTATCGAGTATTTAAATCCTCAAATTCATCATCAACACCATCGAAGTCATCGTCTGAGGCTAATCCTGTGACTATACTCAAATTAAATGCAACAATTCCTAAGAGAAAAATGCTAAAGATAATGCTTTTTTTTTTCATTTAAGCACCCACGTTATAGCATTTTTGCTTTTTTTTAAAAATTTTTTTTATATTTTATATGTCGATAAATTTTAATAGATATTTGCCAAGATTGATTAGTAAAAATAAGTTTAATTAACTTAATTAAAAAAAAAATTGATTTAGATTTTGTTTAGCTTTTACGCTTTTTCTTGATTGCATAAATACTCCCAACGATTCCTAAAATGCTTACACCTATGATTGCTAAGATTTCATAGCTAGAAATAGTCGATATTCCGTCATTCCCGTTAGTTCCCTCAATAGATAAAGCTAAACCTTCTATACCGATTTTTGGATCGTGATAAATTAGTGTACCTCTTGGATAATTAAAATAAATCTTTTGTTCATTTGGCTCATCATCATCGTCATCAATTTGGCTGTTTAATACTATCTTAGATACATTATCAATAGTTGCATTTTCTTTCCAACTGAAAAACCCAACATGAGTATTTATCATAGTATAAACACTACTTTCATTCTCTGCATATCCAGATTCTTCGTCTTCGGTCTCATTTTCAGATTCATATTCCACTTCAGATTCTAACTTTGTATATAATGCTAATTGAGATGAATCATTAAGATAATTATAATTATTAATCTCAATGTCAATCTTAGTTTCCGTTGGAGTAATCAAAGTATTATTAACAATTTCAAATTCCTCTACAAAATAAATATATGCAGTAAAAACGTCGTCTGATGTTGTATATTCAAAATAATGTAATTTAGTATCCATAGAAATATCAGAAGTCATATAAACTGGGTCTTTGAAATCAATTAATTCAAGTTCGCTAACTTCAGTATCAATCGAGTCATTAAATACACCATCACTGTCAATATCAATATATTCAACGATTTTTCTAAAAGTCACTTCGAATTCTAATTCAATTTGTGAAGTATTTGAATCGGGGATATAATTTGGGATAAATTCAACTTTAATACTCAAGCCTTCCGTTTCATTAATAATTTCGAATTCTATTTTATTCAGGTTTGTTCCAGAACGTAATATCGATTGAATTTTTGTTTTATCTTCCTCTATTTCAGGACTTATATCGCGTTCATGTTCCTCTTCAAATTCATCCTCTACTCCATCTGAATCATCATCAGTTGCCATAACAACTCCTAAAGTAGAACTGAAAAACATAAATCCAAACAAAAATAAAACCAAAATATTGAATTTTTTATTTCTCATAAAATTACCTCACAATAGTTTTTAATTAAAATAATATTCCCTATATAACTGGTATCTGTGTCTATTATTAATAAGTAAATGGTACAAGGTTGAATCACATTTTTTTGTTTTATCGTAAATAATTGAGAAATTTGACTCAATTTTCAAGATCAATTTATAATTGTTTATAATCTTTGAAAAATCCAAAAATTAGAGAAAAAGTAAGTTTATTTATTATATCATATAAGATTATCAAAAATGGGAATGAATCCTTCAGACCTTTTTAAGAATATAGAAATTTTGGAAATCCTAAAAGTCTTTAGTATGATCTTTTCTATAGTTTTTTCCAATAAATATGAAAATCATAGTTATTTACTTAATTATTTTTATGATAATTAGAATAATTTTTATCTAAAGAAGAGACAAAATAAAATAATATTCATATGTGTTAGTAATTAATATAAGAATTAATTCAAGTCTTTTCTAAATTAAAATATATGCTAAGAATTAGTTTTGGATGGATTTTTTTTATTAAACTTAAATATTAGGATTTATTATATTATAACTTGATTTTAAGTTAAAAAAAGAATATCTTGAACTAAAATGAATCAAAAAAGAGAGAAACTTAATTGTCCAGTTTGTCGTTTTCAATTTATTCCAGAATCTTTTAACTTTGAAAAAGAAAATTTTGATCCAATAGAATCTAAAGGGGATCTTGTAGGATTTCCAGATGGTAAACATCAATTGGAACTTAAACCGTTTACTGCAATCAGAGGATCATATGTAACTTATTGTCCACAATGTAGATACTTGATAAAGTTTGCATCAGGTATTGGTAGGAAAGAAAAACTTGAAGATCCTTCTCTAATAAAAAAATTGGGGGGGATTAAGGAGTTTGGAAAAATATATAAATACAATTATGATTCAAATGAGAAACCTTACATGGATTATTCGGATTATTTTATAGAAAAAGTGGATAACATTAAAAAGAATATCAAAAGTGCTTTAGATGAAGTAAATTTTGTCAAATGGGGAGAGTCCTATAATAAGTGGAAAGCTGATAAAACTATTGATTCATTCAAGTTCTTAATCCATTTTTATTCAGATTTTATAGAATATCTAAATTCTCAGGTCGAGGATCAGAATAATAAAACTGTGGTACAAAAAATAGAGGAATTAGATTTATCAAAAAGCCTTGAATTATTAATCAAACAAGTGGATGAATTAAGAAATAAAATATCACATGATTCTTACGAACTAACTGAAGAGGAAGAAGATTTAGTTGAGAGATCATTTACTCAGTTTATGTATTATTTAATTATGAAGCAATTAAAACCATTAAATTTAGAAAAAATCAAGATTGAACCAGAATATAACTTTATTGATATAGATAAGATTAAATATGAAATTCAAGAATTTTTAGATTTATATTTAGGAAAAGTACTACATATCAAAGATTTTTATAATAGGATTTTAATTCCTTTATTTGAAGAACTTGGAGTTAGAACCCCTGATTACGTTCTTTAAAGATTTAAATAATACACCAAAATTAAATTCGCGAACTACCAAGAAAAGTTGGAATTAAGCGGAGACTATTCCACAATCCTAATTTTTTTACAATTTTAAATTTACGAGACATAAATACCTCCCAACTTTGTTTCCTCGTTTGGCTTCCTGAGAACAATGAAATAATTGATTGGAGCATCTCTGGATCTTCCTTAGCTATTGAAAAAGAAGCTTCGATAATTCTGTCCATGAGTCCACTATGATACAGAAGATGATGGAATTTGTACGTATACCTTAAACCTTGTTCATAAAGATGTTTTAATAGAAGCTCCTGATATCTAGCCAGTCTGTATTCACCAAAATCCTCCTTTTCTAATGCTTGACAGAAAACTTCTGCTGCTAATTTTCCAGACAACCGAGCTTGATAAATTCCCTCATATACAATAGGATCTGCTGTTCCGCATGCATCTCCTATAACCATTACTCTTTCTCGATATGGTTTTGCCATTAATCGATCTGGAATTGGTGCCCCCCATATTTTGCGACCGTTAAAAACTTTCATTTCTCTTCCACTAATTTTTTCCTTTATAAATCGATTATTTAGAAACGATTCAAATTGCGAGATTTTTATATTGTTACTTAGCATTCCAATACTCACTGCTTCACGTTTGGGAAACGCCCAAGCCACACCATGATCAATAAAGCTGGGGTTGAAGAATTCCCAAACTCGATTTCCGAATAATTCATTAATAACGGACTCTGGGATATCGAACTCCGCTTGTATTGTATTTATTATAGGTGGAACCTCCATTCCAAGACTTCTCTGGAGTCGAGCTCCGCCAATCCCCGTAGCAAGAAGCACACATTTACTTCGTAACTCTTCTGGTCCAATTATAGTTACACCACCGATTTTGGAGATTTCAATTTTTTTTACTCGAAATTTGTATCTAACATGAGCACCAGCATCTTGAGCTAAATTTAAAAGAAATTTATCAAAATCCGTTCGAAACATGCAATAGCCTCTATCTTTTCCTCCCTCAGTTTTGAATTCCATAGGTCCACTGTTAGGGGTTACCATAACTCCACCTGTAATTTCACGTTCACCAACACCACGTGGAATAGGTGAGAAATCCTCATTGGAAACTGGAATACCTCCGGCACAACACTTATATCGACCATCTTCCCCAGCTTCAAGAATGCATACTTTTGCTCCACCTTCTGCAGCAATCTTTGCAGCTGTAGCACCACTTGGACCACCTCCAACGATTATTAGATCATAAGGCATTGTAAAAACATCATAATAGAAGATTTCAATTTTTCATTATTTCTCTAAATGAATCTTCTTCCTAATAGTTTTATAAATAATGGGAACAAACTTTTGCATTAATATATAACTTAATTAACATCAATTCAATTTAAATCAATAAGAATAACCAATATAAATAATTACTTACCATAATTAAATTCGAAATAATTGAGGTTGAAATAATGACTATAGCTATGGTTAATAATACTGAAATATATTATGATGAGTATGGTTCAGGATTTCCATTTTTAATCATGCATGGTGGTTTAGGGATTGATCATTCCTATTTTCGTCCAGCGATTGATCCTCTTGGCGATATTTTCAAATTAATTTTTTATGATCATAGAGGAGAAGGTCGATCTGGCAGACCACCACTCAATACTATCACACTAGAACAATTAGCTGATGATGCTAATAGTTTGCGTGAGATATTAGGTTATAAAAAAGTAGGAGTTATTGGGCATTCTTTTGGTGGATCTGTTGCATTACACTATGCTATTCGGCATCCGAAAAAAATTAGACATTTGATACTTATAAATGCCAGTCCTGCATTTGATTACTGGGAAGAGGTAATGGAGAACATAATACAAAAAGATCTTACACCTGAACTAAGAGAAACATTAAATGCTCCGGTTGATCCAACAGTAGAAGGTTTTAAAGAGCAATTTAAAATTACAGCTCCGCTATACTTTTATAATTATAATTCTGAAATGGAAAAGATAATTAATGATGTATTAAATAAAATGAAATTAAATCCAGAAACAGCTATATTAAATGAAACAATATTACTAAATTATGATTTAGTTTCAAAACTTACAGAAATTGAAGTCCCAACATTGATTTTAGCTGGAAAAAATGATATCATCACTCCACCATCCCAAGCTCAGCGTATACATGATAATATTCCCAATTCGCAGTTGTGTATTTTTGAGAGATCTGGACATTACCCTTTTTATGAGGAATCAGATGAATTTTTCAAAGTTATTCGTGAATGGTTCAAAAGGCTATATCATTAAAAAGAAATATATTAAAGATCATTGAGAGCAGTAATATTTCTATTTGAATCCCAACAGTACATATCATAAGTTGGTTCTAGGCTTAATCTTCCATCTTTAATCCATATGTTTTCTCCTAAAGGATGTTCTGAAATAAGAGCAGCAACACGAGGATCATGCGTTACAATTATTATGGTACTCCCTTTTTCAACAAGCTTTATTAATAATTCTATTATGGATTTTCCTGTTTCTGAATCTAAATTTCCTGTTGGCTCATCTGCTAAAATTACTTTTGGATTATTAATTAAGGCTCGAGCAATTGCCACCCTTTGAGATTCTCCACCCGATAATTTTCTAACTTTAGTATGAGATCTATCACCAAGACCTACAGTTTCTAAAATTTCTTGGGCTCGTTTCCGATCCTCATCCTTAATTCCATACGGAATTAATGGAATAAGGACATTTCCTATTACATCTACGTTTGGTAATAGATAAAAATTCTGGAAAATAAAACCAATAGTATTTTTTCGATAGTCGGATAATTTACGTTCAGGGAGTTTTGCTATATCTATTTCATTTACCATAACGCTTCCTGAGGTTGGCGTATCCATTGCTCCTAAGATATTCAGTAATGTGCTTTTTCCACTTCCAGAGGGTCCCATTATTGTAATAATTTTGCCTTTCTCTATAGTTAAATCTACTTGGTCAAGTGCTTTGATGGTGGTTCTTTCTTCACCATAAATTTTACTTACATTTTTTAAATTTATAATAGAAATTTTCTGCACCTCCTTATTCTCCTTTTAAGACCACGACAGGTCTCACTCTTGAGGCTTTAATTCCCGGATATAATCCACCAAGTATTCCTAAACCTAATGCATATGCTAGAACTTCAATTATACCTTCTATCGTAATTGTTGCTGTAGCACCTCCAAAAGGACTTAAACCACTTCCTAATAAGAAAATCAATAAACTTCCAATCCCTAATCCTATGAATGCTCCTAATGCTCCTAAGGTTAGAGATTCGTAAATTACATCCAGAAATATATGCCTATTTTTCCAACCTGTAGCTTTTAGTATTGCAAATTCTTTCATTCGAGCTGAAACAGACATTAATTGAGTTACAATTATTGCCATTCCTCCTGCAAGAACTACTATAAAACTTAAAATCGCAGTAAATGCATCAAATATTGCAAAAGTATTTTCAATTTCTTGTAAAAATGTTGCTAAGGAAAAAGCAGTTATAAAAATTGAGGAATAACCCCCTTTATCGGAATATTCATTAATTTTTTCTACAAACATATCAGTATCATCATGTCCCTTAACATTAAATCTAAGTGAGATTAATGTATAAATATTAGTTTCTTCACCAGCTAGATCTAAAAAGTTCCAAATAGTCTGCATATCCGTATACATATAGTAATCTCTTGGTACAAAGGAAGGTGCTCCTGTATCTTCCTGTTCATAGATACCAACAATCGTAAGAGTAGTTGTATTAAAGCCTCCTAGATCAAATTTTATGCTGATAGTACTTCCAATAGTAATATTGAATTCCGCTATATTCACTAAGCGAGAATCTATTATAGTTTCATTTTGGTTATTCTCGAAAATTCTACCCTCAATTATTTTTGTAGTAGCACCCTCCCAATTTTGATCAATAGTTTTATTTAAACCTTTAAGAATAAGTCTATCTCCAACAACACTTAAATTATTAAAATAATCTGAAGTAAAGTAATCTGGTGTTTGGGTTTCTATGTTATAATTTATAATAGACTCACCAACATCAGGTGTATTTTGCAATTCTTCAAGAAGACTCAATGGGAGATTGCTATCGGAACCTTGCTGTAATTTTTCCGTAACATTTACAATTCCTAATGTTCGCGTGAGATTATCTTGAAATTGACCACTCACTCCTGCTGTGAATGCTCCAATTACAAACACTAACATTAAGCCAAACCCAACACCAACGCTAGCTAATATTGCTATTAGTTTTTTTCGAAATGCATTTTTTATGCTAAATAATAACATTATTTTACTCTTTTTAAGTTATTTAAAAAGAACTTTATTAAAATTAGAGTTAATATTGGATTAAATTGAATATAAACGAATTAAAAAAGATTTTTCCTTTAAAATATTAATTAGAATATGCAATCTTAAAAATTTTGAAAAGTATTTTACTTGAATTTTTGTATATCTTATAATACAATATCTTTAATATGACAGAACTGTTCTATTTTATTATATTTTTTATTCTTTGAATTAAAATGCACAAATATTGGAGAATCATTTAGAGATGGACTTAATTCAAAGAGTAATTTATCTCCATATTTAATTGATTGAAATACTAAAGGTAGGTGATGACGAAATATTTTATCTCGCATGCTAGACCATCCAAATACGAATCCTCCACTCACATGAACATATAAATGCAATTCATATTGTCCTTTATTTTCTTGCCATTCAGCTAAAACTTCATCCCTCATAAATCGTGTATAAAAACTTGATATTTGCTTATAGTCAAACTCAGTACCTATAGTTAGGAATAAATCTCCCGTTGAATCAGAATGAGTTAAAGTATATTTGCGAGGTAATGTTAACTTATTGGCTTCAACAGAATCTTTATAAACAACATGTAGTTTCTCAGGGTTTAAACTTGACATAATTATATCTAGCTTATTTAAGAATTATGTTTAAAACTTATTCTTATAAAGTATTAATATAAAATATTTAAGATTGTTTGAAATTAAAGATAACAATAAAGAATCAATAAAGATATAATTATTTAAATGAGATAAATGAGAACGTTAAAAGGAAAAACAATTTTCATTACGGGTGCTAGTAGGGGGATAGGGAAAGCAATTGCATTAAAAGCTGCAAAGGATGGAGCTAATATTGCTGTAGTTGCTAAAACTAAAGAACCGCATCCCAAATTACCAGGAACGGTTTACACTTCAGTTGAAGATATCAAGTCCGTGGGTGGTAATGCTCTCCCTTGCATAACTGATATAAGATTTGAGGATCAAGTTCAGACTGCAGTTGACGCTACAATTGAAAAATTTGGAGGGATTGATATCCTAATAAATAATGCTAGTGCTATTAATTTATCCCCCACTTTAAGCATCTCTATGAAACGTTATGACCTTATGTTTTCAGTTAACGCACGTGGAACTTTCTTATGTTCAAAATTATGTATTCCCCACCTAAAAAAAGCTGAGAATCCTCATATTCTCAATTTATCCCCTCCATTGAATATGGATCCAAAATGGTTCAAGAATAATTTAGCTTATACTATGGCTAAATATGGTATGAGTATGTGTGTTCTGGGTATGGCAGAAGAATTTAAAGATGAAGGAATTGCTGTGAATGCATTATGGCCTCGCACATCAATAGCTACTTCCGCAGTTAAAAATTTACTGGGTGGTGAGTCTTCAATCAGACATTCAAGAAAGCCAGAAATAGTAGCAGACGCTGCCTATCTCATTCTGACAAAACCTAGCAGAGAATGTACAGGAAACTTTTTCATCGATGAGGATATACTAATTGAACATGGAATAACCGATTTACATAAATATGCTGTAGATCCTAGTGTTAAACCGTATCTAGACTTTTTCCTTTAAGAATAGATTATAAAAACATTAATTTATGAAACTGAGTTATCCATTTTTATCCTTTTCTTAGAAATTTTAAAGGCTAATATTATCAGTATTATGCCTAATATTAAGAAGGTCATAGAATTAAATACTTCAACCGCTTCAGCTCTCCAAAAAATATCAGAATCAATTAATTCGGGTCTGAAACCCTGAATATAATGAAAATGAATCTCACTAATAAAGGAGAATACAAATAAGAAAATACCTGTAAATAAAATCACTTTTTCTGCAAAATTAAATCGTAATACCTTTGTCTCATTCAAAATAAACCACTGATCTTAAGAAATTGTTTTAAAGAAATATATTCTAATCTCATGATTAAAACTTTTCATTATAATCTATTAATGTTTCCAAAATAAGATTCGAAAATAATGCATGAGAACCTTATTCAATAATAAAAAGGTCTATAAAGAGCGTGGTATTATTTTTCTTGAAAATCAACTACCTCATTCCCTGGTTTCATGCAAGTCTGCTCCACAAGCCTCACAATATGCAGCTAACCCTGATAGGAATTTTTTGACGAGTTCTGGAGGTAAATCTTCCTCACATTCAGGACAACTCTGAGGCTTTATAGCATTTTCAAATTCTGATATGATATGAGGGCTCATATCTTCATCTTCAGAAAAGATATCTACTTTTAAGGTAGACTTCTGCTCATCTTTATATCCATTTATAGTTAATTTTAATCCAACAGAATTTTTACTAAAACTACCTTCAGCAAATCCTTTAATTGTTCCAATAAATTCATCTTTTAAATCTTGTTTTTCGGTATTAATAACAGCAAAATTCTTACTTTTTAACACAAAAATTAATTTTTGATATAATTGATCTGCTTTAAAAGGGAATGTAAATTCCTCGCCAACTCTTTTGAATGTAAGAAGATCTTCTGTTATATCTTCAAATTCTTCATTTGAAATTGTTTTTGGTTTCAATAACCCACATATTAATCGAATATCATGTGGTTTTGCCTTGATCGTCACGATTTTATCTACTTCATTAATAAAATTAACTACTGCATGAATAATACCTTTTATACAATCTTTTACTGGTTTAAAAACGAAAGAAGGGCTTACAAAACCTCCTCCTTTTGATACTTTATGAAATTTTGCTCGATCTGGGGAAGCCTCGGGATGACCGTCAACTCGAGACAAGCTTAAGCTTTCCTCTGGATATGAAAGAATATGGATATTAACATCAGTAATGTTATATTTTCCATCGTTGATTACTTTTACTTTAAATATATAATTTCCTCCTACTATCTGGCCCCCTCGAAGAACACGAACATTTTGGGATTTTAGATCTTTCTTAGTGGGAATTACTGTGGTCTCGAGCTCAGAATCACTTAGTGTGATTTTTGGGGATTCAGATATACTTTCTGAGGGTGCAACTTGTGGTTCTGGTTCTCGAGAAATGGTTTTTATCGTTGTTTCAATACGATCTATTATTTTACCTTTATTCAAATTTAAAAGTATAATTTTATTTTTTGAAGCCGTTGCTAATAATACTTTTTCCTTTTTATCTGAAGGAATAATGTAATTATCAAGACAACTAATTTTTTCACCTATTTTATATTCAGCAATAATTTCTTCATTTGGGTTAATTAGATCAATGAATCCAAATTTATCACCTATTATCATGATAGGCTGCCCTTCAATTTTACTTAATGTTAAACATGTAGGTTGATTTTGTAAGTGAAAAACCAGCTTTGAGTTTCCCTCATTACTAATATTAATTATTTTTCCGGATTTAAGCAAAACAAAAATTTTTCCGATATCATCATTTGAAAAATGACCAATTGCGCAATCTATAATTGGTTCAGGAGCTTTGAATTCAAGGAAGCTGATACCTTCATTATCTATTCCCACTAACATTTGATTTTCTAATCCCACTATAATTTCATCCCGATTATCATCTTTTAAATCTCCAATCTCCATGCATATCACGGGAGAAGCTAATTCCGTAGACCAAATGGGATTACCTTTTGTGTCCATTACATAAATTAATCCTTCTAATGATCCTGAGATTAATTCTATACTTTCCTTTTTACTAACCGAAGCTATATTGAAGCATGTTATATTTGAAGAGAATTCAGTTAGAAAAACTTCATTACCTTCTAAATCAAAAGCTTTCATCTCAGCTCCAAATGAACAACCAACTATTTCAGGTTCTGGATCCCCTATAAGGTTAGCAATTATACATGAATAAACATTTTTTTTAAATTGACGTTTCCAAATACAGTGTATCTCAACTAATTGTATTGGCATTTCTTACCTCAAGTTAGAATTTGAAATTTAGTTTCTACTAAATATCAAATGATTAAATTATTTAAATAAATCTAGATGAGCCACAATGATAAAACATTATCTTATTAGGTTTAATATTTTTTTATTATTTTGAAGAGATTATGGTTTGTCTTTATTCATTTTGGCTCTTCTCTGCATCTTCTTTTACTCTTTTAACTAACATTTTAAAAGCTTGTGTTAAATTTCCTAATTCTGTATCCTGGTCTTCCAATTCCTTGTCAAAATCTGTGTCTATCTCTTCAAAAGATACAGTTTTAAGGTCATGTGTACATAATTTTAATGCTATATTTGTTAATTTATGAATTGGTTTTACTACTGAATCTGCGAGCTTCAAGCCTACGAATAGGCTTATTACGATTATTTCCCATAGGGTAATTAATATTATCGCTAATTGTATCTCGAGATTTTCAGCAATTCTCGCTTGCTCTTCAGGGCTAGAACCGCTAATGCTGTTACCAATGACATTATTAAATATTGCTGCAGTAATAGCAATAGTTCCTAAGGAAATCACACAAAAGATAATGAAGCTCAAAAGAATTTGTTGTCTAAGACCAAATTTTCGTTTTGTTTCTTGAACCATTTTTACACCTCCTCCGGTACAAAACCTTCTATTTCTGATGAAGCCATTATTTGTTTTACACTTTTAAAAGCTTCTGCAATGTGTTTTTGAACATTTGTTGCAGAATAAATGGGGATATATCTACCATGTGGGGTGGCAGCAACCATTTGAGTCATTTTTTTATGAACTTGTCTAAGTTCTTGTCCAACACCAATCAAAATAAAATTGAGGGGCGGGCTAAATTCTTTGATGTATCTTGCAAGTTTACGGGAATCGTACTTCTTGCTTTCATTATCTTGACCATCTGTTAAAGTTACAACCCACCTTTGTCGTTCTTCAGATACTTCTTCACGAATAATTGGCGCTTCTTTTAATTTATTTATAGCTAATGCTATTGTGTCATATAAACAAGTTTGATAAGGTGTTGCTTTCATAGTATTAAATATATTTACAATTTCAGAAATATTACCTTTCTTCTCTTTTAATTCGAGAAGTATATTTGGAATTGAATGAAAAGCAATTATTGCAACGCGATCTCCGATATTTATTGTTTCATTGAAAACTCCTAAAGCACCAGTTCGAGCGGCTATCATTTTAGTACCTGCCATACTCCCAGATTGATCAATCACAAAAACTACATCCTTTTTACTAATAAGCATATCATTTATTTTGGAAAGTTCAAGTTCAGCTTTATGATGAAGAGTTGTATTTTCTTGGGTTTCATATAGTTGGACCATAGCTTCAAGGATGTTTTTCATTAAAGGATAATTTCCAAGCTTTTCTGCATATTTCAAAGAATTTTTCAAATGTCCTTCTGCAATTTCTGCATTGTTCTTTAATAAAGCAAGTCTTCCTAATTGAAATTCATCTTCTGCTAAACCTGATGTATTTTCCCATTTGCTATCTAGCCTGAATGCCTCGTTAATTTGATCTTGTGCAAGATTTAATTCGTTTTTCAAAATATGAAGAACACCAATATTTCTTTTTCTTGTCGCAATTCCTTCATCATTACTCATTTCCTTATCGATTTTAAGAGCTTTTTCGAAATCATTCATTGCACCTGTCCAATTTTCTTCTGAAAGTAAAAGGAGTGCGCGATTATTATATCGTGAGCTTAGTCCCATGATATCATCTTGTTGTTCACCAATTTCAATTGCTTTATCATAACATTCTTTTGCTTTATTTAAATCACCCCAATTTCGGTATATATTACCAAGGTTATTTAAACACATTCCTTGCCCGTGAAGATTATTTGTTGTTTGAAATAATTCCAATGCAGCATTGTAATTGGTGAAAGCAAGAGTCATATCTCCATGATAATAACTCTTATTCCCCAAACGCATTGTAACTAATAAACTTTGAAAAGATTGAGCAAGTACACCAATCTCATTTCTTCTAATTCTACCATCAAATGGAATTTCTTGTGTTAAATCCCCCTTTGATATATTTTCTATTGAATGAGTTAAATTAATTATTGGTAGTGTAATTCTGCGAGCGATCCAGATTACTCCAAAATACAGTACAACACTTATTAAGAATGCTAAAATTATGAAGGTTATAATCAAAGGAGCTTTTAATGCTTCAAGAGCATCATTTGAACCACCACCTATTTCGATGAAATAGTCAATATTCGAAATCAACTGTAACATTAATACAATAGTTAAAATTATGAATGGAATTAGAATACAGACAACCATAGTTGTAATAATCCGTTGTCTTAATGACCTTTTTTTACCAAATTTTTCCTTAATTTCCATCTTCTTTAAATCACATCCCTTTTTTTAAGGTCCCTTTTCTATTCCTTCATATATTAGAAATATCGATGTAAAAATAAAGGCTTTAATCATAGCTAAACCTATTAATGGAAGATCTGAAACGGCAGCATCAATAATTCCAAAAAGAGAAAACATAAATAATCCTATTCCCAAAGAAAATCTCCTCCACTTGACACTTTTATCCTCCATTTTTAGCCCACTATAAATTATTGCTGGTCCCAAAAATGCCATTATTATAACCGATAACATAAGTAATAGCGCAATTGGAATACCAGTGATCCCTGTTTCAGGTAACCCACCGGGTGATGCTTCCCAGAAAGTAAATGTTGATGAATT
>JBHLOG010000241.1:0-3941 GCA_048940765.1 Promethearchaeota archaeon | reverse complement strand
CTACCTTTCCGTCATAAAAGCGTGTATCGCTAGTAAATCCAGTTGGAGTTAAATCATAATTATTTGAAGTGCTATCTTTCATTTGTGGAGATATTCCAGAAGGATTTTGATTCATATGCCATACAGCTTTATAATTACTATCCCATACTCCTGTAGGGTTTTCTCGTGAACTCATGGTGGAATTACCATAATACATTCTAATAATTGTATCAATAGTACCAGATAAAGCGGGAATTCGAACCCATGCAACTAGTATTGCCTGTGTAGGACTGTATGTTTGGTTGAATACTTCTA
Source organism: Promethearchaeota archaeon (assembly GCA_048940765.1). Taxonomy (GTDB): domain Archaea; phylum Asgardarchaeota; class Lokiarchaeia; order Sigyniarchaeales; family SOKP01; genus Loki-b32. The sequence goes on along the minus strand of JBHLOG010000241.1, from coordinate 3,647 downwards.
TCTCATGATCTAGCCAGATATTTTCTGAAGAAAATGCTATATCATCACCATCAGATTGTACATCATAACGTAAATCGGAATCCAGAATTGAAATTAAGACGGGAAAATTATTATAACCTGATCCCGCAACTTTATTATGATCAATTGTAATAGTCTTATAATTAGTAAAATAATGTGCATTCGGCGGTGCACTTATTAGAGGTATATTTCGCTCATCAAAAGTATCATTTTCATCAAATTCTTGAAAATTATTATTAAAAGTTGTAAATAGTGATGAATTCAGTATCACTGGAATTACTAAAGCAAATAATAAAAAAATTAGTGTTTTAATTTTCCTTTTAGTAATTATTATATGGTATTTATTATTTTTCATTTTTGATCGAACTTTATTGAATAAAAGATTTTGTTAAACAAATTCTTATACTTAGAAAATAATAGTTGTTTTAGATATTTATATTTAAGTTTGGATAAGTTTCTTAGTTCTATTTATTTGAAAAATAATTAGAAAGACTAATTAGAATATTAAAAAGTAATTAAAATTGAAAATAATATTAATGATTTAGTTATTCTTTTAACTTTTCTTGTTTTTTTAATTCAATGTATGAATCCTCAAGTACATTTAGATATTCAATAAGTACTTTGTCAGCTTTAGATTTTTGTTCGTAAGATTTTTTGATGACCTCCAATATATATTTTGGAAATAGAAGATCCATGTAAAAATCGGAAATGAGTGCAAAGTATTCATTATTATTTTCATCTTGAAATGTTTTAATCATTTGATTATCATAAAGCACTTTTAATACACCATAAATATCTTCTACGCCCTTTTTACGTAATTTTTCAAGTTCATATCTAGTAACAATAGTAGTTCTTAGTAATCGCAATGTTTCATAGGTTTGGGGATTAATGAAGATTTCAATGACATTAAGAGTATCTTCTTCAGTAGGATGATAATCTTGGAAAAATTTCTTCACTTCAGCTAGATATGTCTTTGCAAACTGAGTTGGTAAGCCTCGGCTTACAGGATTTTCTAACAAATTAACGGGAGGAACCCTAAGCATAAATACATCATTTGTAAGGACAATTAATACTGATGGTAAGCCTTTAATCGAAATTTGCTTTATTATATCTTTTTTAGTTAACTCTAAAAGAATTGCATCTAAATCAGTAAATCCTATTAACCCTTTATCTCTGAGCCATAAAAACAATTCCGATTTAATGATTACCCCATCTTCTTCTAACACTTTTATTATAAATCGTTTAATTTCATCTTGATAGTGTAATGTTAGAATTTCCTCATCACTGAGCGATGGATATAGAGATAAGCGCTGGAAAAGATAGGGAATCATTCGTAGATAAGAATCATCCTTAAGATTTTCTAATATTGTTGAAATTGTATTTGCCATACCATCTTCATAAAGATCAGGATCATCATCCAAATTCAAGAACAGAAGTAAATAAAACGATTGTTCAGGGCCTGTATAATATGAGAGGATATTTGTCGTCCCTACAGTTAAATTTACTACTCCTTTTTCTCCTGAATATTCATGGGTTCCGTAGATTTGCAATAAAGTCTTTTCAGATACTTCAATATCATCGGGATATTTCGCTAAGACTCTGGTGCCTATTTTTTCGTCCCATTTCATTAATATTAATCCGGATGGTTTTTGCTCTCGTCTTATAACATCTTCACTAATTATTCTTTTTACTGTTTCTTTTTTAAGTTTAATTCCAAAAATTTTAGCAAAAGATAACTCAACTTTATCCCATTTATTTTTTACTCTTTCCCCAATAAATGCATCTTTCTTGCGATATAAAAGTGATTCTGAAATATCTTTACCTTTTTCTATAGCCTTTTTCATATCTCGAACTTTTTTAACAAATGTGGGAATTACAGTATATTTATAAATACGATATGCAACAATACTCCCCATAAATATACCAATTATAGACATGGCAAGAATAAAATAAAAAGTGGGTATACCAAGGAATAGTACTTCCATTTCCACAACTATAGTTATACTGACTTCCATAGAATTATATCCTTCTTTTGAAATGTTAATTATACCTCTAAGAGTTTTAGATGTAAAAAACGCGTCTATGTTATTTGTTGAAAACATTAATCTATATGTACCATTTGAAATTTCTTCAAATAGAAATTCAGCATTCCTTATTTTTAGCAATGCACCAGCATTTGTTAAAGATTTATTATTTTGAGTTAGATCAGTTATTTTTATCTCAATTGGTATGACTTTACCTTTCACCACACTAATTTGATAGTTTTTGAAGTTTTGACTCAAAATATAATTAAAAGTTCTTAATTTGATAGTTAACAAAATTGTAGTTGATTTTGAAGTATAATTCTCCTTAGTTAATGTAACCGTTAGCTCATACTGTCCAATACTTCTTGTTTCTGTATCAAAATCTAATATATATAAATTGTCAGCGTTAAAAGTTAAAGTTCCTTGACCACTATCAACCACAACACCTTCATTGTCAAGCTTTTTCCATGAATAAGATTGATTATTAAGATTGGTAATATTTGCATTTCCAATCGAATCAACATATGAAAAGGTAAAATTATATTCCTGCCCGATGTATATGTCTGTTTGAATAATAGGTAATTGAGAGAAGCCATTAATTAACGTAGGTCGTTCTAATATGGATAATGTAATCATTCCGTTTTTATAGTTATAATTATCTTTTTCTAAAGTAACCACCACTAAATATTCCCCTAATGTGAGTAATTCTGTATTTAAATCTAAAACAAATGAAGATCCTACTGCAATTAAATCACCAGATCCAGTTCCAAGAACTTGCCCTTGTTCATCATATTTCTCCCAAATAAATGATTGTTGTTGTACATTCGTAATTGGTTGATACGTTAAATTATCAGTATAGGCAAAGGTAAAATTTACAGCTTCCATCGCATAAATCTGCTCAAAGCTTCTAAAGAAATCACTAGACCCATTTAGTAAAGTCGGACGTTTTAACACAATTAGTTTAAAATCTAAGTCATCTGAATTATAATGATTTTTGGAAATGGTACATCTCAAGGTGTAGCTTTTGGCCTTAAGTAATGAAGTATCAATAACTTGAAAATAATAACCCAACTCTATATCATATTGAGCTGTCCCATAAACCGAAGGGGCTTCTACTACTTTATAAGATACGTCTCCAATTATCTCATAGGAAACGACTCTTGAATAACCTAAGGAAAGCTTCAGAGTAAAATTAACAAGTTGATCTGTCGTTATAATTGCATTTAAATTTTGATCTTTAGGAAAACCAGTTAATAAAAATATTCCTTTTGCTAGAGAATAATCCGAAATACTATAAAGCGTTTGTCCAATTGTAATATTCATTGCTACGTCGGAAGGAAAGTAATAGGTTGACCCGGCTTTTATTCCTTCAACCCATAATATAGCCCCAGTATCCACCCAGCTATTCTCAACAGCACTTATTTGAAATATTTCTCCATTAAGAATGTCAGAATCGATTTCGATTAAATTTAACGACTCTAAATATTGATTCTTATAAAACTCTTGAATATATTCAACTTTTATAATTACATTGAAAATCACATCAGGAGCACTCTCCACAGAAAATAAAAATTGGTTACCTAATGGATAAATTACTCGATCAGC
>JBHLOG010000240.1:0-3965 GCA_048940765.1 Promethearchaeota archaeon | reverse complement strand
CCCGTAAAAGTTCCAGAACAAGGAATTGATTGGATATTTTTCAGAGAAAACACTGAGGGAGCTTATGTATTGGGTTCAAAAGGGATAAGAGTTACTGATGATTTAGCCTTTGATTTCTGTGTACATACCTTACAGGGAACTGATCGCATCTTGAGATTGGCTTTTGATTATGCTAAGAAAACAGGAGTTAATAGAGTTTCATTGGTGACTAAAGCTAATGTAGTGAAAACAACTGATGGTATGTATTTAAACATGGCAAAAGATATTGCTAAAAATGAATATCCAGAAGTAAAATTCGATGATTGGTATATTGATATCATGGCTGCAAAATTGATAGACCCTGTACGTCAGTCAGAATTTAAAGTATTTGTAGCACCGAATCTGTATGGAGATATCATAACCGATGAAGCTGCACAGATTCAAGGTTCTGTTGGTACTGCAGGAAGCGCTAATATTGGAAAGCAATATGCAATGTTTGAAGCGATCCACGGTACTGCTCCAAGGATGGTTGAAACTGGCAGAATTCAATACGCAGATCCAACAAGTATAATAAAAGCTTCAGCCATGCTTTTAAATCATATTGGTTTTGTAGAAAAAGCCAAGAAGCTTGAAATGGCTTTGGATATATGTGCAATTTATGAGAAAAGGTTGAAAGTAACAGGAAGAGATACAGGCGCTACAGGAGAAGAATTTGCTAAATATATTATGGACACTATTCAAGATCCTAATCTTGAAACGAAATGGCAAAGTTTTCAAAAATAATAAAAATTGATTTGTTATATTATTTAAATTAGTTAAATTTTTTTTACTTCACTTTAATTTTTGTATCTTGACTTTGTTTTTAAATTTGGAAAAGAATATAAATCAAAAATTAAATTTTATCGTTTGATTTAAATAACGATATTCCAAGATATTTTATTCTATAAATGTTCCACAAATTTTTCAATAAAGGTTTGTAAGATTGGTTTTATATCTTCAATCCAAGCTTTACCTTTCAATCTTACCTGCTTGAGATTTTTTTCAAATTCTTCTATTAATAAACGAAGTTCATTTCGTAAGTTTTCGATTGGTTGATCCTTATAATTTTCTGTTAAACCTGAATAAATGTAATCTGCAAAGCTAGAAACTAATTTTTCTTTGAATTCGTTAAAATCATAAAATACGCCAAATTCAAAATAAGAGGATAAAAATTGATTAATCGCCATGGTAAATTCTTTCTTATCAATCCTTCTTCTTTGAAAACAGTAAAACTTTATTAGTCTCTCAACCATTGTTCCATCAAAATCTTTTTCAATGGCATCATTAATTACCAATTGCTTCTCGTAATCAAGTATCTTTATATCTGAGGGTATTCCTTCATTGTAATCATTTCTTATCATATCTGATAATCCTTCTCGAAGAGTATAAATCTTGATATCAATCTTCTCTCCATCAATAATAATAGTGTGAACTTTAGCTTTATTTTTTTCTAATAGTACAGTTAAATTAACGGATTCTGATTGTTTCGGATTGAAAATGATTTGATACAATGTGCTAAATTCATATTCCTCTAAAGTTGATAAAAATAAAGATCTTAAATATTCGTCATATTTCAGGAAGAAGAGAAAAATAGCATCATCTAATGCAGTAGTGTATGCTTTATAATCATTTAAAGTTATATATTTCTTGTATTCCAACCGAATTTTATTGGCTCTTATCCATTCAAATGCAAAATCTAATAATTCATTATCTTTAGATAGCTTGTTCTGAAAGTAGGTTAATATTTCTGAAATTTGCTCTATTGAAATTCCAATTGATTGAGTATAGAGAAACTTTGCTATAATTTCCTTTGAATTCAAATCTTTATTCAAATTCTGAATCCGTTGAAAATTGGAATGTAATCGTTCTTTATCGATATTATAAAGTTTATTGAATTGTATTTCTTCCATTCTTTTTTCCTAACCTTCTAAAAATAATCATTATAGTTTATTATCAAGGGATTTTTCAATATTTTGAAAAGATTCAATAGAATTTAAATTCCAATTCTCAAATGGATTTATCCTAGAATTTAACTCAATAACAGATCTTTCAAAATCGCTATTTTTATTTAACATGTAGCGCAACTTTTTTTTATAAAAAAATAAATCCCGTGATTCCTTTACTTTTTCATTACTTGGTATTAAAATCAAACCGTAGCTTGTCTTTCCATCTACATCAGATACGAGTTCTTCTATATATATCACTACCCTATTTGGACTACTAACTTTTATTTTAATAATATTAGAATATAGTCCATCTTTTCCAAATAAGCTTAAGGTCTCATTCATCCTTTTTTCATAATAATCAGGTAAGATACCCATAAAATAATAGGAGGGGATATGATCTAGGGCTTCTTTTCTCAAGGGATCATCTAAATCAAATGTATAGAGATTAGATTCTAATAATCCGTCTTTTTTAGTTCTTTTAATTATAGCTACCGTTGAATAAGCCATTTTCTCTTCCCAGTAGATTTTTCTTGGAGAGCCTAATGTATGTTCAATCAAGTCAGCTCCTCTTTTTAATTCGTCCTCTATGAAAAGACTAAAGTCAAAATCAACATTATAATTGGTTTGAGCAATTAATTTTCCTTGGATAATGCTTGGATGAATATATTTATCCAATCTTTCGTAAATCATTTTTATATCTTCAGTATATGGAGACCCTATAAAAGTAAAGAGATTTGTTATACATCCAGCTGTCCTTTTTGACGAATTAAGACAAGTAAATGACTGCATAAGTGTTTCATCAACCTTTGTTCTCGATTGAGGTGTTAATGAGGTTTCAATATACTCAATTTTCCACTGGTTTTGATTATATAAAGTTCTTGTCATAAATAAAGGACCAAGGAATTTAAGTGACATCAACTTTAATTCTTGAACTATTTCTTTTGGTAAATCATAAGATAATTTAATATTATTGTATACTAAAGTTTGTTCATCAGAAAAAAATAATCCTAAGAGAAATTCAGACCCTTTACGTAACATGTCATTGATAAAATACGATAATTTATATCTATATTATCTTATTACTCTCAAATAAATTTTTTTATGTTTAAAAACAAATCGAGTTCAAATGAATTTATTATACTCCAACTGAATAAGTATTTATTGTCATACTTAAACTTCAATTGAGAGAATAATAAGATTAATAATCGAATTCATTAACAATTTCATAATGCTGTGAGAATTTATCATGTCTTAAAAGAACATCTCGCGCTTTTTGAGGAACATATGATTTTTCATACTCTTTCCCTGCAAATTCTTTTACAGCACTCAAGTTATCAAATATCATTATTGTAATAAATTCAACTTCATTTTCTAAAGGACGTCTTAGAAGACTTATTTTTCTATATCCTTTTATGTTTCTGTTTTTGATGGATGGGAAAATTTCATTTCTCAGCAATTGTTCATAAGCATTAGCATTTTCAAATGAGGTCCAACCATGCCAGATTCTTGCTATCATTTTTATGAAAGATTTAATTGTTAATATTAAATATTAATATGTCTAAAATATTTATTCATAATCTTTAAATGTAATTAACATATATCTCTTAGAAAAATAAGATGGATAAGAACAAGATATTTTAAAATGCCAAAAGCGAAAGTTAACAATATAACGATTGAATATGAAAGAATCGGGAATCCAGCTTCAAAACCTTTATTATTAATAGCTGGCTTGGGAAGTCAGTTACTTGCTTGGTCGGATGAGTTTTGCGAAAATCTTGCTGATAATGGCTTTTATGTCATCAGATTTGACAATCGAGACGTTGGCTTGTCGACAAAATTTGAAGATGCAGGTATACCAGATATGATGGAGATTAGCGCTGCTTATACTCGTGGAGAGATACCTAAGATTCCCTACACTTTAGAAGATATGGCTGATGATGCCATCGGTGTATTGGACGCTTTGAATATTGAAAAAGCACATATTTGTGGTGCTTCTATGGG
>JBHLOG010000239.1:0-3965 GCA_048940765.1 Promethearchaeota archaeon | reverse complement strand
GAATATATTTCATAAAAAATACTCTTTAAATATTTTGAAACCTACTTTTAAAAATTTAGTAGATGTATTCTAACAAATATTCTCTTTTAATAATTTACCATGAAGAATGATTTAAAATTGCATTAGTTGGACATACATCCTGACAAGCCATACAATCGGTACACTCCCCAATATTATCAGCAACAACTTTACCATCTACAAGTTTATATACTTCTGCGGGGCATACATTTATACATTCTTCCGCTCCTATACATAAATCCAAATCTATTTCAACCCAATGCTCGTTGTCTTCCCATTTCTTTATATTTGTCATTTTTAGTATGATTTCCTTATGAAATTTTATAGAGTAATAATTCTTACTATCTATTTTAATTTTTTTCTAAATATTTATAAGCTAATCTAAAAGAATATTTCATTCATGTGGAATTAAAACCACCAAAAGCATAATAAGTATCAACCCACAGATGAATATTGCTGCTTGAATAATAGATTTCTTTAGGTTTTTCTCCTTTAATAGTTCTGGCATGAGCTCAGTAGTAGCAATGTATAAGAAACCACCACCAGAAAAAGCTAAGAAAAATAAATTGAATATTTCAATAGTATCTGATAAGATTAAAGCTAACAATCCCCCTAATAGAGCTATCATTGCACTTAAAAAGTTAAAAAAGAGAGCTCTTTTTTTTGTAAATCCCCCATAGACAAGAATTCCAAAATCACCAATCTCTTGTGGTAATTCATGAAATAAGACAGCAAGTGTAATAATTACTCCGTTCCTCATTCCATTTAAAAATGCTACCATTATGATGATCCCGTCTAAAAAATTATGTAATCCATCTCCCATTAGATTAAGAAGAGCGAAGTTTTTTATATTGGAGCCTCTAATTAAAGCTACATCATTACCAACAGTAATACCATCATAACAAACGAATTTTTCTTCCTTTTGATGAGCATGCCCATGAAACCAATAAATAAAACGTTCAATAACGAAGAATATTACAAATCCAATAATAATAAATGTGAAAAGAAGACTTTCAGCTACTCCTGCCCCATCTGCATTTAATTCTTCAAGATGATGAAGTGATTCTGGAATTAAATCAAATAAGGCTGTCGCGAGTATAGTACCTGTAGCAAAAGCTACAAGTATGAACAAAATTTTATCTAAAGTATTTTCTTTCATTGAAATCATAAATAAACCAATTAGACTGAGACACCCGATGATAAATATCATTAAAAAACCTAATATTGAATTCATTTCAACTACAACTTTTTTTCTTTTATTTTATGTATTTTGAATTTATGTTTATATTTATGATGGTTATAATATTCGGGTAAAGTAATAAGAATATCACAATTAATTAATTTAAGATAGGAATAATTAAAAAATATCATTTTATAAAATAAAATTGATTAGACTATTAGAGCTAAAAAAAATGTAATTAATTTAAAGCTATTATAGTTGATTTTTTTTATAATCTAATCTCCGTGGGATTTTCCAGCTATTATGAACTTATATAGATGATTTGAAAATAATGTAAAATCCAACATTGCATGAACATATTTTCTTGCTTTCTTTACATCATTCTTATCATAATTTTTTTGATCTATGATTTTTTGAAATTTTTCTCTTAATTTGTCTTCAATAGTTTTTTTTATAAAATCAATTACTTCATTAGGATCTTCATTTTCTATAGCTTTATCAGCTTTCGGTACAATGGGACCCCAATCTAATCCTGCGGGTTTTAATCCAGTGAAACCTTTTCCTTCACCCATTCTATGTAATCGAACAGTATTTTCAAAAAACCAGTGATCTGCTAATTCAGCAGATTCTTCTCCTTTTTCTCTTATAGTAAGTGTTCTTTTAAACATTACTTCAAGTTCTTCTTCAGCTTCTTCAGGAACCCAAGGAAGTATAAGATTGATATTTTTTTGACTTAGTGCATTTTTAGCTGCCATTACAACTGGTCCATCCATGGTATCACAATGTGGTGGAATTGGAATTACCTCCTTAATTTTGATTATAAAATAATATTTCTTTATTCCTTTTATTTATATCCATTTATAAAGTAATGATAATAATGTTTTAAGATTTAAACTCCTTAATTTGAATCCAATAAATTACATTTAAGACGATTTAAAGGATAATTAAATATAAATTTTGACAGAAATCTGCTTATGAGAAATTATGCTTAGGTTAATAATAGTAGAATATTTGAATAATAACAATAACATGATATTTTTTAAAGAATAAAATTAAAAATTAATTTATAAGGGTGTTTATTATGGAATGTCCAAATTGTGGAGCAATACTCAATGAGGGTATAAAAAATTTTTGTGAATTTTGTGGTTTTGAGATAAAAATAGACATTGAAGAGAGAAATGAACCATTAATGCAAGAAAAAGTAAGAAAAGTTTCTCGCCGACGGTGTTGTTAATTTTTTTTACCGTATCTGCTTATTTTTATAATCTCGGTACGTATTTTTGGTTTTAAATTAGTTGATAAAAACGAATCTACAAGACAATTTATATTTTATACTTTTTTTTTCCGAATAAAATTAATTAGGAAATTCAATTGGGGGGAATTTTAATATTTTTTAAGCAGTAGGTTTTAATTTCTAAAATTAGTTAGTGACCTGAATAATGAATTTAAAGTAAAATCTCTAAACTGAGTTGAAGATAAAATTAGTAAATATATCATTATTGGTGGAGGACCCGCGGGAGCTACAGCAGCATTAGAACTAAGAAAATTAGATTTAAAAGGAGATATATCTATTATATCTAGAGAAAATTATCAATTCTATAAAAGAAGTAAAATCATCAATTTAATATCAGCAAGTTGTTCGGAGGATGATCTTTTTTTAAAAGGGAAAAAGATATATGACGAAAATAACATTAAGTTTATTCATAGTCAAGTTGAGAAGGTTTTTCCTGAAAAAAATCAAATTATATTAAAAGATGGGAGAAAAATTCATTATGATTTTCTTTTAATTGCTTCAGGAGGAAGCCCCATTGTATTACCATGGAAAGGAGTTGATCTCGAAGGCGTTTCGACACTCTATAACCTTGATGATGCTAAAAAGGTTGCAGAACAAGTTTGTAATGCTAAAAATGCTGTGATAATAGGAGGCGGAGCCATTGCTATGAAAGTTCTTCAGAATTTTAAAAAAATTGGTCTAAATATTTCAATTATTGAAAAATCTTCTCATTTATGGCCAATTGGTTTTGATAGAAAAGTTGCTAGAATTATTGAAAAAAAAATCAGAGAAAATGGGATTGATGTATTTTTAAATGAGGAAGTTGTAGAATTTAAAGGTACAAATGGAAAACTATCATCAGTAATTTTAAAAAGTGGACAAGAAATTCCTACCGATTTAGCAATTATAACTATTGGAATGAAACCTAATGTTGATTTTCTTATCGATAGCGAAGTTAAAATAGAAAAAGGGATACCTGTAGATATGTATTTACAAACTAATGTACCAAATATTTTTGCTGCTGGAGATGTTGCTCAAATCTATGATCCGCTTTATAATATGCCTATACTTCATCCCACATGGGGAAATGCCAAAAGACAAGGTAAAATTGCCGCAATAAATATGACAGGAGGCAAAGTAAAATATAAAGGAACTATCCCAATTCAAACCATTAAAATTTTTGGATTTACTGCTATAGCAGTGGGTATCACACATTCAAAGAAAAATTATGATGAGATTTCTTGGGTATCCTTTAAAAAAGAATTATGCAGAAAATTTATTCTCGAAAATAATAATCTATTAGGAGTGTTAATTTTGGGAAACAATATTAATAAAAAAATCTTAAAACCAATATTAAAAAAAGCAATTTTTAATAAAGTAAATATAAATTATAACAAGCATCTCCTTCTAGAGGAAGATTTCAATATTAATAGTATACTTAATACCTCGGAAATTGCACCAAAAGAAAAAGTAGAATTATTATAAGTTTAAGAT
>JBHLOG010000238.1:0-3965 GCA_048940765.1 Promethearchaeota archaeon | reverse complement strand
TTGAGCTTTTAACGGAAGAACAATATCGAGAGTTGCAGAAACTTGGAAATTTCGATATGAAGACGTCGAGCTGGGTGGAAACACCTTCTGATATTAGAAAACTCGGCGGCGCTATCTTTGCTGATCGCCGCTACGGTCATATCTTCGTGTATCATAACAGTGCGCCCTCTTTCTATGGCGTTAGGGGGTTCCGTGGCTCGCTAAGGGTTTAACTTTGGACTTTGAATTTTAGTATTTCTTTGATTTTTGCTTTTGTTTTTTACGAGCTGCATTTTGTGGTTGCACCCGTTGTCCTTAAATTATTGATTGGAAAAAAAGTTCCATTTAATTTTCATTTAACTCAGAATAATGGTGAAAGCACACTTAGAGTTGATTTTGTAACACGAGAGGGAAAAATATCAAGCGACTATAAGTGCAAGTGGAGATTACACCGAAAGAGGAGCTTCAATTGCCACAGGTCTTAGAGAGTAAAGAATTTAAAGAAAAGAAAACATCAAATTCAAATTCTTGAAAAATTATTCATATAACAAGCAGATTAAAGTAAAATTGGAAATGAGTCCATTGCCAAAAATTTCTAAAATTTGGATCATTCATTGCCAACAATTACTAAATGTATTGCTAATATTAATTAAAAAACACATAATTTATACTAGTAATGAACTTTATAACGCGATTAATTCAATTAATAAAAGATAAACGAAGTGTTGTTTCTATGGGATTAGATCCTCGTATGGATCAAGAGGGAGAAATCCCTCAATATCTTATTAAAGAACTTGATGATCCTAACAAAATTATTTTAGAATTTAATAAAATACTTATTGATAGCACTAAAGATTTAATCCCTGTTGTAAAACCTCAAATTGCATTTTATGAAAAATATGAAGCTTTGGATGCTTTAAAAGAGACAATAAAATATGCCCAAAAAAATGATTTATTAGTTATTTTAGATTCAAAAAGAAATGATATTGGGTCTACTTCTGAAGCATATGCTTATTCAATGTTTAAAGTATTTAATGCAGATGCATGCACTCTAAATGCATACCTTGGATTTGATGGAGTCAAACCATTCTTAGATTACAAAGAAAAAGGGCTTTTTATTCTTGTAAAAACATCAAACCCAACCAGTTCAGAATTTCAGGATTTATTTAGTGTAAGATTAGATAAGATTCCTAATGAAATTATCGAATATGAAATAAATAAAATGATTTTAAAGAGAAATTATATTCAACTCGCTGAGCTAATACATAAATGGAGTATAACTTTACAACAATTTTCTAATTTTACTAATTTAGGTGTTGTTGTTGGGGCAACTTATCCTCAAGAATTAAAAAAAGTCCGAGAAATTGTGGAACATTCTTTTATTTTGATACCTGGCTATGGTGCCCAAGGTGCTCAAGCGAAAGACATAAAAGAGGGATTTTGTAAAAATGGATTAGGTGGAATTGTTAATTCTTCAAGAAACATAATTTATGCTTATCATAAAAACGAGAGATTTTCACAGGAAAGTTTTGGTAAAGCCGCAAGAGATGAGATAATTAACATGAATAAAAAAATCAACAATGAAATACTAATTAAATTTATTGAATAGTTCCTCCTAGGGTTCGACCAAGAATAACCATAGCTGTTATTATTGGACCTACAACAAAAATCATAACGACAAAAGATCTTTTTAAACCAATCTTATGAATCATATTTATAACATTTAAATCTATAAAAACAGAAAATACTACTACGGCTATTATTATTCCTAAATCTCCTTCAAATTCCCCTATCATTCCATATAGTATTAAAGGAGCACCTATAAAAAAGATTACTCCAAATTGAATGCCAAAGCTAGCTAATACCCAATTCATATTTTTTTTCTCTTGAGCATTAGTAATAAGTAAACCTATTTTTAGAAGTATTATGTCAAAAGCTATTAGTGCTACTGCACCTATAATTAGCCCTAAATCTTGCATATCAGGCATTTGGAATAACATAAATTTCACTCAAAATATAGAAAGGGTTTTCAATTATAAAGATATAATTTTAATTTAAAATAATTTTTAATTAATAATATTATAAAAGATATAAGAAACATTTTAGTTTTAAATTTAATTGATTAGATTATAACATTATCAGTAGCATTTAAAATAAAATAATTATTTTGGAGGAAATTAAAAAATAACTTATAAAAGGTAATATGCAATGGTAGAAACTAAAGAAAAAACAATTCAATACGACGAGGAAACACCAAGGATCGCTGTTTTCATATGCCAATGAGGACTAAATATCGCTGAAATAATTGATACTAAAGCATTAGTGGAATTTTCAAAAAAACTTCCCAACGTTGTCGAAGCATTTGATTATATCAGTCTTTGTACTGAACCTGGTGCAGAATTTATTAAAGAAAAAATGATCGAAAGTAATGCAAATAGATTAGTAATGGTCTCTTGTACTCCTAAAACTCATGAACCAGTTTTTAAAAGTGTCTTAGAATCAATGGAACTTGATCCATCTTATCTTGAATTTGCAAATATTCGAGAACATTCCAGTTTTGTACATAGAAAAGATAAACTGGGAGCTCAAAGAGTTGCGGAAGATATAATCCGATCTGCAGTAGCAAGAGCCTCTGTGTTAGAGAAGATTTTAGTTAAAGAAGTTGATATTACAAAAAAGGCTCTAATTATTGGTGGTGGCGTAGCAGGATTATCAGCAGGGATTGATCTAGCCGAAGAAGGCTTTGAAGTTTACTTAGTTGAAAAAAGAACGACTATTGGTGGTAAAATGGCTAAATTGGACAGGACTTTTCCTACAGATGATTGTAGTATATGAATATTAGGGCCAGTAATGTTACAAGCAGCAAGAACGACAGATCTCAATTTATATACATACAGTGAGGTTGAAAAAGTTACTGGATTTGTTGGGAATTTCACCGTAAAAATAAGGAAAAAAGCACGATATGTAACAAGTGATTGTAATGGGTGTGGAGCATGCTTTGAAGTATGTCCAGCTTATGGTTATAATGAATTCAACGAGGGAATGGATTCAAGAAGAGCGATTTATGTAGCATTTGCTCAAGCAGTCCCTTCATTGGCTCAAATTGACATGGAAAGATGCATTAAATGCGAATTATGTAAGGCAGTATGTGAATTAGACGCGATTGATTTCGAACAGCAAGATGAAATTGTAGAAGTAAAGGTAGGATCAATTATAGTTGCGACGGGTTGGGATGAATTTGAGCCACCAACAGGATATTTAGGATATAATAAATATCCAAATGTAATAACCCAACTAAAACTTGAAAGAATGTTAGCTCCAAACGGTCCAACAATCGGACATTTGGTAAGGCCATCTGATGGAAAAGAACCAAAAAAAATATTATTCATTCAATGTGTTGGTTCAAGAGATTTAAACATGAATACGTATTGCAGCTCCGGTGTATGTTGTATGATCTCTATAAAAAACAGTAAGTTAATCAAACAACACTACCCAGAAGCAGATATCACTGTTGCTTACATGGATATGCGAGCAGCAGGGAAAGACTATGAAGAATATTTCACACTCTCAAGAAAAGAAGGTATTAAATATATACGAACAAATGTTAGTAGAATAAAGGAAGATCCAAAGACTCATAATTTAAAAATAGTCATGCAAAATACATTAGGTTCAAGTGGATTAAAAGAGCTAGAGTATGATTTAGTTGTACTCTCTGCATCAATGGTTCCTGCTATTGGTGTTGATTCTATTCAAAAAATGTTAAAACTTGAAACTAGTCAAGATGGCTTTTTTAAGGAATTTCATGCTCGATTAAACCCCATTGATACTAAAATTCCCGGAATCGTCCTCGCAGGTGTCAGTCAAGGTCCAAAATCTATCGTAGAATCAATAGCTCAAGGACGAGCTGCAGCTTCTTCACTTGCAAGACTTATGATTAAAGATAAATATCGAATTCTACTGATTAGAGCCTCTGTTGATAAGGATCG
>JBHLOG010000237.1:0-3977 GCA_048940765.1 Promethearchaeota archaeon | reverse complement strand
ATTGCGTATGATATAATGCTGATGTCGGGAATAGTTAATACTTACCCTGGCCAATTTCTTGGAGAAAAATATTGGAAAACTCTACCTGCTTTGATAATTGGGCCCTTCAACAGATTTAATCTTTTATTTGGAATTTTCTTTTCTCATTTAGCATTAATTTCCTTTCCATTTATTCTTTTTTTTATTTTAGGTATGATTTGGGAACCTATCTCCATAATTACATTGATTTTTATTCTTTCAATATTTTTTTTGATAGCACTAATCTTTAGTGGGATAGGCTTAATTCTTGGAGTTTTTGCTATTTCAAATGAAAATGTATGGAATGTTTTATCGTTTTTATTACTATTTGTTTTTTGGTTTAGTTGTATCACATACCCTTTTGAAATTTTTCCAGAATTTATCCAGAGAATAATTAATTTGAATCCTCTTTATTATATATTTGACTTTTTACGTATAACTTGGATTCAAAATAATATTTTAATGACGGTTGAAAATTTCCCATTTCATTTTATCACTTTAATAGGTACTTCAATAATTCTTCCTTTTATAGGTGTATTTCTTTTTAATCTAGTTTATAAAAAATATGGAATAACTGGTTATTAATTAAAATGGAAAAAATAATCGAAGCTGTGGATCTATCAAAAAAATACAAATTAAAACGTCCTTGGAAAGTTCTTTTAGCTTTAGATAAAATAAATCTTTCAATTAATAATGGGGAAATTTTTGGATTACTAGGACCAAATGGAGCTGGTAAAACTACATTAATAGAAATACTAACCACAATAAAACAACCCACAAGTGGTTATGCAACTATTAACGGTTATGATGTATTAACGCAACCTAAAAAAATAAAACCTTTGATTGGATTGATGCTTGCTGGTGAAATGCTTTATCATAGAATAACTGGATATGATAATTTAAAATTTTTCTGCAAAATTTATAAAATTCAATCCTATAAAGAAAAAATCCAGGAAATAGCTGAAGAATTCGGCCTTACTAAATGGCTTGATCAATATGTTGAATATTTCTCAAGTGGTATGAAAATGAAATTAGCATTATGTAGAACTTTATTATTGGAACGTGATATTCTATTTTTAGATGAACCTACCTTAGGTTTAGATGTAAAATCAAAGAGTTTTATAATAGAGAAAATAAAGAGTTTAGACAAAACAATATTTTTAACGAGTCATGATATGGGTGTTATAGAAAAGTTATGTGATCGTGTTGCTTTTATTAATTCAGGTAAAATTTTGAAAATTGGAACTAAAAGTGAAGTAAAAATGCTTACAGAATCAGAAGTTAAAATAAATATAGATATAAAATATAATACATCTGAATTAAAAAGAACTTTATTAAACCAAAATTTTATAAAGGAAGTATTTGAAAATAATCAGGGTCTAGTTATTACACTAAATAAAAGAGAGGATTACGCAAATTTATTAGAAGTTTTATCTAAATTTAAAATTCTAAGAGTAAGTGAACCAGATCTGTCTCTTGAAGAACTTTTTCTAAGACTGATTGATTAACAAAAAAAATATAAATTAGTGCTTATCTTTATTAAATTGAGTATTGATATAATAAGTACTTTAATATTAAGTAAAATCCTTTCTTTACATCATTTTTTGATCTTATTCTATATTTAATCCAAAATAAGTGAGTATTTTTCTAATTCCGTTTTCAAGCCCTTGAACGCATATGAAAGTGATAGGATAAAAAGCCATTAATATTAATCCGTGTGTGGCAAACGCTAAAAATATTTGAGAATAAATTAAAATAATAAAAATTCCATAAATCTTTATCCATTTAATAATATTCCTTCTTTTGTTAAATATAATAAAGAACAACATCATTTCCCAAATACCTATCGTATATCTAAATAATCCCTTTTCTTTGAATAAATCCTTAATTCTAAATTCAACTAATTCTTTTATCATACCAAGTGATAAATATTCATTTTCACTGTAAGTAGCATACCAATTTGGATGATTTGAAATAAGATCTGGTCTAGTTAATGTCCTTAATAGAATAAAGATTGTAATTCCGGGAAGAATATACCTACTTAATTTTAAGAGTTTATCGAATACTTCTTTATAGTTAACTTTTTGCTTTTGATTAAAAAAATTGTAAAGAATAAAGACTGGAATTGAAAAAATAGCGCTTTCTTTTGTAAGGATTCCAAGACATAAAAAAACACCATAAAGTTTTCTATAATCTTTTAATATACAATAAAAAGCGCATATTAAAAATAAGTATCCTGGAAGATCTACCATATAAATGAAGGCAAATGCGTTAACTAAAAATTCAAATTTTGGTAATGTAATACTCCAAAATAAAAAAAAACCTATAAAAGAAAATACTTTATTAAAATGAATTCTAAGTGTATAATAGAGCATTATTCCTGTAAAATAAAAAGAAAAAAATCCAATTAAAGCAAACTCTAAAACAAAATCAAAAGGTAATAATCCCACGATAAAGGGAATTAGTACTCTATAACAATATGGTTGTACAATCTCATTTTTAAAAATAATTGTGATATCTTTAGACATTTCAACATAACAATAAAAATCGTCATAGGTATCACCACTATACTCAAATATACCTGTTCTAATCCGAATTAAAGTTAAATGCAATAAAAAATAAATAAAAACAATTATTTCAATAAAATGCTTTCTAAAAAAATTAGATTTTTTAATCTTCATTTATAAAAATAATAAACTAATAAAATAATTATAACTTTTCTCAGATTATTAACTGTTATTGAATCTTTAGATTTGAAAGATATATAATTAATCTATATATATTTTTGAAGTTTGGGTAATAAATTTAATTTTAACATAGCGAAGTGAATTTTTATTAAAGGTGTTATTTTAGCTGGAGGTTTTGGAACACGTTTATCACCACTTACAAAGGTTACTAATAAGCATCTCCTCCCCGTTTATAATGAGCCTATGATTTATAAAGTCATCAAAACCCTTACAAATTCTGGTATAAAAGATATTACAATAGTACTTGGTGGTGAAAGTGTTGGTGATTTTATTAAACTTTTAGGTGATGGTTCAGAATTTGACGCTAATTTTAGTTATGTTTATCAACAAGGAGCGGGAGGTATAGCTGAAGCCTTATATTTAACTAAAAAAATAGTAAAAGGACATAAAGTCGCAGTTATTTTAGGTGATAATATATTCGAAAATTCATTTGGTAATGAAGTAAAAGAATTTGAAACAAGTATAGATTATCAATGCTTTCTTTTTTTGAAAGAAGTTTCTGATCCAGAAAGATTTGGTGTAGCAGAATTAAATAATAGAGGTGAAATTATTAATATCGAAGAAAAACCAAAACAGCCTAAAACAAATTTCTGTGTAACTGGACTTTATTTTTATGATAAAGATATTTTTGATGTTATTAAAACGATTATTATTGAAATTGGTTATTCAGCTAGAGGAGAATTAGAAATTACAGATGTTAATAATTATTACATTAAAAGAGGAAAAACAAAGGCAAAAATTGTAAAGGGATTTTGGTCTGATGCTGGAACTTTTGAAACATTATTAAAGTGTTGTAATTTTGAAAGTGAAAACATGAAAAATAAATAAATTAATTATATAGGAACGAGAATAAATGAAAAAGATTAAATATTTAAAAGTCTAAGCATTTTACTTTATGTCCTTTATCAAGAAGCGGTAGGATTAAATGAACACCAACATAACCCGCGCCTCCAATAACCATTACATTCATAGTTATTCAAATTATTCTTTAGTTTTTCAAAGTAGAACCGAAAAAAAAATTAGATTTGATTTGTTTCAATCAAATATTTATACCAATTAAGATTAATCGTTTTATCGGTTTTTTCTATTTGCCCACTCTCAAGCGCCTTAGTAATTTCTGTTGCTGCATCGGTTACAGTGTAATTTGGTTTGAAATCTAGTGTATCTCTCAATTTATCAAAATTAACTTTATAAGATCTTGTATCTGGCTGT
>JBHLOG010000236.1:0-3983 GCA_048940765.1 Promethearchaeota archaeon | reverse complement strand
TTCTCCTACATCTACATTCCCAAAAATGAAATCTATAACTTGTGAAATAATTGAAATTGCAATTACAACGGCAAACACAATCCCTAAAACTTTTAAGTAAACAGGCCACATTTCCTCTGTAATATACACTTTCGGAGTTCCTCGACGTTTATATTCTTTAGCAATACTTTCTGGTGTTCCCATATGAGAAATTGCCATTTGAACAGATTCAAATGTGGGTTGGCTTGTTCCTGATAATTCTTCTGCCTTACTCCATATATGCTCTTCAAGTTCTGCCAAGATTTCCTTATGTTCTTTGTTATCTTTCAGCCATTCAGGTAATTTCGATTTTACCTTTTTTAAATATTCATTTATTATATTTTGTATATCTTTTTCACTCATTTCTTAAACCTCTTTCTTTTAATTCTTTTTCTATATTATTTCCACATACATCACAAAAGCGAAGTTCTAAATTTGTAATTTCGATTTTGTTAGCACACATTGGACAAAATAAATATTTCTCTGATTTTAAATTTACGTTTACATCAAATAAGGGGGCAATAGCTTCAGTCAATTTACTATAAAATCCTGCAAGATGATTAAATATCTTCTGCCCATACTCAGTTACACTATAAAATTTTCTCCTTCTGCCTGAATCTTCTCTTTTAGATCTTATAATATTATCATCCTCTAATTTTCTCAAGATCGGATAGAGTGTACCCTCTTCAATAATTAACATTTCATTAGTCTGTTCTGTTAAATCTTTCAAAATTTTATAACCATGCAATCCCTTATCTCCTGCTTGCATAAGTACAGATAATATACAAAGCGAACTAATTCCTCTATTTATTTCAGTTTCTTGTTTCTCAACATAATCCCTAAAGTCTTTTGAAGCAATCAAAGCTTTTGGATCTGATTCTTTTACTCGTTTTATCATATTTTTCAACTCCATTATATCAAATTTTTAGTTTTTTTAAATAATATAGTATTCTATGAATACTGTATCATGGACAGTATATAAAGTTTACTATTTTCTATAAAGTATAAATTTTAAAAATTTAAATTTATACCAATTTTTACTAAATAAATCTTAAATTTTTGCAATTAGAAGTTAAATCTAAATATGAATCATCATAATTCACCCATTATTGTAGGAGCCGCGCAAATAACACAGCAAAAAGACGTAGTTTCACCTCTCGATCCTCTTACCTTAATAGTAAATGCTAGTCAAAAAGCGTTTGCTATGCCAGAAGTAGATGATTTACCAACCATTATTGATACTGTTTATATGTCAACAATTGCAAGTTGGATTTATGAAGATCCCATAAGTAAACTTAGCAACATCTTAGGGATTAAACCACTTCATAAGTTTATAGCCCCAATTAGTGGTAACACACCTCAATTATTAGTTAATAAAGCTGCTAGAGCAATTTCTTTAGGTGAAAGTAAAGCCATACTCATCGCTGGAGGTGAGGCGGCTTATTCTAAATATCGTGAAAAAAGGGGTGAAATCAGATTAAATTGGCCAAAACCTCCTATAAGAGCGATAAATGAATCTCGAAAAGCAATTGTATTTTATTTAAGCCAATTTGAAAATCAATATAGATTTGCTAATCCTACATATATATACGCTTTAATTGAGACTGCTATAAGGGCCTTTTTTGGTAGAAATTTGGAAGAGAATTTAAATTATATTGGTAAGCGCTACGAACGTTTTTCTAATATCGCATCTAATAATCCTTATGCTTGGGAGCAAAAGGCATTTAATGCTAAAGAAATTATTAGCCCCCATACTGACAATCGAATGATTTGTCATCCATATACTAAACGTATGGTTGCTAATCTTTATGTAGATCAATCAGCAGCTTTAATACTCACAAATGAAGGTATTGCAAAGAAACTTGGTATAGATCGAAAACTTTGGGTATATCCAATGGGAGGAGCTGATCTTAAGAATATTTTTTATTTAACTCAACGTCCTCGGCTCTATGATTCACCAGCAATTAGAGAAGCATCAAGAATAGCATTAAAGCAAGCAGGACTCAACCTTGACGATATTGACGCTTTTGATCTTTATAGTTGCTTTCCTTGTATGGTTGAGATTGCTAGGAAAGAAATTGGTATTGCTGAAGATGATCCACGAGATTTAACTATAACTGGAGGGCTTTCTTTTTTTGGTGGACCCTTTAGTAGTTATTCAATGCATGCTATTGTGACTGCAGTAAACGTTATCAAAAAAAATCCATCAATGAAGGTAATGATTTTAGCAAATGGGGGATATAATACAGCTGAGTCTATTGGGATTTACGGTACTGAACCTCCCACTAAACCATGGAAAAAAGAGGAATATAATGAAATTCAGGAAAAAATAAATGAAAAATCTTTACCAGAACCAATCAAAAAAGCAGATGGAAATCTTACAATAGAAGCTTATACCATTATTTATGATCGTAAAGGTCAACCAGAATGGGGTGTTGTATTAGGACACTTAGAGAGTGGAGAAAGAACTCTTGCTTTCATTATGGCTGATTTAAAAACACTTTCAACATTAGATCAACAAGAACTCGTTGGACAAAAATTTTTAGTAAAGTATGATTCAAAATTAAAATCTAATAGGCTGATTTTTTAATTTATAATTTATATAATTCATATCTTATATCATTTAAATTATTATAAATTATATTTTTGTAGCAAAATAACAAATTAAATAAAAAGTAAACAAATAAATAGATTTAATATATAAATTTATTAAGGAGACGGGTTAAGATTAATTTAAATTTAGTTTCCGGTAGAATAAATTTTATATTTTTAAAATGCTAATAATTTAATAAGAATGGTAATATAATATGGGCCAGAAAAGTTTATATAAGGAATTTATGAATCCAATTTTCATAAAGATGAAAAGAAATAGTAAATATATATATGATAAACTTACAGAGCCTAAAATTGTAAAAATTTCGATTTATGTTAGCTTACTCACTTTTTTGCCAGGATTAATCCTAGGATTATTTATTGCGATAGCTTATGGTCCTATTGAGTATAATGTTTGGTATAATTGGATAAGCGACTTAGGATCTCTTAAATACACGCCAGCGCCTTTTATTTTGGATCTAACATGTATTCTTAGTGCCATTTTTATCGTTCCACTAATTTTAAATTTAAGTCGATTATACAGTTCACATCAAAATCATAAATTAGATAATTCAAAAAGAGAGCACAATATTATTATGTTTAGAAGAATATTTGGTTATATTGGAGTAGTAAGTCTTTTTATTGGAGTTATTGGCATGTTTTTTGTAGGAATTTTTAGCCTGGACCGTTCTCCATTTAATTTACATTTCTATTTCTCATCATCTGCATTTGGAGGATTTTCTGTTGGCGCTTTTTTTACAGGTTTAGCAATAGTATTAAGAAGAAGAATATTCCCGAAAACTGTTGGTTACTTCATGATATTTGGTCCATCTACAGCTTCTATCATCTTTCTATTATCTCCTGCCCCTTTAACAAGACAATTTCTTGAATGGATCATGATGTTTGCCTCTCTTGCTTGGTATTACGTAATTGTTTTTATTACTCTACAAAAATTGAATTCACTTCTCTTTTTCAATCCTAATTTTAAATGGTAACGCTTTTTATTAATTGATGAAAATCTCTTTAGAATGTTCATTTCTTTTTCTTTGTTATCATTTAAAAATGGACTACTTTTGTTTTATTATTTAGTAAAGATTAAATCAAATTAAAAATACAGATTTTTAATTTTCAATCAAAAAAGAAGGATCTAAAATGAGCTATTCTGAAAATGAAATGATTAATAATTATCTTGTTCAAGTGCATAAAAAATTTCCTGAATGGTTAAAATTGAAAAAAGATGAGGTCATTAAAGTCTTAAAAGACTTAGAAATTCAAATTTTGGATGAGGCAAGAAACATTGCAGAAGGACAAGAACCATCTGATTTTCAAATTCAACAAGCTTTAATACAAATTGGTTCTCCTGAGAGTATTGC
>JBHLOG010000235.1:0-4012 GCA_048940765.1 Promethearchaeota archaeon | reverse complement strand
TTACATTTCAAATCCTTCACCTTTATTCAATAGGTTTACCAACATGTCAAAATATTTAAAATTTAAGCTTAAACGAATAATAAATTTGTTAGTAATTCTTTCCTCTTATATGAAATTTTTATTTTGGCTAAATATTTTGACACTTTTCACAAATAACGCATAAGTTTTAATAGTAACTTCTCTTAAACATCTCTAGAATAGGTATTAAATAAAAATGAAAGATAAATTATTTAGAAGAACATACCAATATATATGTACTGAATGTAGGGAATTTTCTCATTCTTTATATGATTATTGTGAGCTATGTGGAGCTAAAAATTCTCTCCGAACCGCGAATAAGGATGATTACAAAGAATAAAGTAAAAGTTTTATTTCTATAATTTTTATCCACGAGTTGTCCTCAAAAGAGTATTTTTATAACCAATTGAGTTCTCAACCTAATTCAATAAAGATGTTTATACATTCTCATTTTCTAAATTAGATGAAAAATTTACATACTTCTTTATAAAAAGTTAGTTTGTTAATCTAAATCTCTCAACCGTGTTGAGAAATTGTGCTTCACTAGATCTTAAATTTCAAATGGTGTATTTTTATCTGAAAGAATTACCTGAATGTCAGAATCCTGGAATAACTTCTGAAAAAATTCTGGATGTTCAGTATGAATTGGAATCAGATATTTCGGCTTAACCTCTTCAATAAAATTAATAATATCGTGCGGAGTTGCATGACCCGAAGCATGAATTCGATATGAAGGAATTCCAAAAGGCACTAATCGATGACGAATTGTATTTGTATTATCAAAAAATTCTTCTGAGTAAGGGTCAATACTGGAAGATATGAATAACCCCCTTTTCGTAAAATCTAAATTTCTCATTAATCTCTCATCTAACCGCGTTATATAAATGAAAAATTTGTCTTTCAAATCCCTCAAATCGCGATACGCCAGAAACTTTTTTCCTTTCCCTCTTTTATATAATGTTTGTCTTACTTTTTCCTGCCATTTCTGTTTTGCGGAGCCTCTCTTTAATATTAAAATATGATCATCGTGAAGGATATTCGGATCTCTCATTGTTTCATGGATCGCTTTCTTATTCAATAGATAGTAAAAATATGCATCCTTTTCCGTTATAATATACTTCCAATCATACTTTCTCGCCATATGTGAAAACGTTCTAAATCGGTCCCAATCAATTCGGTCATACTTAACCATAATAAAATCGAACGGATTGTTCATGAATATTTTTTCTAAATTTTCCTCTACATATTGTTCAGATTCTACAATTCCTTTATCGATTTTGGTACCCTCACATATTAAAACCTTCACACCCTCTGAGATTAGCTCCTTCTGTTCTTCGCTTAGTTCAGCTTCGGTCAGAACCGTCTTGTTTGATTTAATCTCTTGTAAAAATTCCTCTGTCATATGCGATAACGGTCCATGCCTTCGAAAATCTCCTGTATACACCACTGGTCCAGCTGATGTGTAAATAATAAACCCATATGCCGCCGGAACTGAATGATCTACATGAAATGGCGTGATCTTCATTCCATTGATGTCCAAGATATCGCCAGTTCGGAATGTGCGCCAATTCAGATTATTAAAATTATTCGTAATTGTAGGACGTGCTGATTTACAAAACGCTCGAATAATTCGTTTTGTAACGACTCCCGAGTAGATTGGAATAGTCCGATTGACAAACGACAAGCCAAAATAATGATCCTTATGTGGATGGGATATTAAAATTCCGTCTAAATTTGAGAGATTTGGTTGATTATTTTCTCCCAAGCTAAGTTCATTTAAATATAAATTTTGAATAGGAATACTCTCTTCATTAGGCAATAAACTATATTGAATAATTTCTCCAATTGATGAAGGCAACTCTCCACGCTCATATTTGTCATAATAACTTTTAACTTTCATGCCAAAATCTATGAAAATCTTAACATTATACCCCTCATCCTCCAACAGGACAATATTTCCGCCAACCTCGTTTGCCCCGCCTAATATGGTTAATATTATTGAACTTGTCTTTTGCTCCATTTATGACCCTCCTAACCTCTATATAACCTTAATTGAACATCTCATATAAACTAGAATATTTTCAAGATATAGTAGGAAGGTGAATTTCGAACCTCTATACTATTAAAATATATAACAAAAAAGAGAAAAAATGAGATTATTTTTGAATTTTATTAGTGTTTCCTCTTTTTAACAACAACAATACTCACAGCTACTACGATTCCACCTCCTGTCACGGAAGCAATAATGATAACTGGCCCCCAGTCTTGACCATCTAGTACTTCTCGTTCTGAATTATTTATAAAAACCGTATCAAAAAAAACAGCATTTCCTCTTGAATCGTTAAACACTATTCTATAAAATAATTCGCCTAAAACACTCATATTAACAGGAACTTTGACATTACCTTCATAATCCCATTGAGTCCAGGGAATAACTTTCCTATTAACTTTTTTAAAACGTTTTACTCCATCCTCTCATTTGAAATACGTTAAACAGACATCAAAAAAATTTAAATAACAACGAATTATAAATATATTTTGAAGAAAGCTAATGCGAAGTTCGAATAAGAATAAGATTATCGGCATAACTACTCTGATTTTGTCAATATTCTATTTAATTCTATTTTGTAATATGAAAAATTCATTTGCTGTAACTAATAATAATTCTTTAACTGTTCCTTTAAATTTCTCTATTTTTGAATTCTCTGATAAAAAAGGCGTAATAAATAATGTAAGTTCTATAGATATAGAATTACCCTCATCAACTTGGCAAATCACACAAATAGAACTGAATTTTTCAAACATCGAATATTACAGGAGACATATAAATACTATTGAAGATAACGCTACTGCGAATAATTTATTCTTAAAGAAGCATGGCTTAGAAGGGCTTGGCGTTCAAATTGAGCTCAATACAACTACTATCATTTATGGAGCTTATATTAATATAAATGTATCACTGCCTCATCCCATGGATGATATATATGTGCAAATAACAGGGTATAACTCATCAACCAATGCACCAAATAGTATTATTTATGGAGAAATAGATTTAAATTATACTATAGGTAATGGCTGGTATTATCAAAACTTTACTTCACCTATAACGCTCCCTAAAGGTAATTATTTCTTAGTAATGGGGGGTACTATTCAAGCATCAGGGAAGTATCAATGGAATTACAATTATATTAATCCAAAAAACCCTGATTTATATATTTCACAAAAAAATGAATCGGGTTGGATAAATGCAACTCAAGGATCACCATTTTTATATAAATTAGATCAAGAGAATACGGAGAAAGATGTTTACCCAGAAAAATACAATATGACTGCTGAAATAGACGGTCACTCTTATAAAGTTCTGAATAATACCCAAAGTGGTTCAGGCTATCTTAAAGTATCAGGTATTGATTTTTGTCCTAATGAGGCAATTTTAAATATCCCTATTAAAACCAATAAATTCCTCTTTGATTTAAATTATGATACTAAATTAAAAAATCAATTTCTCTCTAGTGCCTTTGTTATTATAACAGAAGAAGTAGATAACTTTTGGAAAATTATTCCTAATATTTATAGATGTAATTATAATTACTCTATCAAAATTCAACTGCCAAATAGGTGGTATGATTTAACTGTACTCAAAGATGGTATCGACATTATAACATCGGAAGATATTGTAATTAACGGAAATATGTTATATATATTAAATGATACCATTAATGAGGGGGCTGACTGGGAAATAACAACAAAATCACCAAAAATAGATTTTCCTGATCATTTTATTGAACGTATTGGAGGAACCGAATTTAAATTAGGTGAAGTATTAAAATTTTCGGTTACGGCCCCAATTAGAGAAGGAATGTTTACATTTAAACTATATAACGGATTTGGAGCAGAAATGCATAACAAAACACTACCTGTAACTTCAGATAAAACAATTTATTCTTATAATATCTCATTAGACGACCCTCCTGGCAATTGGATTGCCTATATT
>JBHLOG010000234.1:0-4055 GCA_048940765.1 Promethearchaeota archaeon | reverse complement strand
AAGTAAACGGACCTAAATAAATCGTAAGATCAATGATCATTTCCTCGATATTAGAATAGTAATCAGGATCCCACGCACTAACCGGGCCATAAATATATGGTGCTACTGCCTGAGAAATGACAACACTCATACCCATGGAGAGGAATAACACATTCAACACCCTCTTAATGAAAATCTTTATGCTCGCAACTCCACTCCCCAAATTTAAATCCATGGGATATGTTTCAAGATAATAAATATCTTTGGTTCTTAGAGGATATCCCAAAATAATTTCAGCTGGTTTTGGTCTTTTTTTCGATACAGTTTTTCTTAAATATTTTACCATGCTTCTAGAGGCAAATCTTGCCCCAATCTGACCCCATGCTAATATAGGAATAATCGCAATTACGATAAAAACTAAAGGTGCCCACCAAAAGAATTCCCCAGGATTATAAGGTTCATCTGGAAACATAACCTTATAATAAAGTCCGCTGAAATAGTAGAATTGGATAAAGAAAAGTGTTAAAAAAATTGCAATAAAAATAATAATATTTTTTTTAGGTACAATTACATCGAATTTATCATCTGAACTTTCTTCTTTCAAATGTACGGGTTTCCTTTGATAAAGAAAAGAACCTTTTTCGATCTTTTCCAAATTCTCATTATTAGTTTCGTTTCTATTCGATTCTATTTCACTCATTTTGATCATTTTAATTTGTGTTAAAATGATAATATAATAAGAACAATAGTTATATTTAAATAATAATAAATTAGAACACTAGCCCTTCAGGTTGAATCATTTAACAAATTTAAGTTTCATATTTTACGAGATTATCAAGATACCATTTATATAAGGGCTTGATGTCTTCAATTGTTTTAAACGGTATCATTTTGTCTAAAACGACAACAAAAATCTTTTTATTTCTCCTTAAAGTGTTTAAAGTTTTATCATCTTTAACTTCTATCATAGAATTGTCATTAGGGTTAACATAAAAAATTAAATAATTTTCAATGAAAATTCTTTCTAAATCCCATTCGTATTCAATTTCTTCTTTAATAGATTTAATAAATTCTTTTAAAGTTTTGTCTATTATAATCCAACCTTGAATTTGTTTATTTTGCGCTTTATTTAAGACAAAAAATTTCCCTAAAACTTCATTTGGGACCGAATTTTTCTCAATTCTTTCTGTTAAATTCATAATATCATACATTATTTTTTATATTAATATTAAAATAATGAAGTATAATAGATATATTTAATGTATTTTAATTTTATGATAAAATTGGATTCTCTCTGGGTATATTTAATTCTTAACGTTTTGGATGTATTCACTTTCATACTTCATTTAATGTAGATTATTGTATCCTTTAAATAAAGGATGAACCTTTTTCCTTTAATAATCCATTATTATGGAGAAAAAGAAGATCCCAATGTTAATATGATAGGATTAATTCTAACTATTTATTATTAAATTAGGATTTTAATGAATATTGATGAATGAAGCTACTCCTATTATTACTATCGATTGTGTGATTAAATTTCTTTTGGCAAAATATCTTCCCCTGTAATTCTCATGAACTACATCTCCCATAACTGAGAACTAAGGGGGGTCATAATATCTGTGAATAACATATAAATAAGAAATATAAAAATCAAAAACCATGGGAGAAATAATTGGAAAATATTAAATGGATATAAGATAGCAATGATTAAAAATAAAGACCACATACAAGCTTGTCCTAAAATTCCACTAATCAAAATAAGTTTTCGTGGTTTAATTTCAATTTGGCTTGAGCCAATCATTTGTCCTACTGGAGATATTAAATTACCTAAGGATGACAATAGGCCTACTTGAATTGGTGAAGAATTTATACTAAGAGAAAAAGGAACAATGTAATTATCAGCTAAAACACTACTAAAAACACCAAAAGATCCTTCTGCTATTGAAAATTGCATAGTTTTCTTTTTAAGCTTTTCTTCAATACGAATGCTAAGATCATCTAAGGAATCAGAAATTCTTATCACATGTTTTTTATCTAATTATCTACAAAAAAATGGTTTACTCCTAAAAATAATTTAATGAATTAAAAAATTCCTTAATCTATATTTTTTTTTGAATTGAAATGGAAAAAGTTTTAATACTAGAATACATTGAATTTAACCTTAAGAACTAACCAAAAAAACTTATTCTTTAAATTAAATTAGAAAGTACAAACAGTTCTAAAGAAATTTTAACTTATTTTTCAATCTAAAAAAAGTATTATCGAAATAGGGTAATTTTATATAAAATATAACTATAAAAATAGAGGTTTTAAAAATGATAAATAATTGTGAGAAAAATGATACAACCATTTTAAATAATCTAAGTAACTTACAGATGAATAAATCATCCCAGAATATTGAACCCGTATATAATAAGGAATATATAAAGGATTCCGAATCATTATTTGTTATGACTGATAAAAAATCTCATGAGTTTTACAATTTTCCAAAATACTATGATAAAGCGTTTACAAGAGATATAAGAACTGACATCAATTTTTTCGAGAAATGCTTTCAACAATATTCTGATATCAAAGTTAAGAAAGTTTTAGAGCCCGCATGTGGTCCAGGCATGTTTTTGGAAGCTTTACCTCAATACGGTTATTATGGTTTGGGGTACGATTTAAATCCTGCTATGGTAAATTATTCTATAGAACGTTTGAATAAAGCTGGTTTAACTGTTAATCAAGCTAATGCTATAGTAGGAAACATGAAAAATGTAGAGTTCAATGATGAATTTGACGCTGCTTTTATTTGTATAAATAGTTTAGGATATTTAAGAGACGGAGAGGATATTAATTCACATTTTAAGGCAATGAGGAAATCAATTAGAAAAGGAGGTCTTTACATCGTTGAAATTAGTTGTAAATGTGATGATTTAAGAAATGAGAAGAAATTTGATGATACATGGAGTATCAAAGAAAATGATTTAGATCTTGAATTAACTTGGGTGATTAATTGGTACGATTTAGAACATCGAATCCGACATGTTGATTTTCGAATGATTGTTATTGAGAATGGAAAAAAAACCGTTTTAGAAGAAAGTCACGAACTCCGTTTATGGCTATTTGATGAATTTAAAAATTTTGCAGAAAGTAATGGATTCAAGCTTATAGCTATTTATAACCAAAATTACGATCTTATATCTGAAAATACTCCAATTACGGGTGAATTAGGAGCATTATTCTTTGTTTTGAAAAATATAAAAGAAGTAAATAATAATTGAAGATTCCAAATATTTAGAATCTGCCAAAAATAGCTTTTTTTAATATTATTCATAAAAATATTAATTTTATAGTTTTATTTAGCGTTACATAAAACAAAATCTTGAGTCTTCTTATAATATATGCTGTATTTTCATACTTTATTCTTTATTTAGTTAGGATTATAATGCCTTATTAATCATCCACTAAAATAAAATAGAAATATTTAAAAGTAAAACTAATGATAAATTACGAAAACTTAATCATTTAATAAATTTAATAAACTTAAAGGAGACGTAAAATATAATGGCTAAAAAGAAAGCTCCTGCTAAAAAGAAACCTGCTAAAAAAGCTCCAGCAAAAAAGAAAGCCCCAGCTAAAAAGAAAGCCCCAGCTAAAAAAAAATAAATGTTTAATTAAACAAAATATTATTTTTTTCCTAATTATTGAAAGATTTCATAATTTGTATTGATTTTTGAGTCAAAACAAATCCAATTACCTAAACAAATTATTTTGAATTTTATTCTAAGTCGAATTAGTTTTTATATTTCAAAGATATTCATTATTAAATTGAATCTGGGAATTATCCATTTTTGTGAGAATATTTATAAAGTCTAAGAATGAAATCATAAATCATGAAAATTACAAACTTTTATAGAAAAATTAATTCTGAACTTTTATTATTAACAGTGTTGTTCCTATTCTTTTTCCAGTTATTAGGTGATTTAATTGAGTCAATTTATATGTTGGATCTTCTGAATTTGGAAATAGATGAAAAAGTTGCTGGATTATTCTTTTTATTCACTCCTATTATCTTGCTAGGTTTTAGA
>JBHLOG010000233.1:0-4055 GCA_048940765.1 Promethearchaeota archaeon | reverse complement strand
TTTTTTACATATCTTTCAGGAAAGAATTTAAATTTATTATTATCTTCGACTGATTTCTTAAATAGATTGAATATTGTAGTTTTTCCTACACCATGAGCACCTGCAAAGGAAATAACGATGTTATCTTTACTTCCTTTATTCCTATAAAAAGTTTTATTCAATCTAATTTACTCCATATTAACAAAAATATATCGTATAGAAATAATAAAAGCTTTTTTAACTCTAGGGAGATTATTGATTTTTCTTATTATTAAAATTTTATATTTGGGTGGTAATGAATAATTGAACTTAAAGAAAAATTAGTATAATTATAACAATATTATATAAAATATTTGCCGTAATAGTACTGAAAATATTTCGATTTGATACTTCAAAGACAACACCTAATATTGTAAATACAATAAAATTTAAAAAGAAAAAACTTACTCCCATTGGAAATGAAAATAATAGCATAATTAGGGAGTATGCTAAGGCAACTATAAGAATTACATAGATATCATTTTTAAATTTTTGTTTTAATGTATGGTGTAAAACTCCTCTAAACACAATTTCAGAAGAAATTACACCAATACAAAGTAAAATCGTTAATAATATAATCCACAATATATCTGCATTTAAAATTATCTGATTTTGCTCTTCAATACTTGCTTCTATGTTAAAAAAATCTAAACCAGCATCAGAAATGAATTGGAGAAAAGAAGCATTTAAAAAATTTATCAAAACTAAAATTGTTGTACCCAGAATTCCAATAATTATAGCAATTATAATCTTTTTAGAATTAAAATAAAAACCAAGTTTAGAAAAGCTATGCTTTTTATTATAGATATACCAGATTGGATACAATCCAAATACTAATTCAGGAATTTGACTTAAAAGGATCAATTGGATATTCATATCATAGTCATCAGAACCTAACTGGAACGATATAATAGTAAATAGCAAAAAAAATACAATCACTAATATGTAAATACACGTTCCAAATACATTAATACCTTCTTTGAAATTCCAAGTATCTTTCTTTAACAAAAATTTTTGTTCAAGCTCAAGCTTTTTACTTGTAAAAATTAGTCCCGGTTTCTTTTGAATTGCAGCTTTTTTAACTTCAGATAATTTTTCTAATTCAGCATTACATATAGGACACTGATCTAAGATAGTTGAGGTTATGATAGATCCACAACCAGGACATTTTCTTGAAATATCTAACTTTTGTGTAGATGTAACTTTCGATGTTTTTTTAGTTGATTCAACCTTTAAGACTAATTTACCACATTTAGGACAATAAGCCTTATCTTCTTCAATTAAGGATCCACAATAAACACAATATTTTATCTTACTTTCAGTATCTTTTGACATAACTCTAATTCTAAATAAAGATCTTTTCCATAATAATTTTGTTAAATATATAAACTAAAAATTATATAATTTTTGCTTACAATTTATTCTTTCAATTGGATATCAATTTTGATTTAGGATTTTATACCAAGAATTCTATTTAGTAAAAAAATTAATTAAATAAAGGATAAAAATTGGATAATTCTCATTATTTTTTCCAACATTTTTAGATTGGATGATTAAGGAGATGAAAAGTTTATGGGTAAAATTACTTTATCATGTACACATTAAATATTATATTTTCGGGATGTAGAATCCTAAAAGAATTATTTATATGTATTAATTTAATAATTAAAATTTCTTATCCAAAATCCCAATGCATAGGTGATTATG
This sequence comes from Promethearchaeota archaeon, assembly GCA_048940765.1. Lineage (GTDB taxonomy): Archaea > Asgardarchaeota > Lokiarchaeia > Sigyniarchaeales > SOKP01 > Loki-b32. Next base: position 2,330 of record JBHLOG010000233.1, on the reverse strand, counting down.
TAGTTCTCTTTTAAACTTCATGAAAACGGGGAGATTGATTCTGGTTGCTCTCTTTTGTGTTTATTTTTTCTATAGATTTCTTTAAATTCTTTTTTGAGACATTATTTAATTCCATAAGTAAAAGTCCATGATAGTAAGAGATCGAATCAAAATAAGCTTCTCCTAAATCCGATTTACTAGCATGAACTAAAGCCATCTGAGCGTTAAGAGATGCTCTCATTAAAAGTTCAATACCTTTATATATTAAATTAGGACTCCATGTTCCATTTTGGGGATTGGACCACCAAACAGGACATGAATAGATCCCGCGATCATAAAAGTATCTGGCTGTATTATGGTAATTCTCAATTTCCCAATCTATTGTTAAATCTAAAGTGTCTATTAAAAACATTAAATTATTCAAGCTTTTCATTATTTTCCAATAATATTTATGAACATTATTGTCTGGATGGTCCCAAAGAGGATATGGAATATTAGCTTTAAGATCTTCATAAGTAGTACTCCAACTCGACTCTCTAGGAACAATCTTTTTCTTTGCAAATGGAAAATGTAAATCTAAATCAGTAATAAATGTTATGTTAATTTTATCAGTTTCATTTATTAATTCAAGAGTTTTACCTAAGAAGGTTTTTTCGTAATTTTTAATATGATATCCAAATGTTTCACCATCTAAAGCAGTTATAACATAGGTAGGATTACTCTTGTCTTTATCTTTATGCAAAGTTATAATATCTTTTACAAAATCTTTTGCTTTAATACTCTTAAAAGCAATTTTATTGCTTAAAATATCGTCTCTAAAGAATAATTGAAGTCCGTTAGGAGACATATAGATTTTATCATAAGGCCATTCAATTGGACATGCTATTCCACTCATAATTACCCATTTATATCCTAATTGGCGAATATATTTAGCAACTCCACCAGATATCGCCAATTCTGGAGGAAAAAAACCTTTTCTTTCCCAACGACCAAATTCTCTTTTATTTAATTCTTCATTCATTTGAACTTGATGCTGAGCTTCTTTATTGGGAATCAAAGGAAGAATAGGATGAAATTTTGCGGTGCCTACTATTTCAATTTTACTTTCAGAAACTAAATTTTTCAATAAATCCATAGTATCAGACATACCAAATTCATACAATAATTCAATAAGAACTCCATTAATGTTTAAACAAAATTTAGCATTGTCACATTCTTCAAGTAAGGAAAATAATGGTCTATAACAATCTTTATCAATATTTATTAAAACGTTTAGATCTTGAGTGGGAGGCTGGTATATGTGAAGTAAAGGTGCCCAATAAGTAGTCAAGTCATTTTCACCAGTTTATTCGTATTTACTATTTATTTTACATTATTATTTTTTAAAAAATAGAATTAAAAGCTTTACTTAATTTCTATGATATCATAATTATTTGATATTTATAATGAAGCCTTAAGTATATATAACTTCTACTAAAAACAATAGTGAAAATGATTTAATAGATGCTGTAAAAAGGTGTTTTAATCAGTTTGGTGGAGTTGAAAATTTTGTTAAAAGAGATATTTTTATTAAAATAAATGCTACGGCACTCAATACTGATGCTATAACTTCCCCTGAAGTCATTACAGCGATTATAAAAGTAATCCAAAATACAAAAATCAAATATAAGAATATTTATATTTTTGATAATTCTGCTTTTGGAATGCCTAAACGCTTGGTTTTTAAAATTCAGAAATTAGTTAAAAAAATTAAAAAATTGGGAGCTATTCTTTTTGAGGACATAGAACTTGAAATGCTTGAAAATTTTCAAATTTTAAACGGTACAAACCTATTTCACAGAAAATTGGGACGAAATTTAAAAAAGTTCTAATCTTGTATCTCTTATTATTATTTAATAATAGATCCTAGAGGTTTAAATTATTTTGTTTTAAATGAAAAATATATGGAATCTCTAGATGATGAGGGAGTAATCCAGCGTAAAGGAATTTGAAGATTTAAATAAAAACGTCCAAGATTTATTAAATTGAAAATTTTAGAAAGACTGGAAAAAAAAGTAGACTGAAAAGTAAAAAATCCTTCACCAATAATGACATCTAAAATCTATGACTTAAAAATTATTAATGAATTTTTTTTATATTGCAAATTTTTATCTTATATTAGAGAAAAAATTAAACTTGGGAAAATATTCATGAGCTTTAGAATTAAAAATAAAGAACAATTTGTCGAATTATGGACTAATATTTACAACACCGAAGGCAAACCTGATTGGTCGGATATCCTCCCATATTATGACGATAAGATATATTTTCGCGATACTATTCAAGAAATTCGAGGTATAAAAGAATTTAAA
>JBHLOG010000003.1:0-65768 GCA_048940765.1 Promethearchaeota archaeon | reverse complement strand
TCTGAACGTCTAGATGCGATAGCATCTATTTCATCAAAGAAAATAATACAAGGAGTTGCAGATCTTGCTTTTCGAAATGTTTCTCTTACAGCTTTTGCGCTCTCACCTACCCATTTAGATATAAATTCTGGACCTTTAACTGAGATAAAGTTAGCTTCAGTTTCATGGGCAAGGACCTTTGCTAGTAATGTTTTACCAGTACCAGGAAGCCCAAATAATAGGATACCATTCGAGGGCCTTGATTTCATATGTTTATAAAAATCAGGATAAAGTAATGGCCATTCAATAATTTCTTTTAATTGTTGTATTGCATCTTCTAATCCCCCTATATCATCCCATTTTTCTGAAGGTTGAGTAATAAAGACTTCTCTTAATGCTGATGGTTCAATAGTATTTAAGGATTCAATAAAGTGTTTCATTTTAATCTTTAATCGATTTAAAACTTCTTCGGGGATTGGTTTATCAAGATCAATTTCTGGAAGTATTTCTCTAATAGCAAGCATGGCGGATTCTTTACAAAGTGATTTTACATCTGCACCGACAAAACCGTGGGTTTTTTCAGCAATAAATCTCAAATTCACATCTTCATCTAAAGGCATTCCTCTAGTATGAATTAATAGAATTTCATATCTACCATTAGTGTCCGGAACTTTAATTTCAATTTCTCTATCAAATCTGCCAGGTCTTCTTAAAGCAATATCAATATTGTTTATTTTATTTGTAGCTCCAATAATAATTGTTTCTCCTCGGCCTTTCAAACCATCCATGAGAGATAATAATTGGGCAACTACTCGTGATTCAACTTGGTTTTTACCTTCATCTCTTTTTGGTGCAATAGAGTCCAATTCATCAAGAAAAATTATTGAGGGTGCATTTTCTCTAGCTTCTTCAAAAGTATTTCTAAGGTTTTCTTCGCTCTGCCCAAAAAATTTACTCATAATTTCAGGACCACTAATAGTAATAAAATGGGCATCAGTTTCAGAAGCAACTGCTTTAGCAATTAAAGTTTTTCCTGTACCAGGGGGTCCATATAACAATACTCCTTTTGGAGGATCAATACCTATTCGTTCAAACAATTCTGGATGACGTATAGGAAGTTCAATTATCTCTCTAATTTTCTGAATTGTTTCTTCTAATCCTCCAATATCCTCATAAGTAACTCTTTCACTTATTTTTTGGAGCTTTTTTTCTATGTCACTTATTCCTTCATATTTTACTACTTTCTTTTTTACTTCAATATAATCTTGGGATGTTTCTGTAAACGAAATTTTAGTATTTAGATTAATTTTAACTGCTTCAGTTTTTGGTAAGTAATTAACAACTACTAGATCAATTCTATGCCCCATTGCGTAAAAACTAAGACTGTCACCAAATGTTACAACTCTTTTTTCTAATTTTCTTGCTAATGCTTGAGGATCACGTGGGATTAATGAATTATTTAAGCCAGTAAAGATTATATTTTCAGCAAAATCAGCATTAATTTTCTTAATTTCCACAAGATCATCAATAGAAGCTGCTAAATTTCTTCTTAAAGATGGATCCATCCTAATAATTTGCTTTCCTTTATCTTCATTTCTTCCTGAAGATAGTAAGGCAACAGTTATTTTTTTTACAAAAGGATGAGAAATTCGAATTGTATCACCAACCTTTAAATTTAATTTGTTTAGTATATTGGGGTCTATTCTTACTATTCCTCTACCCGCATCCTCTTTAAAGGCATCCTTGATTCTTAACTTATATTCCGGTATTGTATTCATAGAAGCTCACTTCCTTTTGGCAAATTTATAGCTTATTAAATTTAAAAATTAAAATAAAAAATGATTTTAAATATGATTTTTATTTATCTATTTTTTAAGAAGTTCCTCGGCAATTTTAAAAGCATAATTATAATCAAATACTTTTAATCCCTTAGTATTAGCTGCTTCTTTTAAAATTTGACTCTCTGAGTCTGCTTTTAAACGTCCTAAAGCTAATGCACCAATTCCGAATATTCCAGGATATATCTCATCATTCTTATTCTTTGGTTTAATACCTTCAATACCATATGGAGGGACTAAATTAATATCTATAACAATCTTTTTACCAGTTAATTTTTTCATCAATCCTTCATTTAAAATTTCCACACCTGCAGCAGCTAATGACCATATAATATCAGCATCCTTTACTATATTGAATCTCTGTTCTAATTTTGGAGCAAATACACCATTAATTTTTGTTGCCTGTACTCCTGCTTCTTCAGTAAGTTCTTTTGCTAATTGCGTAATAAAACCTTCATTAGATTTGTCCCATGTTTCAACTACATAAGTATTGGATCCTATTCTTGCGGCTAAAATTGCTGCTATTCGTCCAACTGGACCAGCACCAAAAACAACTACTTTTTTATCCTTTAAATTTCTGTAATTATGTTTTCTTTTAGCAATATCTAAAGTCATAGCGACTACTGCAGAAGCCGTAGTATGAGAGCCCCTAGGATCAATGATAACAGGACATTCAAAAGGAGGAACTAATGATTTTATGACTGCCTTAGCTATTTTTTCTCCTTCTTTTACATCTGAACCTCCTATAAAAAAAGTAGTAGGTGCATTTGGTTTCCGTGAAAAAATCGCATCCTGTACCAATTTTGGTACATGTTCTGCTTTCATCTTACTTATTGGGATCACTATATCAAACCCAGCATCATATGCCATATTTATATCGAACGGTGAAGCATTCTCATCAGTATCAAAGAAATAACAAATTTTATCTGAAGTGTCTTTCTTTTTAATTATGATAGGTGTTAATTCTATTATCGATTTTTTTCCAAGAATGCTTTCAACCTCCCTTTCAACCATTTTATCACCCTCTTTTTTTCTAAATTAAAGCAAAAAATTTAACTAAGAAAGATCAACTTCTAATTCTTTTTCAAATACTTGCTCAACGTGTTCTGCTTTAATTGTTCTTTTTATTCTCACTTGTTCGATTTCAATCCCTAGCTCTTCTGAAAGTTTCTCGAACCCATTAAAGTGCCGTGGATCACATATAAACATACCTATTATTTTATCCCCTTCCCTTTCTCTCGCAACATTTAGTATTTTCATCATCATCCAAGCTTCTCTAACTTTATATCTTATCTCATCTTCTTGAGAATCATAGTCTTGTTTCAAATATTCTTTCCATAATACAATTCTCTGAAAAATATCATCATTTTCAGGAATCTTCCCTTTATTTCTCATAATTTCATTTATTCTTTTCTCAAGGTTTTTGATATGGATTCTATGCTCATCTAACGCGGAAGAGAGATATAATTCAGCATTCTCTGAAATATCGGCATAATCGAAAGGAATTTTTCGATTTTTAAATAGTAATCTGAGTGGTTCATTTGAATTTAAGTCATTTTTCCATATATTTGGCCGTTCTTCTAATGCAAAATTAGGTTTGTATTTTTCAATTAGGGCATCTACTAATTGAAGATATTCCTTAGAAATTAAATGAAGATTCCAAAAAAGATCTTCTTTTAAATTTTTAGGAATTTCAAACCACCAGTCGATAGGAAATTCACTCTCTACCAATACCAATTTTAAACTTTTATTTTTTAAAGGTTTTAATTCTAAAACTTCAGGCATTTAATATCCCCTCTTTTTGTTTTTTTTATAATATTATTTTTTGTATAGTATGTTTTTTATTATAAGATATTACTTTCACACCTAATTCTCTTAAATTTTCAACAATTTGTGGACATATATCTTCACATATATCTTCTTGAACAAAATGGACAAAAAAAATGGTATCTTTTTTGAAAGAATATGCAATATCCAACATTTTCTTGACGATCCATTGAGGTCTTAATTCTAAACTAAGAAATATCTCCTTTTCTTGAATTTCTTCTCCTAACATATCGATCCAATTTTTTAGACTTAGCCCTTTATAAGAATCTTTATCTTGCATCCTCTCATATTCTTCAAACAATTCATTTTGAAACTCTTGTTTTTCAATTATCTCTTGATATAAATATCCCATTGCATAATCAGGAATATCTACTTGAAAATAGGGAATCTTAAGTTCATTCAATGCTAGAGCAAAAGTAGTGTTACTAAATTCTTTCATATCAACTTGAAAATCCACTGTAACAAAATCAATATTGTTTCTCTTCAAAAATGCAACTAATTTTGAATGATCTACATTCTGAAAATATTTAGCATTTTCCTTAGAAGATACATATACAACAATTTTTTTATTTTCTACTGGTTTTAATTCTAATACTTCCATTTTTAATATCCACCTTCCTAATCAATTATTTATCAATTAAATTTATTGAACTTATAAAATAATTTATTTATTTTTCATATACAACTCTAAGAAGCGTTGTATTTACTCTAATTAAATAATGATTTGAAAAGGATTTAAATAATTTGATAAGAATAATTTTAGTCGATTTGACAATAAAATTTATCAAATTTCTTTTTTGTCAAATTTTATATTCAAGGAATAAATTTGATTTTTTTATTTTCTTTTACTTCTAACAAAATTTATCTATCATTAATTTGAATAACATTTTTATCAAAAGTTAGAAAAAATTACTTTTAGAATATTTATACACATTTCAAAGTAAATTTTTTATTTTCAATAAAACCATGGTATAAAAATTATAAAATATATTAAATTTTTTTTAAAATATAAGAAAATAGGTATAGAGATGTTGTTTTTCATGCTCTCGATTGTTGTATATATAGGTATTGTGGGTGGGATCATTATCATTAATGATCAATTATGTATATTCATTCGTTGATATTGGGTAGAATGATCATTTCCCACTCTTTTATATTATCTTCTGCTTATTATTGATTTTTGAAATTTATAAGAAAAAGTTAAAGTTTTTATATTTTGACTACCATTTTAATCATGATGATAATTTAATTTCAAAAAAACATTTATTTCATTGATAATCAGGATTGTTAATGTTGTATAAATTTTAATCTGAAGTTAAATATTCTGCTTTGCCAATACAATTATTTCCAATTTAAGGCTTTTATATAAACGTAAAGAAAGTAATTTTCAAAATTAAAATTATTTAAAAGTTGGAGGAAAATAAAAAGTTGATTGAACAAAAGAAGGAAAAAGAGTTTTGTCCTATTTGTGGATTCAGTATAGAAGAAAACGATTATATTTATAGACATAAGGGGCCTAGTGGGTATAAATGTTCTAAATGTGGATTTTTTGAGTTAATAATCGAGAATCAATATTCAATACATCACTATCGATGAAATAAACTTGTTAATTTCAGATTTATCATGTAAAGATATTGGCAATTTTGTTAATTATTGTTATAGTTGTAATCGCTGTGTCAATGTATGCCCATTATCTCATCTAGGACTTTTTTTTCCAAGAAATTTAATTTCAGATTTGATATTCTCAAAACTAGAACAAGTCATAACTAATAATAATATTTGGAATTGTCTCACTTGTGGACAATGTTCAATTTATTGTCCTATGACTCAAGAAAATAAGGGTGTTAATATACCTGAATTAATCTTAGAGTTAAGAAAAGCATATAGTAAAAATAAATCTGAAATAGAAAAAATTATAAAATGCGAAACTCATAATGATATCTTTACCTTAATTTCGAAAATTATGGCAAACAATCCCTTACACCCAAACAAATTAGATTTTCTAAAAAAGAAAGGATTAAAAACTTCAGCTTCAGGTGAAACTGCTTATTTTATTGGATGCCTGCCTTTAATGGATGATCTTTTTTATAAATATGATACCAACTATACTGATATACCTACAACAATAATAAGTTTACTTAATGAAAAGGGTATCGCACCAGTAGTTTTAAATGAAAAATGTTGTGGACATGATGTTTTTTGGGGCAGGGGTGATATTGAAACTTTTGCAAAACTTGCTAATTATAATACTCAGCTTTACAGAGACGCTGGAGTAAAAACCATCGTTATTGGATGCGCTGAAGGATATAGAACATGGAAATTTGATTACCCAAAAATAATAAAAGATTTTGATTTTAAAGTATTACATTTTACTGAATTTTTTCTTAAAGAAAAAATTCTTGAAAATGTTAAATTTCCTTACAATTTTAAAATTAAGGTAACTTATCACGATTCTTGTCGAATAGGGCGTTTAGGTGGAAAATTATATGATCCTCCAAGAGACTTAATAAACGAGATTCCAGGAGTAGAATTAATTGAAATGGAAAATAATAAAGATGATGCTAATTGTTGTGGTGTTTCAGCATTTGCAAATTGCAATGAATCTACACGATTTTTAAGAAAAAATCGTATTAATGAAGCATTTAATACTGGAGCAGATTATTTAATTGTTCCTTGCCCTAAATGTCTAACACACTTCAATTGTTACATAAATGAGCTTTCTTTAAATAAAGAGCATAATGAATCTAGAAATAAAATTAAGGTGATTGATTTAGCAAGTTTTATTGGAAAATTACTAATGTTTGTTTAGGTTAAATTAACAAGATTGGGATATAAAATTTATAAATTTATTGAATAATTGTGTTATATGTCAGATTTGCAGAGTAGTGTTTTGGTTATTGGAGGAGGAATTTCAGGGATGCAGGCATCCTTAGATCTAACTAAGTTAGGTTTTAGGGTATATTTAGTCGAAATTCAACCAACGATAGGAGGTACTATGGCACAATTGGATAAAATATATCCTACCCTAGATTGTAGTTTATGCATCCTTGCACCAAAAATGGTTGATGTGTATAGAGATCCAAATATAGAATTATTCACATATTCGTATGTTAAAAAAATTACTGGATATGCGGGGAATTACACAGTTACAGTTATAAAAAAGCCAAGATATATAAAAGAAGAAATTTGTAAAGGATGTGGTGATTGTGGGAATATTTGTCCAGTTAGGGGAATTCCTAGCGAATTTGATACCCATTTAAAAACTCGAGGAGCCATTTACATTCCTTTTCCGTCATCAGTACCTCCAATATATCTTATTGATGATTCGAAATGTTTATATTTAAATTATAAAATATGTGGCCTTTGTGCTAAAGTTTGTACTGCAGATGCCATAGATTTTACACAAAAAACAGAAGAAATTACGTTAAATGTTGGAGCAATTGTTATTGCTACAGGAAATAACCAAGAAATGCCAGAAAAATATAATAATTTTGCTGGTTCCTCTCCCAATGTTTTGTCTAACATGCAATTTGAACGCCTACTCTCTGCAAATGGACCTACTGGGGGTCAAATCATAAGATTAGACGATAAAAAACATCCTAAATCGATTGGTTTTATACAGTGCGTTGGTTCTCGAGATTTTCATCATCCAGAATGTAAAAAATATTGTTCTGCAATTTGTTGTATGAATTCAGCTAAAGAAGCAATTGTTGTTAAGGAACACAATCCAAATATTGAATGCTATATTTTTAATACGGAAATTAGAGCAAAAGGTAAAAATTTTTATGAATTTATTGAAAAAAGTAAGAATGAATATGATGTTAAATATATAAATGGACATGTTTCATATATTAAAGAGAATTTAGATAATGGAAAATTAAGATTATATTATGAAGATATTGATAAAGGAAAAGTTGGAACTTTTGAAGTAGATATAGCCGTTTTAGCAAGTGCATTATCTCCAACTCCTTCTTACTATGAACTTTTAAGACACTTAAATGTAGATTGTGACGATTTAGGTTATATTCGTGAAGAAGATATCATCTTACTTGAAAAAAAGAATGTATTTGTTTCTGGTTATTCTAAAAAACCCAATGATATTCAAATGGCAGTTGCAGAAGGTTCTGCATGCGCAGCTAAAATTAGTGAAAGATTTTATCCTTTCAGATTTCAAAATATTAAAAAGGTAGAATATCCCCCAGAAATACCAGTAAGGTTAGAGGATGAACCTCGTGTTGGTATTTTAGTTTGCCAGTGTGGTATCAATATCGGAGGGATTGTTAATGTTTCTGAAGTTGTAGATTATGTTTCTAAATTGCCCTATGTAGTACACGTCGAAGAAAATATGTATTCATGCAGTTCAGATTCACAAGAACTGATTAAAGAATTAATCATTAAATATAATCTTAATAGATTTATAGTTGCATCTTGTACCCCTCGAACACATGAACAACTTTTTAAAAATACTCTCAGGGAGGTTGGATTAAATCCATTTTTATTTGAACTAGTAAACATAAGAAACCAAGATTCTTGGGTCCATCAAAATGAACCTAAAAAGGCAACTAAAAAAGCATGTGATTTAATTAGAATGTATTTAGCAAAAGTAATTAATTTAAAACCATTAGAGACCATTAAAGTTAAAGTTAAACAATCATCTCTAATAATAGGTGGCGGAATCTCGGGGATTACAGCTGCTCATAATTTAGCCAATCAAGGATTTGAAGTTTATCTTATAGATAAGAGAGCGATTCTTGGTGGTAGTGCACTTGAATTTATTGACTTATACTATATACCTATTACGAAAAATGAAATTCTTCAACAAATTAATGATTTAAAAAATAAATCTAATGTTCATATTTTATTAAACTCCGATATTGTTGATGTCCAAGGTTATGTTGGAAATTATGAGGTTAAAGTTAAAAATATTCAAGAAAATTCAAAAGAGCAAACCATCAATGTGGGTACAATAATAGTAGCTACAGGAACAAAGCAAATTAAAACTATAAAGTGGAAAGATTTATCTGAAAGATATCCCAAACGTGTTCTTACTCAAACAGAATTTACAGCAATGAACGATAGAGAGATTCCTAAATTTAAAGATGCTACAATAATATTATGCGTAGATCAAAGGAGAGATGGATTTAATGATGGAGAATATATGAAAACCTATTGTTCAAATATTTGTTGTGGAGTAGCATTAAAGAACGTTGAAAAATTATTAAATATCAATCCCAATGCGCAGATTCATATTTTATATAGAGAATTTCAATTTACAGATTTAAATGCTGAAAATCTATGTCGAGGGCTTCGGAAAAATGCAACTTATGAAAGGTATCAATCAATTGAGGATATCAAAATCAGTGATGAAAAAGATCACTTCCATATTATATATAAAAATGTAAGCGCTCAGACAGATATTGAATATAATACAGATTTATTAATATTAGCCACTCCTAACGTTCCTTTTGACGATACTGAAAAATTAGCAAAATTGTTAAAAGTATCAACAAATAAAGATGGATTTTTCTTAGAAGCTGATGCAAAACTTAGACCAATAGATTTTGCCACAGATGGCATTTTTCTATGTGGGGGAGCTCATTGGCCAAAATGGATTGGAGAAAGTATTATTCAAGCATATGGTGCTGCTGGGAGATCGGCAATAATAATGGCTAAAGGAGAAATAGAAACTGAATGTATAACTTCTTATATAAATGAAGAAAAATGTATCGGGTGCGGTAAATGTATTGAGATTTGCCCGTATAATGCGATTGAATTGATTGAAAGTCGTAAAAAAATGGGTTTATATGATGTAAGTTTAAGAAAAGCACGTATAATTAAAGCTCTTTGTAAAGGTTGTGGAGCTTGTGTTGCAGAATGCTCAGTCGGAGCTATTGATCAGAATCATTTTAGTAAGTTTCAAATTAGCAAAATGATTGATTTATTGACTGATATAGATATAGTAGATTATGAAATTATTTAATTTGGGAGCGATATTTATTGATAAATATTAAAAATAAAAGAAATAATGAATTTGAACCGAATATTCTAGTTTTTTGCTGTAATTGGTGCAGTTATGCTGGTGCAGATTTAGCAGGTGTTTCTAGGTTTCAATATCCGCCAAATATTAGGATTATTAGGGTTATGTGCTCTAGTAGGGTTGAGCCTATCTTTATCTTAAGAGCTTTTAATAATGGAATAGATGGTGTATTAATTATTGGATGCCATATGGGTGATTGTCATTATATGAAGGGATTTGAATACACTCAAGTTAGAATGGAACATTTAAAGAAATTAATAAAATACATCGGAATTGAAGCCGATAGATTTCAATTACACTCCATCTCTGCAAGTGAAGGGAAGCAATTTTCAGAATTAATTAAAGATTTTACAGACACAATTATAGAATTGGGAGAATTAAAAATCTCTAAAAAATCTGGAGTATTTGAATTAGAATATAATTGGAAAAAGAAATAAAAAGAGGAATTAAAATGACTGAATTAGGGTTTCAGAAACTTGAGCAAAACAACGTAAAAAATTTTCAGGATCTTCAGAATGAAATAATTAAAACTAATAAATGTTGTGCATGTGGAGCTTGCATAGCATATTGCGAGAGTCAAAGTTTTGATGTTATTGAGATGAAGGGATACATTCCTGAGTTTAAATCAGAAAAAAGTGTTGATAATTGTACTAAATGTGGTGTTTGTTATTATATTTGCCCTCAAACTAATGTATTATTAAATGAATTAAATGATACTTATTGTATTGAAGATAAGATTGGGCATATTACTAAAATTCTTGCTGCTAAAACAACAAACTCAGCATTAGAAAAAGTTGGACAGGATGGAGGTGTTGTTTCAGCAATACTAACATTTTTATTTGAAAAACATAAAATTGATGCAGCAATTGTTTCAGAATTTAACGAAAACTTTGAACCTGTCCCAAAAATTATATTTGATAAAGAAGATTTATTTAAATCGGCAGGTACACGTTATTCTATTTCTCCTCAAATATTTCCTTTAAAAAATTTATACAGCATCCCTCAGGAGATTCTTTTGAAAAAAGAAATATTTGATATTGACCAGATAAGAATTGCATTTATTGGAACTCCTTGCCAATGTAGAGCTGTTAGTAAAATGAAATTTTTGCTCGTGAAACCAGCTCATGTTATTAAATATATTATAGGTCTTTTCTGTTATGAGAATTTTATTTATTCTCAATTATATGACATTTTAGAAAAAGAAACGAATGTTGATCCTACTAATATCAAGAAAACTTGGATAAAAAAGAATTTCTTTATTCAAACTAAAGATAATAAAGAATTTGAAATCGATATTAAAACTCTAAATCCAGCAGTTAGAAATAATTGTCATGAATGTGATGAATTCACAGGCAGGTTTACAGATATTAGTATTGGGGCATCTGGGGCTCCAGAAGGATATTCTATGATCCTAATTAGAACTGATAAAGGAGAGAAAGTGATAAACAATATGCTTTCAAAAGGAATAATTGAACAATTTATTGTTCCATTTAACAAAACGATTGAGTGGAAAAATAAGAAATTAGATTGGTTTAATAAATTAATTTCTTTAAAAACCAAGCAGAAAAAACCTTAATTAACAAATATTTTTAACTTCAAAAAAAAATAACTAATCCTATAATCATTTCAAATTAATTTGAACTGCTGATATAAATTTAAATCAATTATTATTCTACATTATTCTGAAAACCCATACGGTGGGTTAGTCTCCTCTCAACTAATATTTTTTTGAGAAGATCATTCCTTTTCAGATTAAGTTTGATAAGGAGCTAATGCTTCAATCTTTTTCCAAACAAGTTCAATAGATTCAATATATTCTTCTTTATATTCAAGTTCAGTATTACAAATGCCTTTTATCTCTTCAATAATTTGTTTATCTCTATAATATTTAAGATCAATCGCTCTAGCAGGACATGATGATACACAAACACCACATCCTTTACATTTCAAATCATCTATTTCTGCAATATTATCTCCATTTACCATAACAGCCTTATAATTACATAGTTTTTCACATCTATGGCAGCCGATACATAGATTTTCATTTATTTCAGCAATAATCAATTCTTGGACGATTGCATCTTTTGAAAGTAATGTGGATGTTTTACTGGCTGCAGCTAATGCTGTTGATACCGAATATGGGATATTTTTTGGTCCAGCAGCACACCCACAAATATAAATGCCCATATTATTCGTTTCTTGAGGTTTTAGGCATCCATGAACTTCAGATAAAAATCCATTAATATCTTTACTTAAACCTAGCGTCTCAATTAATTTTATTGTATTCTTAGAAGGGACCATACCTGTTGACAGTACAACGAGATCTGTATTCATAGTAATCATATCATTTGTTAATGTTGAAGAAGCTGTAATTTTAAGGTTTTTTGTAAATGGATCTTCGCGTATATCTCCAACTTTTCCTCGAATCATCATAACTCCTGCTTCTCTCACTTTTCTATAATACTCTTCATTCCCTTTATCCCATGTACGCATATCTATATAAAAGATGGCAATATTAATATCAGGATATTCTTGTTTTAACAGTTGAGCATTCTTAAGAGCAACATTACAGCATACTCCTGAACAATAAGGATTTCCTTTTAAAGATCTCGAACCAACACATTGAATCATAGCTACTGTTTTTGGGATTTTTCCATCAGAAATTCTATATACATGACCTCCTGTTGGTCCAACCGGACTTAACATTCGCTCTAATTCTATTTGAGTAATTACATCCGGATAAATTCCATATCTATAATCATTATTTTTCATAATTGGATACTCATCCCATCCTGTGGCAATTATTACAGCACCTACGCTTATATCAATAAATTCTGGTACCTGATCAAAATCAATTGCTTCTGCTTGACACAATCTTTGACAATTTTTACATTCTATACACACACTTTTATCAATTATCGCAATTTTAGGTACAGCTTGAGGAAACGGTATATAGATTGCACCACGTTCACCAATACCTCGATTGAATTCATTAGGTACTGTTATAGGACATTTTGTGGTACATAATCCACATCCAGTACACTTTTTTTCATTAACATAACGTGGATTTTTCTTTATTTTAATATTATATTTACCAGGAATACCACTAAATCCAATAATTTCACTATAAGTAAGAAGGGTTATATTTGGGTGTTTTGAAGCATTTACCATTATAGGGGCCAGAACTCATATAGCACAATCGTCTGTAGGATAAATTCTATCTAATTGTGCCATTTTTCCCCCAATAGTTGCCTCTTTTTCGATTAAGAAAACTCTAACTCCCTGATTGGCTAAATCTAATGCAGCATTCATTCCAGCAATTCCCGCACCTATTATTAATACTGATTTCTCTACTGAAATTTTTTTATGAGGAACAATCTCTAATTCTCGAGCACGATTGATACCTGCTTGTACTAATCTTATAGCTTTTTTAGTAGTATCTCTTTTATTACTTGAAGATGTAAACGAGCATTGTTCACGAAGATTTACCATTTGAAAATAATATGGATTTAATCCTGCTTCAGCTAAAACTGCTCGATAAGTGGATTCATGAATTTTTGGTGTACAAGCAGCGACAACTATTCGGTTTAAATTTAAATCCAAAATATCGTTTTTGATAATATTTTGGCCTGGATCACTACAAGTAAAATCATTTACTCTAGCAGTTATGACATTTGGGAGTGCTTCAACATAATCTCTAATAATATCACAATCAATGCTAGCCCCTATATTAACTCCTCATCTACAAATATATACTCCGATTCTAGCAATGGTCTGTTTTTCAGACATTTAATTCACGCTTCCAATCATCACCAAATATTTTTTTGTAATAATATTTCAAGATTTTGTTTTGAGAAAAAAAACAAAATTTACATAAATGTAAGTGTTATTATATTATTGTACTCTATCCCGATTAAATTATGAATTAGAAGAAATTTAAAAAATCTGATAAGAATAATTATAATCATTTTGACAAATGAATTTGTCATTAATAAATAAAATGTATTAATTTGGTCTTTGGTTTGATCTGATTCCAATATGATTCTTGCCTTTTACTTTATTTTATGCAATTTATCGATAGTCATGATTAGGTTTTGTGATTATTACTTTTGACAAAATGATCATATTTATATAGTTTGACAATTATATTTATCATAGAGATCATAAAAATTATTAAAATAGTCATAATAAATTTTATAATTATAAGATTAATTTAGTGATTTTTTATAATGAATATAAAAACTTTTAAAGATTTAATTGAAGAAGTCCATAAGCCTGGTATTTGTCAAGAATGTGGGGGTTGTGTAAGTTTTTGCAATTCAATTGAACATGAAGTAATTGGATTTAAAAAACCTAATTCGCCTCCTGAATACTTAAATAAGGAGAAATGTCTTGAATGTGGGATTTGTTATTTTATATGCCCACAGACGCATATTTTAGATGAGGAATTAAATAAAACTTATAATTTTTCAGATAGTACAAAAATGCCTTTAGGATTTATAGATACTATTTACTCTTGCCAAGCTACAGATGATGAATTTTTAAAATATGGAACAGATGGAGGTGTTGTGAACTCTATCATTAATTATTTAATAGAAAAAAATTTGATTGAAGGAGCAATTGTGGCAAAAACAACATCACCTTTTAATAGAGAATCTATAATAGCTAGAAGCAAAAAAGATTTGATTGATACTTCGGGTGTCAAATTAGATATAACTCCTCAACTAGAAGTTGTACAAAAATTTCATACTTATACAAGTTCATTACCCAATTTAAGACATTATAAATTTAAAAAAATAGCATTAGTAGGCACACCTTGTCAGATTTATACAATTAGATGTATGCAAGAATTAGGTATTATTCCATCTGAGAATATCGAGATTTGTCTAGGATTATTTTGCTATGAGAATTTCTTTTTTGACAAAAAAAGGATAGAGAAATTCGAAAAAGACTTTAAACTTAAGTTTGAAAATATTAAAAGGGTAAACATAAAGGAAAATTTAATTATCAACATAAAAAGTAAGAAAAATACTCAAAAAATTATTCATATTCCATTTGAAAAATTAACTGATTATACACGTCCAGCTTGTAGTGTTTGTAAAGATTTTACAAATATTTACGCAGATATTTCATTTGGAGGGTTAGGTTCACAAGATAAATATACAACCGTAATCACACGCACTAAAAAAGGCGAGGAAATAATCAATAAAGCGCTGCGAGCAGGTGTAATTAAAAGATTTAAATTAGATAGCTCCAATTTAAAAGATTTAAAAGAAAAATTAATACAATTTGCTCAATTGAAGTTAAAGCGAACAAAAAAAAATATGAGAGATAAGATGCTAACATGGAATTCATTATCAAGAACTTCTATAGCAAATAAATAATAATTTTATTTAATTTAAGTAGAATTTTAATCATTTTCATGAAATTTAAACAAAGGAGGGAGAAAATAAGTGGATATATATTCAATTTTATCTCATCCATTTAGGAGAAAAATCTTATTGCTTTTAGAAAAGGAGGGTTATATCCCTTATACAGATTTAATGGAAAGACTTGGTTTAGAAACAACTGGACAACTAAATTTTCATCTTAAAAAGATAGGTTCATTGATAGGTAAAGACAAAAAATCGTACTTTCTTACGGAAGATGGTAAACGTGTGTTAAAAATTATTAATCTGAACAAAAGGATTTTATCCGGAGAAGATATTGATGAATATTTAGAAACTAAGGGGAGCGAAATAAGCCGAATTGGAGTAATTATTTGCAATTGTAATACAGAAGTTTCAAGTGTAATTAATATTACTGCTTTAGAAAATTATATAAATAAATTAAGAAAAGTAGTTTCAGTAAAAGTTTTTGATAATTTATGTCAAGAAAAGAATTTTAAAAAAATTATTAATTGGGTTAAAGATAATTTTTTAAATAAGATTGTTATAGCTGCTTGTTCCCCAAAGACGCATCAACTTCTTTTTGAACGAATCTTTGAAGATATTATTGAGCGTGCAAATATTGAGATAGCAAATATTAGAGAACAATGTTGTTGGGTTCATCAAGCCAAAATGAATAAAATAGATCCTTTACTTTCATTGGAAAAAGCTAAATTATTAATTGAAGCGGCAGTTGAGCGCGTATATATTCAAAAGAAAGTAAAAGTAAAAAGAGTGGAAGTAGAAAAGAGTTGTGCTATTTTAGGTGGTGGGATTGCTGGTATTACACTCGCATTAAACTTAGCTCGTGCTGGGATTAAGGTTTATCTTATTGAGAAATCACCTACATTGGGAGGTAAAATAGCAAGATGGCATCGAATCCATCAAATGGGTGATTGTTCAATATGTTTTATTTCAGAATTAATAAGCGAATTAACAAACCAAAAAAATATAAAAATTTATACTAATACTGAGATTGAAAATGTATCAGGAGAAGTAGGTAATTTTACTCTTAGTTTAATTAAAAAACCTCGTTTTGTTGACGTGAAAAAATGCACAGGGTGTAAACAATGTATTGAAGTTTGTAGTATACAAAAGCAAAATCAATATGAATATGGTTTAACTAATCGAAAAATAATATATATCCCTTTTATACATTCTTATCCTTTTGCTCCTATAATTGATAAAGGAGATATAAATAAATGTATTAACTGTAGAATTTGTGAACGTGCATGCGCGAATAAAGCTATAGATTTAACTCAAAAAGAAGAAAAAATTGAGATTAAGGTTGGTGCAAAAGTTATTGCGATTGGATCTGATTTATACGAAGATTTAGAGGATTATCATTATAATCCCCAAAAAAATATAATAACATCTGCTGAATTTGAAAGAATGTTATCTTCTGATGGAATTACTGAAGGAAATCTCTTAAGATTATCAGATAAAAAACCCTTAAGTTCGATTTCTATTATTCAAGAAGTAGGGCCTTCAAAATATCTGGCACATTACTCGGAAATTTTAGCTCAAAAATATATTGAAGATATAAAAATAAGAAATCCTGATTGCGAAGTTAATGTTTTTTATGATTTAAGTAGACTGAAAAATAAGGATGAGATTTTATTAAGATCAACTAATCCAAGATTTTTATATGCTAATAAAATTTCTATTGAAACTAATAAAGATATAAATTATGTTGTTGCTGATAATATCGAATTTCCAAGTGATTTAATAATTTTAAATCTAAAATATATCCCTAATAAAGATTTAAAAAATCTAAGAAAATATATGGATTTTACTTTGGATGATAACGGATTTATGAGTGAAGAAACGTTGGCATCTGGTATTTATGGTGTTGGTACAATTTTTGGTCCATTGGATTATAATTCTACAATTTCAACGGCTAATAATTGTGCTTTAAAAATCATTTCATTACTATCGAAGGATCACCTAATCGCAGAGTTTAGCGGAATTGAAATTAATGAAAATAAATGTGGTTTATGTGGATTATGTCTTAAAATTTGTCCTTATAATGCGATTACAATAGAATCGGATAAAATAAGTGTAGATAAATTTAAATGCAAGGGATGTGGTACATGTGCTAGTATCTGCCCTACTAATGCAATAGACTTAAATATCGACACATCTGAAAAAATATTGGCCACAATTAAAGCTTTTTCAAAATTTAGAGCAAGTCCAAAAATTATTGCCTTCTGTTGTAGTTCTTGTGGATATGCTGCTGCTGATGATGCCGGACTTAAGAAAATTTCATATAATCCAAATACTTTTATAATTCGAGTTCCATGTACGGGAAGGATTGATACTAATTTTATAATTAAATCATTTGAGTTGGGTTTTGATGGAGTAATGATCGTTGGTTGTAGACAAGATGCTTGTCGGTACATTGATGGAATTGAAAAAATAGGAAATAAAATTAGATTATTAAAAGATATTATTACACCAAAATATAAAGATCGAATATTACTTGAACATATGAATGCTGTAGAAGGTGTAAAATTTGCTGAAATTTCTAATAGTTTCTTTAATAAATTAAAAGAGGATGTAAAATATGAAGCGTAGATTTATAATAATGTCTTTAACTTCATGTAGTGGATGTATCTCAACTCTTATGTCC
Source organism: Promethearchaeota archaeon (assembly GCA_048940765.1). GTDB lineage: Archaea > Asgardarchaeota > Lokiarchaeia > Sigyniarchaeales > SOKP01 > Loki-b32. Next base: position 48,029 of record JBHLOG010000003.1, on the reverse strand, counting down.
TTAGATATTTTCCCCCAATTCTTAGAAAGAACAAGGATAACGTATTTTAACTTTATTTCAGATATAGATGAGATTGACGATTGTGATATTGCTCTGATAGAAGGGTGTATATCTGAAGAAACACAAATCCCAATTCTTCAGAATATAAGAAAAGTTACAAAAAAGGTATATGCGCTAGGAACCTGTGCTAGTTTTGGTGGAATTTTAAGTCTTTCAAATACAAAAAAAGCATTACCAATCTCCAATTATGTTGAAATTGATGGAATTATTCCAGGGTGTCCTCCTCCTTCAAAGCTTCTTGGAAATTGTATTATTAAATTGGTTGAGAATAAAGAGATTACGTTATCTGAAAAAAATATGTGTGCAACTTGCCCAATTCGAGAAGATTTTGGAATTAATAGCCAAGTTAATATATCTAAAATTAATCCAAATCCAGAAGAGATTAGCTTAGATGAAGAGGTTCCTAAATGCTTTTTAAAAAAGGGTATTTTGTGTTTGGGTCCAATTACTAGAGATGGATGTGAACATAAATGTATAACAATAGGACTTCCTTGTGAAGGATGTATGGGCTCAGTATCAAAAGACTTTACTTCAAATCTTATTAATTATTTGAGTTTGATAAAATTATCAAAGGAGCTTAAAAGTTATACAGGTATTTTTTATCGATTTTCAAAACCAAAATTTAGAGGGTAAAAAAATGTTGAAAGTTGTTGACATTTGTCAACGTGTTGAGGGTCATGGAGAAGTAAAAATCTTAGTTCAAAATGATGAAATTTCATTAGTGAATTTTGAATTTGATGTATATCGAGGATTTGAAAATTTTTTAATAGGAAAGCAATTACTAGATATTCCGAAAATAGTTTCGCGAATATGTGGACTTTGTTACGCATCTCAAGCAATTGCAAGCTGTAAAGCAATAGAAGATATTTATGACATTAAGGTTTCAAATCAAAGTGTTCTTTTAAGACGCCTTTTAATGATAGGAGAATTAATAAAATCTCATTCAATGAATTTTTTCTTCCAAAATTTACCAGATCTCTTGAAAATTTTTAATATTAGTCAAAATTTGTTATCTCCTTACGAATTAGTAAAATATAATCCTCAATTAACAACCAATTTATATGAATTAATCAAAATTGGAAATGAAATAAATGAATTATTTGGTGGTAGATCTGTTCATTTGCTTTCACCAATTCCAGGAGGTATTATCTATTCTCCTTCACAAAAAAACATTACATTGGCTAAAAGAAATTTACAAAAATCACTGGTTAATTTAGAATGGATAATAGAAAAAGTAATTGAATTATTTGCTGATCAGATTCCTCCAAGAGAATTTGAAATACCAAATTATATATCTTTAGGATTAACTAATAATGGAAATTATGATAGATATGTAGGTTCTTTAAGACTTAAAGAAAATAATAAAAACGTAATTGAATTTGAAAAACAAAAATATTCTTCTTACTTTGGTAAAGAAATTGATTTACGTGGAATTGATTTTTATTTCGAAAATAAAAGGAATGTAATTGTTGGTCCCTTTTCTCGTTTTAATATTGTTGAGAACTATGGAATTGATCAAATTAGTACTTCTTTTGAATCCTTTGAAAAAAAATGGAAAAATAATATACTATTAACGAATTTTATACGTTTAATAGAAATGTATATCGAATCTTATCAAGGGATACAAATTTTAGATGATCCTTGTTTAAATCTTAAAGAAAAACTTCCATCCTTAGATTCAATTAAAGGATCTGACGGAATAGGTCTTATTGAAGCACCAAGGGGGATATTACTCCATCACTACCACCTTAATAAAAGTAATGTTATTGATCGAGTTAAACTTTTTGTTGCTACAGAGTTCAATATTCCTATTATTAACCGTATGATTACAAATTATGCTCAAGAACTATTTGAAAAAACAGGTGATTATAATTTGGTTAAAAAAAATATTCAAATGATAATTAGAGCTTTTGATCCTTGTATTTCGTGTGCTACACACTAAAATTAATTCTTATTCATTTTTTAAATCAAAATGTTTTATTGAATGAAATTCGCTTGAATTACCTTTTACCGAATTTGTTTCGTTATTATGGCTTTATGATAATACTTCTTTCGACAAATTTATAAACATTATACGACATATATTAAATGAAGAGATATAATCTAATTAATTAAATAGAAAAAAATCAAAACTGAATATTATTCGAGTATGTTAGAAAAAGAAGAACAGGTAAAATTTGCTTATCCAAGAGATTTAGAAAATGCTGTAGAAAATGAAATTTATGAAATACTTGAGGAAAATTTGTTAACGGAAACAAACCCATTTGAAATGGCTAAAAAGCAAATCGATATAGTTGCTGAAAAAATGAGATTAAATAAAAATATAAGAAATTATCTTAAAAGGGTTGAAAGATGCTTAATTGTAACAATTCCAATAAAGATGGATGATGGAAATCTTGAGATATTCGAGGGTTATAGGGTACAACATTCAACTGTTCGCGGTCCCGGAAAGGGAGGCATTAGATTTGCTCCAAATGTTAATCTTGATGAAGTTAAAGCTTTGGCCACTTGGATGACTTGGAAGTGTAGCTTATTAAATCTACCCCTTGGAGGAGCAAAGGGAGGAATATGTGTTGATCCCACTAAACTATCGAAAGGGGAATTAGAAAGGTTAACTCGGAGATACACTGCAGAAATTATAAATATTATAGGTCCGGATATGGATATTCCTGCTCCAGATATTAACACAGATCCTCAGATAATGGCTTGGATAATGGATACTTATTCTATGAATAAGGGAAGAGCTGTTCCCGGAGTAGTAACAGGCAAACCCTTAGAAATAGGAGGATCAGTTGGAAGAGAAACTGCAACTGGAATGGGATTATTTTACGTTCTCGAAGCTTTATGTAACAAAATAAAAATAGACTTAAAATCCCAATGTATTGTTGTACAAGGATTTGGTAATGTTGGGGGGAATATAGCTAAAATTTTATACGAGAAAGGCTGTAAAATAATTGCTGTATCAGACATTAGTGGTGGATTGCATTGCGGAAAAGGATTAAATATTAAAAATTTATTAGATTGGAGAGATAAGGGTAAATATTTAAAGAATTTCCAAAATAAGGATTATGAATTTGTTAACAATGAAGATATACTTACACTTGATTGTGATATTCTAATTCCGGCTGCAATTGAAAACCAAATAACGCAATCAAATGCTTATAAAATAAAGTGTAAAATTGTGTTAGAAGGTGCAAATGGACCAACTTCTCCAGAAGCAGATGATATTTTGAATGAAAGGGGGATAATTATAGTTCCTGATATACTTGCTAACGCAGGAGGGGTATGTGTCTCGTACTTTGAGTATATTCAAGATATTCATAGTTATTTTTGGAAATTAGAAAGAATTAATCAAGAATTAAAGAATATTCTTGTTAATACATTCGAGGATGTTTATGATCTATCAATTAAACAGAAGACTACGCTACGAATAGCCTCATATATGATTGCTATTTCAAGATTGGCAAAGGCAATTGAATTAAGAGGTATTTTTCCTTGAATTGAACTAGATATCTTCTCATTTATTCAAATAACTATTAAATTAACTATAAAACAAATATTTTATTCTTCTTTTATAGTTTTAAATTTTATTCTATTAGTCATTTTAAAAATATCTATAAAGCTTGAAACATTCACTGGTAATTGTATTCCATCTAAGGTTTTAATTTCTTCATTAATAAATCTCCAAAGATTTTTTTCATCTTTAGCAATAATTTTCAATATTAAATTATAATCACCGGTAGAAGATACAACTAATTGTATTTCATCATATTTGGAGAGTTTTCTTGCTATATTATCTAAGTTCAAAGGATCTATTGAAAGACCAAGAATAGCCATAGATTGATATCCCACTTTAAATGGATCTACAAAAGTATCAAATTTTTTTATAATCCCCTCTTTGATCATATTTTGTACTCTATTATGAATCGTACTAGCGGCTAAATTCACTTGTTTACTCAAATCTTTATAAGAAATTTTATAATTTTCCTGCAGAAAGTTAAGAATTTCTTTATCTTTTTCATCAAATGGTATCTTGGGGAGTCTATCTACTATTCTTTCAGTTTCAATTTTTTGTCGTTCAATGGCATATAAAATTGCTCGTATTAGACTAGGTCCATTGAGATCATCCTTTACAATATAATCCTGAGCACCCTTCTGAAGAGATTTTAAAGCGAAATCCTTATCATCTAATCCAGTTAGAATGATTATAGGAATTGTGCTGGTAAAATTTAAAACTCTTTCTAAAGTAGATTCTCTATCACTATCAGGTAGAGTTAAATCTAATAAGATAATATCAAACTTTTTAGCTACAAGACGATTAAGACTTTCAAAAAGTCTAGGATTTGATTCTAATTTAAATTTGAAATCTTCAGAAGTTCTTAATAATTCTTCAATAAGACGAACATCAGCTTTATTATCTTCAATCAATAGGATATCAAGGCTTTTTTTTTCTATATCAATTCACCATAAAATAATTTTTATAATTACATTCAAATAAATCCTTTTTTCAATTCTTTATACTTAATCTGAATAATATTCATTGTAATATTTATAATTATTTTATTAATTGCTCAAATAGATAAAATTTTTTGTCAAATTTTTAAGGGAAAAAAGCAAATTACATATATTTTAAATATTATGAATTGAAATCTCCATTTTATCAAATAAAAATAATCATATTTTTGTTCGGTAAAATTTATCTAATATTGGATAATATTCTTATTAAAAAAGAATTTATCCTAAGATATTCTCCTATTGCTTTTTAAAAATTCCAAATAAAAGTTGTCTAATATAATATGAGGTCTATTTGAAATGAACTTGAAATTTAAGGATGAAAAAATAAGAATGCTAATTATCTTAATTTTGTTGATAATCTCCTTATTTTTAATATATTATTTCGAGATTATCCTCAGAATATCTATATTGGTAGCACACTTTTTTTATTTTCCTTCAATACTAGCTTGTTTATGGTGGAAAAAAAAAGGTTTATTTATATCTGTCTTTTTAGCAGTAATTTTAATTATTTTTAATATCATTCCTGAAAATGGTATCTTTAATTTAGAGTTAATTAATAACTTTTTAAGAGCATTCTCCTTAATAATAGTGGGTATAATTGTTTCATTCCTCTCTGAACATGTCTCAAAAAGAGAAATTGAATTCAATGAAATAATGGAAGATTTAAAGCGTTCAAATGAGGATTTACAACAATTTGCGTATGTAGCTTCACATGACTTACAAGAACCTTTAAGAGCAATTGTAAGCTTTTCTCAACTTCTAGAAGATAGATATCAAGATAAATTAGATAAGGATGGGAAAGAATTCATTCACTTTATTACAGATGGGGCAAAAAAAATGAATACTCTTATCAAAGATCTATTATCCTATTCAAGAATAACTACACACGCCCAACCTTCAAGATTATTAAACCTTGAGAAGATTTTAAATGAAGCGTTATTTAATCTCCACGAATCAATTAAAGAAAGCGGTGCAATTATAACTCATGACAAAATGCCAATACTAAAAGTTGACAAAACTCAATTTATCCAATTATTTCAAAATTTAATTAGTAATGCTATAAAATTCCGAAGGCAAGAACCACCTAAAATACATATTGGAGTAAAGAAGGTCAATAATGAATGGTTATTCTCATTTGAAGATAATGGTATAGGAATTGAATCAAAATTTTTTGATAAACTTTTTAATATTTTTTATAGATTGCACACTAAAGAAGAATATCCAGGTACAGGGATAGGATTACCAATATGTAAAAAAATAGTCCAAAGGTATGGTGGAAAAATCTGGGTAGATTCAGTATTTGGAAAAGGATCAACTTTTTATTTTACAATTATTGCCGAAAAAAATAGAGATTAATTATTGAAAATTATGGTTGGAAATAAAAGAGTAAAAGCAAGAATTTTACTGGTAGAAGATAATGCCGCAGATATTCGTTTAATTCAGGAAGTTCTCCAAGAGAGCAAGATTGTACAAAGTTTAGACGTAGTAAGAGATGGTATTGAAATCATTGAATTTTTAAAAAAGCGAGGGAAATATTCCAATGTCAATAGACCAAACTTGATCCTCTTGGACTTAAACTTGCCGAAAAGAAATGGTTTTCAGGTATTGGAAGAAATTAAGAAAGATGAAGAATTAAAACGAATTCCAGTAGTCATTTTAACTGTGTCTGATGCTCGAGATGATTTAATTAGAGCTTATAATCTCCATGCTAATTGTTATATAATTAAACCTTTAGAAATGAAGCAATTTTATAAAATTGTTAATTCAATAGTGAATTTTTGGTTTATTACGGTAAAACATTTTGAAGATGAATAAATAGGAAATAAAGTAAAAGAATTATTGAAAATTGTTTAGTTTTAATACTACTAAGCAATTTTTATTGAACTTGTAGATTTGTATATGTCTAAAAAGTTTGATACATGAATTTGAGGCTTTATTCCATTTATTGTCTTGATTTTGATATTAATGAAATTCCAAAGTGATTTTTCATCCTTAGCAATGATTTGGGCAATAATATCATGGTCTCCGGATGAAACTGCAACAAGTTGAGTCTCTTCAAAGGAAGCAATCTTACTTGCAATATCTTTCATTTTTAGTGGATCAACTGATAGGCCTATTAGTGCAATTGTATTATATCCAATTTTCACAGGATCTACAATAGCTGCAAATTCTTTAATTATTTCCTCTTCAATCATCTTTTTTACTCTATTATGAATTGTGCTAGCTGCTAATTGTAGTTTATCTGCTAATTCCCGATATGAAACCTTATCATTTTTTTGTAATATATTCAAAATTTTTTTGTCTGTTTCATCTATAGAAACGCAATTCCAAGGACGATTTTGTCGATCATCATTAAAAATTACACCATGCTCAATTGAAAAGCCTTCACATTCATGATAAATTCTTCTACCTAATGAGTATTCTTCTCCACATTTGGGACAGGTTACTATATTAATCAACTCGTTTCTATTAATTGCATTTTTTAATTTATAAATTTATATTAATTCAATCTGAATAAATTTCATTTTTGTTTTTTTTTATTATTTAGCAATAATATAGTTTCTCTAATATGATATATATGATCAGTATTATTTAAATCTATCGAAGATAGTTCGGTAAAGATGGTTATTACCGTATGTTGTATTTTTAAATTTATGTATTACCGAATAATGTTCGATTGAAATTAATATTATAAATACGAAAATAGGAAAATTCTTTGGTGAGAAATTATTTTGTTATTTATGTTCTATATACAAATTAAAAAATAAAATTGTCATGGACATAAATTTAATTACTCCTTATTGAATTGAGGGATTAAAACCTAAAGATAATAATAAAGAAATTTATCGAACTATAAATCGAACAGGAGCATTAACCGTTGATAGACTTAAATCAGAAGTTGAAGCTTTAATTTTAAGAGAAGTTGTGATTACAAAGGAAAAAAGAATTTTTGATTATAATGAAGCTTTTGAAAAAGCTAGAAATATAATATTTAGTAGGGAAATAAATATTTCTGCCTAATTTTTTTTATTTAAAGGAATTCAGAAATTAAACTAATTTTTCTATGAAATAAATCATCTAAATCTTAATATTTAAATGATAAAATGAAGCTTTAAAAGACAATATCTTATTAGTTTAAGTTAATATTTTTAATTTTTCTTGTTTTAAATTTTATTATATTAACATTTCTAGCAGTGGAATTACTTATTTTATATAGTACAATTTATCAATACTAACATATAAATGATCGATTTGCATAATAATTATATGACAAATAATGTATAAAAATATCAAATTGGAATACTATTACTAAAATAGGTAATCATAATGGAATACAAAATCATGATATTCTCAAGCATAGGATACACATATAACGAATCTGATTATCCTTTGATGAAAAAATTCAAAGGAGTAAATTCGGTTAAAATAACTAAAATGGGAAATTTAGGTTCACTAGATATAACAGAGTTATTAAAAACAATTTATCAAGGATTTGATGGTATATTTGTAATAATTGATGGAAAGATAGAAAGAAATAAACTAGTATCCAAATTCGATTTCTTCTTTAAATCAGCAGAAGAAACTAATCATATTTTAGAACGAAGGGGTTTAAGTAATCAAAGAATAAAAACTTTTATTTTTAATAGAAGTAACCATAAGAAATTAAGTGAGGCTTTTGAGAAATTTTTTCGAAGATTAATTCAGATTGGACCAAATCCAATCAATAATGGAATTAACAGAGTGTATATCAAACCTGATTATAATTATAGTTTCGATTCAATTCCAATAAAAAAATTGTTATATGCAACTTATGAAGCTTCATTTAATTATCACTATAGATCGCTTTTCAAGGCAAAAGAAAAAATTTTAGAATTAGGAAAATACAAGGAAGATAGGCTTAATCTTTTAATTAGTTCGATTTTTGATGCCGAAACGGCAAGAAAATATATTCTTGGAGAATTGAAAAGATATGAACCATTAACATTAGATGAAATATTAGCCATTTTTGATTTTTCAGAAACGAGTATCATTCGAGATATTTTCTATTTAATAGAACAAGGTTATATTGAAGAAATTTTTACAGAAATACCGGAAAAAAAAATAACAGATCAAACTAAATTATTAAAATTAAAAGAACCTTTTTATAGATACAAAGTTATACAAAATTTAGATAATTATAAACAGAATTACTTCAAATCAGTCTCTTCGGTTCAAGAATATAGCATTTGTTGTCATTGTGGCTTATGTACAGCCATCTGTCCTATTAATTGTATTGAACTAACACAAAATTATTTATATATTGATGAAGGGGAATGTATTAATTGTGGTCTTTGTTATAGTGTTTGTCCTCAGTCTTTTTCAATTGATAATCTACAAAAGTTTATTAGAAAATCTGATACTTCGTTAAAATATTCTAATCTTCTAGGGTATTATAAATATATTGCTTCTGCAAAGACATTAAAATATGGAATAAAAAAAGTTGGACAGGATGGTGGTATCGTAACTTCATTACTTTATTACTTATTGTCCAAAAATTTAGTAGATGCAGTAGTAACGATTAGACATTCAAAAAAGTTTTGGAAACCTGAAGTTAGTATAATTGAAAATTTAATGGATTTATACAAAACAGCAGGTAGTACCTATGTTCATGCTCCTATGTTGTCAGTTTTGGATAAGATTGACAAATATAAAAATATAGCAATAGTTGCCTTACCATGTAAAATTAAAGCAATTTTTAAAGGAGAATTATTCCCTGCTAAATTACCTATTTTAAGTAATATAAAATATAAAATTGGCCTTTTCTGTAGAGAATCTTTTCCTTATGAGAAAATTCTTAAACTCTTTAGTGATAAATTTAGTGTTAATATCAATGAAATAGTTAAGATGGATATAACTAGTGGAAAATTTGTTTTAACTCTTGAATCAGGTGAGATATTTTCATATCCTCTAAAGGATTGTGATTTATATGGTTATGATTTTTGTAATTACTGTAGTGATTTTACAGCAGAATTGGCCGATATCTCAGTAGGGTCGATAGGATCTGAAATTGGATGGTCATCTGTAATTTTAAGAACAAAGAAAGGTGAAAAAATCTTTAATGGTGCCATTAAGGATGGTTTAATTGAAGTTAAAAGCTTCAGAGATAAGAAACCGCTTCAAACAAAAATAGAGAAGCTAGCAGAGATAAAAAGAAATAGTACAAGACATTTTGAATTGAATATAATTAACACATAAGGGCCATTTTTAATGAAAAAAGAAAATACAGATTATAAAATTGGATCTGAAAAATTTATTAAAGAATCTGATGACGAATATAACGAAGATCCAGAATTCTCACAATTTTCATTAGATCCAGCGAATCTCATTAATAATCGACAAGAAATTAATAATGAAAGTAGCCGTTTAGACAATTGGAACATAGATTTAAATTTTTCTACAAAATTAACTAATCTTAAAGAGGGATTGGATGCAAAAATAAAGCATAGAAAAAAAAGAGAAGGAGATTAATAACAATTATCTTAAGAAACTAAAAATTAGATAAAATTGTAAATTACAAAATAACTTATATAATATTATTTTAAATTGGTGAAAATCAAAGGTATTATCTTTGATTTTCCAACTTTTTATTTAACTCGAGTAGATATATCATTTTTTTTATTTTTAGAAAATGGTATCTATAATACCAAACTCATTATCATTATTTTTTTATAATTTTATATGTTAAATGCAACAATTTCTAGATTGATATATCAAGATGGATCATTTATATGTCTTAATTGATATATATTATATGGTATTCTCGATAAAATCATCATTAAATCCTATAATAATATAAATTTTCTAAAAGGTGAATATTTAAAAATGATACCTAGGGAGTTAATAAAGGATTATTTTCATTGTGATATCTCTGAATATGGGTTCCAAGATTTACATGAGTTAGTTATAAGTAAAAAAAATTGTGTTTTATGTGGAACTTGTATGTCAATTTGTCCTCGTATTGGAATAAATGAAGATGAGCCATCACTTTTAGATTATGACCCAGAATGTTCTTTATGTTATAAATATTGTGCAAAAACTTATTTTCCAGAAAGATTTTTTGAGAAGGAAATTTTTTCTGAGCGTACTATCAAAGATCTTTTAATTGGACATTATAAAAAAGCTGTTCTTGCTAAAAGTACTAATGAGAATATTTTAAAGGCATCACAAAATGGTGGAGCTGTAACTTCAATACTTATTCATGCTCTTAATGAAGGAATAATTGATGGAGCTCTTCTTACGAGTAAAGATGAAAATTGGAAGCCAAAACCCATTATAGCAAGAACTTCAAAAGAAATATTAGAAGCAACAGGTTCTGTATATGCATTGGCACCTACTTTATCAACTTATAGAGATGCTGTTAATAAATACAAACTAAAAAAACTTGCATTTGTAGGTATGCCATGTCAAATTCAAGCAGCACGCAAACTTCAATTTTTTCCTCCAATTTCAGACGAATATAGCAAATTTAACTTAATAATTGGACTTTATTGTACATCAAATTATAGTTATGATTCAATGAGAGATATAATTCAAAAAGAATTTGGAATGCCAATTAGTGAGGTGAAAAAACTGGATATATCACAAGGTAATTTTATTATCTATTCGAAAGATGGAAGTATAAAGAACACTCCAATAAAGTCTGTTAAAAAATATAGTTGGTCAAGTTGTCAATATTGTAAAGATTATACTGCTGAATTTTCAGATATATCTATTGGTAGTATTGGAGCTCCTGAAAATTCATGGAATAGTATTATCATTCGCTCTGATGTTGGTATGAACATATTTAATGATGCTTTAAAATCTAAAAAAATTATAATGAGTAATCAAATAGATCTCTCAAAAATTAAGAATATTTCCTTGAAGAAAAAATTGAAAGTTGTCCATGTAAATGAAAAAGTAATCTCATCTATGAAATTATTCAAGGCGACCGAACTTGAGGCAAGAGTTTATGCTACACTCCTTTCCTTAGAACATGCTGATCCATCTATGTTGAGTTCTATTATTAAAAGAGATCAACAAGAGATCAATAATGCCCTTAATATATTAGAAAAGAGAAAATGGATTTTGGCAACAAATGGATGGTATAAACCAGTAAATCCTATTAAAGTATTTAGAAAGGAAATTAGTCAATTAAAAGATAAGTTTTTTAATGATTTGAAAACATTCAAATCTGAGGCTTTAAAGGAGTTAGAAACGGTTTATATACAAAACAATTTGAAATATATAAAAGACAATGAATTTATTGATAATTTTTTCTAAATACTTTAATAAACCAATGAGAAAACAAAAATTGAGATTAGATCAAACAAAGAAATAATCTGAACCAAATTAAAAATAAATATTATCATTTTTTTTTTATTAAATCAATAGATAAGATTTAATTTACTAAAAATAAAGAAATACAAGCTGAGTTTTTTATTAAAATAGAAATTTAGATATTTGTAAAAAGCCAGAAAACCCAATTTATTACCCCCCCTATAAATAAAGCAATACCAATTTCTAGAAAAGAGATTTTTAAAGCAAATTTCCAATTAGTTTCTCTTGCTATAATAACTATAGTCGCAAAACATGGAATATAAAGCATTGTAACTAAACTAAATATAACCATTTGAAAGGGAGAGAGTAAACCTAAAAGTGTTGTTCCCATGGAATTAGCTAATAATGCTAAGAGAACCAATGTCAATTCTTTCCTTAATATTCCATAAATTAAAAAAATGCCAGTTATCGCGGGCAATCCCAACCAATACACTGTAATTGGTATAAAGAGAAAATTAACTGGATCCAAAAGGCGAAACATAAACAATAATTCTAAAAAAACTCCTGATATTATTATTATAGGCATTGCTTTATAGATAAATTCTTTAGTTCTCATCCACGTTTGTTTTAAAATTACAGAATAATTCGGAACACGATATTCATGCATCTCCATAATTAATTCAGTGCATTCACCAGGTAAAATCTTATTCAATATTTTTCCAATGATAATAATTACTACAAAATTTATGGTAAATAATAGTAGAACCCATATTATTCCGAGATAACGCCCTACTAAACCTAAAACCACAGTCATTACTGCTGCGCATGGAATCATGGAAGTTAATGCAATTGAAATTTTTTTTTCTCGTTCTGTTTCCATAATTCTGCATCCTGTGCAAGCAGGGACATTACATCCAAAGCCTAGTATCATAGGGATTATAGTTTTTCCATGAACACCAATAATATGCATAAATCGATCCATTAGATATGCCGCACGGGGTAGGTAACCCGAATCCTGTAAAATTTCAATGATTAAAAAGAAAGGAACCACATAAACCAAAACACCGCCTATTGCCCCAAAGATACCACCCATAACTCCTTCCCAAAATATTTTAACTCCCCAATCATCCTCGGAATAGAAATTATAAATAATATTGCTTAATTTTTCAAACACTTTTTCAATATTGCCTCCAAGGAAATTCCCAATAAAGAAAGTAAAAAAATAAATGCCGATGAGAATTAAAACTAATATCACATAACCCCAAAAAGAATGGGTTGTTAGATGATCTAATTTTTCAGCCCAATCTACTTTTATTTTACCATAAGATTTAACGATAAGAACTTGCTCAATTATTTTATGAATATTTGTATAAATTTCTGAGGAAATAATTGTACTAATATCTTCTCCATGCAATTCTTCTAGCTCATTTCGATATTTATAGGCTAAATCAAGTATATATGTTGTACCTTGGTTAATCTTGAATATTTTCTCAATTTCTTCATCATTTTCTAAAATCTTAATGGCTAAAAAACGTGAAGGATAATGGAATTTAGGAAAATAATCTGTATGTTTATAAATATTTTTGATTAAGCTATTTATTTTACTTTCGACCTCTTTACCATATGTTAGTATTGAAGATAAATCTGGAAATAGAAAAGAATTTTTGAGAGTTGATTCTTCTTTTGGAGTTATATTACTATGAGATAACTTTTCATGAATTATTTTACCATTCTGATTATAATGTGATGTTGATTTATGATAAACTACTAATTCTATTGCTTCTTCAAGTAATTGATGAACACCTGTACCGTGTATAGCTATAACTGGAATAACTGGTAATTTAAAAAATTCTTCTAACTTTTTAAAATCTAACTTTAAATTTCTTTTTCTTAAAATATCCATCTGATTAATAGCTAATATCATTGGAACTTTAAGTTCTAGTAATTGAAAAGTAAAGAATAAATTACGTTCAAGATTTGTAGCATCAATTACATTTATAATAACATCAACATCTTCAGAGACTAAATGCTCTCTGCTAATTATTTCTTCTAAAGAGTATGTTGATAATGAATAAATTCCTGGTAAATCGATAATATTGAATCGATACCCTAAAAAGTTAAGATATCCTTCCATCTTTTCTACGGTTTTTCCAGGCCAATTCCCTATAGTTTGAGAAAGACCAGTAAGTTGATTGAAAATCACTGATTTACCAACATTTGCATTACCAGCTAAAGCTATATTGATAATACCTTTAACTTTTTTGTCTTTCTCATTTAATTTACTCTTAGATTTTTTGATTCTCATATGCATTTTCTAAAAAATGAATTTTTTTTAAAGAAGTAAAATTACGAGCAATTTTAGAATAATTATTCAGATTTATTAATCATTACAATTATTCTAGCTGCTAAGCCTCTCCCAATAACTAATAAAGATCCTTTTACTATAATTTCAACAGGACCTCGAAAAGGAGCAGCTTGTTTTTTTGTTATTTTTACCCCAGGAATAATTCCTAAATTTGCTAGTCTTCTCTTAGCGTTATAGCCTGCATTTACTCTCAAAACTTTGAGTTCTTCGCCAATTGGACAATCAATCAAATTGCTTATTAATGGAAAAATTTTTTTATTCTTTTGGATTGAATTCTTTGACATTAAAACCATGAGATATTATTGTTAGAAAAAAACTGTTTTTCTCTATTAAATTATATATTTTATTGTATTTAAAGTTATTAGTTAAGCCTAAAATAAAAAGATTTTTCCTTTAAAAAGTAGTCCTTTTCTTTGCTTTTGATAAAATTAAAACATTTATAATATAATCTTATTATTTAACTTAACAATATACGAGTTATGGTAATTAATTCCATCCTATATAAAAAAGGATTATTAAATTTTTATAAAATATAAAAATTAAAAAGAAAAAAGTTTTTTTTGAATATATATTCATAATACTTAAATAGTTAATTTGATATTAATATAATAGATAGTAATAATGAATAATTATTCAGGAAAAATATATCGGAGGTAATAAAATATGCCAGGTGGAGATAGAACTGGACCAGGAGGATTAGGACCAATGACAGGTAGAGCTTTAGGATATTGTGCGGGTTATGATACACCGGGATATACAAAAGGTCCTGGAATGGGATTTGGATTTGGACGTGGTTGGGGGCGCGGTAGAGGTTGGGGGCGCGGTAGAGGGATAGGATATGGTAGAGGCTGGGGTTTGGGTTATGGCTATTCGATTCCCATTTATACACCATATACTCCTGGAATTGCACCACAAATCACACCAGAAAGCCAATTATCAATGCTAAAGCAAGAGAAAAGTTATCTGGAATCAGAAATGAATGGCATCAAGAAAGTTTTAGAAGATATTTCTAAAAGAATTGGTGAATTGGAAAAAGAAGAATAATTTTTTTTTTATTTTTTTTATTTTTTAAAAGGTAGATATTTAAATGTGTAAAGTTCATGAAAGTTATGAAAATTATTTAAAAGCAATATATTTAATTTCAAAAAAAAACAAAGGTGGATGGGTATCCAATTCAGGAATTTCAGATTTCTTACATGTTAAACCACCTTCAGTGACCAATATGTTATATAAGCTAAAAGCAGAAGAGTTAATAGACTGGAAGCCAAGAAAATCTTTGCGATTAACTAAAAAAGGAAAAAAAATAGCTCAAGATATATTTAGGAGCTATAAGAATCTATGTGATTTTTTTAGGGATGTTTTAAAATTAGAGAACAATAATTTAATAAAAAAATTATCTTGTGAGATAGAGCATCATTTAACTCCAGAAGTATCTAATGCTTTAAAAGAGCTCCTTCTTGAATATTTAGAGAATTAGTATTTTTATTTCCATTATAAATCAATAATTTTATTTGATCATTAATTTCCAAAAAATTTGATCATTATAGAGAACATCTATTATTTTATTTTGGGATTTTAGTTGATTTAACTGTGAAATAATCTCATTTTTTTTAAAATTATCAGAATAAAATGTTTTAATTATTTGATCTTGTCTCATTGGATGTCTCTCAAGTAGTGATAAAACCTCTTTTTCGAAATCCAATGAATATATGCAGAATTCTCCTTCCTCAGGAAAATTAATGTTGGAATAATCAACAAATATTTCATTCAAAATTGGAAGTATACTTTTATCTGGTATCTTTACCCATTTTTCTAGTGGAGGTCGAATTGGAACATTGATATCAATTCTATCAGGATTTATAAGGTCTATTTTTTCCTTAATTTTTATTAGTTCTTCTTTTGAGTCATTTATTCCTCTCATCAGCATTACTTCTATCCAAAATTTACCGTTATACTTTTCCCTGAAATTTATAAATCCTCGAATTAATTTTTTAAAAGTAATTGAGGGGTGAGGCCGATTTATCTTAATAAATGATTTCTTATCTCCCGCATCCAAGCTTGGTAAAATTACATCCGAAAATATTAGAGCATTCTGAACTTCTTTATGATCAAGTAAACTTCCATTAGTAATGACGCAAATAGGTTTGTTAGAAAATTCTTTCGCTTTTAATATTAATTCTTTAAGGTCTTTATATAACGTAGGTTCACCACTACCTACAAATGTTATGTAATCTATCGAATCCTCATGCAATTCTATGGCTCTATCTAATTCAGCAATGATATCTTCCTTTGGGAAAAAATTTTTTCTAATATTAGTAAAATTAGTTGTTTTTCCTAATTGACAATAAATGCATTGAAAATTACATGTCTTAGAAGGGATTGGATCGATTCCTAAAGATTTACCTAATCTTCGACTAGGAACAGGACCATATATATATTTCATAGTATTTATTAAAAAAATTATTCAAGGTTTTTGCATCTTGTATTTCTCAATCGCACGCTTCATGGTAGTTACTGCTAATTCAGCACAATGCTTATGATCGTCTGGTAAACCTCTTAAAGCGTTATCTATATCAATAGATCTTAATTTTTCTGCAAATTCTAATGGTTTGCCTTCAACCATTATAGTAATTTGGCTTCCCGCTGCTACAGTAGCACCACATCCATCGGTAATAAAATTAGCTTTTTCAATAATGCCTTTATTGATCTTCAAAAAAAACTGCATAGTATCACCACAACTACCTTCATAAGCATGCCATACACTTATTTGATCCTCAGGAGGTTTACCCCAATTTTTCGGATTTTGAAATAATTCAACTATATATTTATTATATCTCTTAATTTCCTCTTCAATAATCTCCTTCTGAATTTCTTCTACCCATCTATCTAAATTATCTGGTGGCATTTTATGATTGCTAATTCAAGCTACTATTTTTATACAACTTATTATTTTAGGTTTTATAATTCATAAAATTTAAAAAAATTATTCCTTTATCTTTCTAGTATTTCTCGAATGGTCTTAACAGTTTCTTTAAAAGCTTTTGTTGATGCACTATCAGGATACTTTAATATAAAAGGCATTCCTAGATCTCCCTGCTGACTTACTTCTATTTCGAAAGGAATTTTGCCTAATAACCGAATGTTAAAATCATTAGCTGCTTTTTTTACTCCTCCTGGAGGATATAAATCAATATATTCCCCACAATGAGGACAATTAAAACCAGACATGTTTTCAATAATACCTAATACTTTACGTTCCATTATCTGAGCCATTCTTATAGTTTTTCTAGCATCCATTAAAGCCACTTCTTGAGGGGTTGAAACAACCACAACATTCTCATCAGGAATAAGCTGTAAAATATCCAATGTCTCATCAGAAGTACCAGGCGGTAAATCACATATTAAATAATCAAGTTCACCCCAAATTGCTTCTCCAAGAAATTGTCTCACAGCACTCATTTTCATTGGGCCCCTCCAAATAACAGGCGAGTCTGAGCTTTCAATGAGAAATGCCATACTCATTGTTTTGAGATTTAAAGGCCCATTTACAGGATAAAAACGTTTTTTTTCAAGATCAACCCTTGGTTTAAGATTTGGGTCTATTCCCAACATTTTTAATATATTTGGTCCTGTTATATCCACATCTAAGATACCAACTCTCAATCCAACACTAACTAAGCTCATAGCAAGGTTCACAGCAACAGTAGTCTTTCCTACTCCACCTTTACCTGATATAACGACGATTTTATTCTTAATTTTCTCCATATTTTTTTTTATATTTTCTGTTAATTGGTCCATTTTTTCTTTCTTTCCTTGTTCAACAGTCTTTTTCAAATCGATATCTGGAATTTCTTTATCTTGAATATTCTTGCACCTCTTAATTGTAATCAGATTTAATGGTTAAATTTATATATTTTCAAATTTTGTTATTTATTAATAATGAATAATTATTCATTAAATTAAAAACTTATGATTTAAACATTAAATAAAAAGGTTAGAAAAAAATGAGTATTATAGCAATTCCTTCATTGGGTAAGGGAGGTTTAAATGATCAGATGAGTCCTCGTTTTGGGAGATGTGCAAGTTTCACATTCGTTGAAATTGAAAATAACGAAATTAAAGCAGTAAAAACGGTTCCAAATCCAGCAGCTAATGCAATGGGAGGAGCTGGTGTACAAGCAACTCAAATAATTGGTAATAATGGTGCTAATGCCATTATAGTAGGTTTTTTAGGTCCTAATGCTGCTAGTGGACTTAATGCATTAAATATACAAATTTTCCAAGGTCCAAATCAAGCAATAACAATAAAGGAAGTCATGAATCTCTATTTAGAAGGAAAATTACAGACCATTACTACTTCAAATGTCGCATCACACTATGGAATGGGCGGTGGTGGAAGGAGAATGGGTGGCGGTGGAAGAGGAATGGGAAGAGGGAATCCACCTTAGACGCACTATCAGCAAATTAGAAAATGAAAGATATCTCTTATGAGTAGCAAGAAATCCAGAATAATTTGTATAACAGGGGGAAAAGGAGGGACTGGTAAGACTTTATGTGCCGTAAATCTTGCTGTCATGTTCAAGAATGAAGGAAATAACGTGCTTCTCATAGATGGTGATGTAGAGAACCCTAATACATATTTATTATTAAATGGAAGGCTTGAAAACAAAAGAGATGTTCCATTTTTCAAACCTAATATTATTGAAGATAAATGCACTAAATGTGGTTTATGTGCTCAAAATTGTTTATCAAACGCTCTTCTACACATTAAAGAAGCTTTTCCAATTCCAATATTAACCGTTTGTTCCGGATGTCAGTTATGTTACAAAATTTGTCCAGAAAATGCAATTGAGGCAGATTCAAAAACAATAGGATGGATTTATTCAACAAAAATTAATGGACTCTCCCTATACCTTGGTGAATTAAAGCCTTCAGAAGCACGCTCAGCTGCGATTGTAGAAGCTCTTCTTCAAGAACTCGAGGTAATTCTTGAAAATGAACCTGAAAAATTTGATTATATCATTTTAGATACTGCTCCAGGGGCTCATTGTGATGTTGAACTTTTAATTGCTAATGCAGATATAATAATTCCTATAACAGAGCCAACTAAATTTGGTAAACTAGATTTAATCAGAATAATGGAATTGATAAAACTATTAGGTAAAGAATCTCGCGTGATTGTTAATAGATCTTCATTATTAGGATTCAGAGAACAATTTTTAAATGAACTAGAGAAAGAAAACATAAAGATTTTAGGTGATATTCCGTTAGATTCTGATATCGTAGAATCGTACTGTCAAGGGACACCCATTATGGAGAATAATAATAAATTTAATAAGGAGGGGGCTGGTTATATTGCTTTTACTAAAATTTATAATAATTTAAAAAGATGGTTAGAAAATAACTAATTAATATTTAAAATGGGAATGGATTATGAATCGAAAATTAGTAGGTATAGTTTCGGGGAAAGGAGGTGTAGGTAAAACAACAATAACTGCTTCATTAGCAACACTGGCAAAGAAAGATTTAACAACGCAAGTTATCGTATTAGATTGTGATGTTGATGCTCCAAACTTAGCTATTATTCTTCCTCCTGAGGATGAATCATCAATAGAAAAGGAAGACACATACACTACGAGAAAAGCAGAATTTCTAGAAGAACAATGTATATATTGTAAACAATGTATTGATGACCACTTTTGCGAATTTAATGCTTTAAAGTGGGATAGTCAAAATTCAATTCCAATAGTTGACTTTTTAAAATGTGAAGGTTGTGGAGCGTGTAAAGTTTTATGTCCAGAAAATGCATTTGAAATACATCCTGTAAAAAGTGGTGAAATTGTTTCATATAAGAGTAAAATGGGATTTCCCTTAACTTATGGAAAAACTCAATTAGGTAGTACTACCTCTGGAAAATTAGTTTCAGATGTTAAAGAATATCTAAACAATTTAAAAGAAATTACTACTAGTAATTTAATTTTAATAGATGGTCCCCCTGGAATTGGTTGTCCAGTAATTGCGACTATTTCAAATTTAGATTATGTTATTGCTATTACTGAGCCCACACCTTCAGGATTACATGATCTAATACGAGTAATAGAAGTCATTCAGCATTTTAGAATTCCTTTTGGATTAATCATAAATAAATCTGATTTAAAGAGCTCTTTCCATGAAGAATTTAAAAGATACATTGCTGAAACCGGATATAGAAAATTAGGAAGCATTCCCTTTGATTTATCAATACCGAAAGCAATGTCTTATGCTGAACCAGTTGTGGAATTTGCTCCTGATTCTGAAGCAAGTTTATCGATTAAAAATATTTATAAAAATTTAAAAGCAATATTATGGAACAATTTTCAATAAGATTATTTCTCTTATTCTAAATTATTTCAAATAAAATCTGATTCTAAATAAATGCTCTTTCAAAGTAATAGACATTGTTAGAATTACATTTCACACAAATAACTTTTCGATCTTTGGATGCATTAGGATCTTCCCATTCATGATTACAATTTAGACATCCATATCCCTTAAAGCTTAATTTATAGTCAAAGTTACCACCATAGACTTTAATACCTTTCCCCTCAACTAAAGCTAAAGTATTTTTTGTGTGTGCACTTTCAAGTATTCTTGAGAAGGTAGGTTGGCTTATACCCATTCTTTCTGCTGAATCTTTTTGATTCAAACCTAAATAATGTTTTAATCGCATAGCTTCGAATTCAGCAACTGTTAATGTTATACAATCTTCCATTCTAGGTGATTCTTGAGTAAAATAAAAATTATTAGGCGGTTGATTAACCCATCGTCGGTGTCTTCTTCTTCCTATTTCGAATCACCAAAAAAAAGATTTAATAATAGTTATAATTGATTCATTATGTAAAATTATTAATTCAGATTTTTATTATTAATTATTCAAAATTATTAAAAAAAAATAATATGAAATATTTTTTTAAACAGCTTCTTACCTTAACCTAGTTTGCAAGTAAAAAATAATTTCTCTTATTATGAATAATTATTCATTAATTATAAATATAATTGTATACTAATAATAAATATATATAATAAAGTGAAAAAAAATGAAAATAGCTATTAGTACTGATTCAGGAAATGTTTGTGCTCACTTTGGTCGAGCTCCAGAATTTACTTTTGTTACAATTGAAAATAATACGGTGGTAGACAAAAAAGTACTTCCAAATCCTGGACATTCTGTAGGAAGCATACCACAATTTGTACATCAACAAGGAGCAAATTATATGATCGCAGGAGGAATGGGACGAAGAGCTGAAGCTTTTTTTAACCAATATGGAATTGAGGTTATTGTAGGAATTACAGGGAAAATTAATGAAGTTATCGAAAAAATACTGGATGGAACTTTAGAGGGAGGAGAGAGTCTATGTTCTCCAGGAGGGGGTAAAGGATATGGGGTTGAAAAAATTCATACTGATGCTGATGATAGTTATGAACAACATCATTTCCATAAAGAATAACTATTATAATAATAAATCGGTCAGTAATTAAGGTCTTTCTTAATTTCACCATTAGGCAACATATTATCAGGATGAAATTTTCCGCTTTCTTCTAGTTCATATCTAACACAATTTTTATTGCCAACTAAGCAATATTCATCAACCCATTTTCGATCAAGTTTGCCATGATCAACAAAATACTTAATTGGACAAACTGGATACCATTTACAAATCTTATTTTTGGTTTTCAATTTTAACTATGATCTTTTATAACATTTGATTTTGAATCTATAGATGAGAATTGAAATAGAAAATATATATTTTAATAAAAATTTCTTGTTGGTAATTTAATTATTTAACTTTAGGTTCAATAATTTTTGGTAGAATAGCATTGTTGGGACAAATTTTAAAGCATTTTAAACATTTAAAACATTGAGAAAGGTTCACATCATAAAAAATGATTAATTCTTTCCCTTGTTTTTCATCTTTTTTAAGTTGAAATAAAGTTTGAAAGCAAAAGTTGTCCTTTAAGCATAATTTACATAGATTGCATTTTTCTTGATCAATACTAAAACCAATCAATTTTCCTTCACTAATCGAAATAACTTCAATAGCACCATGTTCACATACATCCACACATTTTAAGCATCCTTTGCATTTATCATAATCCACATAACGCATAGATTCCCTGAAGAATATAGCTTTATTTGGACAACTGTAAGCGCATCGTTGACATCGGACACATAAGTTCGAATTTATGCTAATAGGAAAGAGTTTTTCATTTTCCATAAAAATTACTTATAAATATTATGAATTAAAAGAATCAATTTCTAAGTTAAAAGAAAAAAAGAAAAAAGAGAAGATAATGTTTATTTTCGAATTTGTACTTTTGGGGTAATATTGGACGCTCCACTGAAGTTAGTAATAACAGGACAATGGGTAAATACTTTATCCATTAATTCATTTATTTTTTCTTCAGGAGCATCGGCTTTAATTCTGATAACAGGTTCCAATTTGTCATATCCCGCTAATTTTGAATCATCAATTCCAAAAATAGCTCCTAAATTAATGTGTCCACGTGAAAAAACTTTCAATTCTTCTATTTTTATGTCCATTATTTTAGCCCAAAATTTAGTCACAGCAATAATACAGGCTCCAATTGAGGATAATATCACTAATAAAGGAGAAGGTCCTTTATTTGTCCCATCCAATCCTGCAGGAGCATCAATTAGTAGCTCAAATGGTTCTCCTCCAGGATTACCCATGATACATTTAACTTGCATCCCTTCAGAAAGCATATCACATTCAATATTAAAGTTCTTTTCTCCTGCATTCCAATCAGCCTTAACGGCTCCATAAGTTTCTTTAAAACTTGGCATTTAATCTCATCTATTTTTTATCTATTTTTATTATTTTGTTTTAAAAAGTGTGAGCATGATTAGAATGACTTTTACAACTAGCATTTCCCATTGGGTGTAATTTTTTTTGAATAAATAATCTAATATTTTCCTCAATGCTTGTATTTACACTTTGATGTAAATTGATATTGACTTGTTGGAAACCCATAAACGGGCGCATCCCGATACCTGTTAAAATCATATCTGTAACATTTCGTTGTTTCATATTCAATACAGGGTCCATACACCCCATATGACCTTCATTTGGTAATGTAAATGTCTTTTTAAATTGATTACCGTTATAAATTTCAACTCCAATGAAATACCTACAATGACCAAAATGAGGTGATATATTATCTGATAATTCAGCACCATCAGAAGGAATTCCAATTATTCTATTTATCTTTCTCACACTTTTTCTTTTTATTATTTTTGTTTTATTTTATTTAAAAATAATATATAATTTATATATTTTTTGAATGATCATTCATAATACTTAAATTAAGTATTAATATCTATTACATAATGAATAGTGATGGATAATTATTCAGAATTGTTAATCTAAAGAGAGAGCAGAGAAAATGAAAAGTTATAAAGAGATAATAAAGGACGATAATTTTAATATAAAGGATGAATATCTTGTTGACACCAAATTATTTAAGATGTGTTGGGGATGTGAAACAAAATATAAGAAAGGACATATGGTTTGGGATGCGTCTAAACTGAGAAGAATTTTTTTTTGCGATGATTGCTTCGTAAAATTAAAGAAATAGCTTTCTAATTTTTTTCCTTTATTTTTTTAAAATTAAATTGAAGATAGAATTAGCTTTACATTAAAAAGGATATATCGAAATAGTAAGTTCAAAATCTATTTTCTAATGTTTTTGCTTTATTAATAGTTCTAAATTTCTTTTAATAACAGGAATTATTCTATCTGCATTAGCTGGAACGAACATTTTAAGCTTTTTTGATAAGGAATTTATCAATTTTTCATTGTTAATTCCATCTAATATCATTTTAGTTTCCTCTTCTGAAATATCCTCAAGTCTCGCTGTTATCGTGATTACTTCATGATTACCCGGACAATGTTTTTGGCATCTCATACATCCGATTAATGCATTATGGTCATTAGGATTTATCCAATTTGGAATTATACCTGGAATTTCATTATAAACAGAAATGCATTTTCCTGCATTAATTACAAAATTCTCATCTGAGGATGAAGGGATTGCATTAGTGGGACAATTTTTTATACAAAATATACATCCCTTACAAAGATCCATCATCTTTACATCTGTCCAATTATCTTCTTTAAATTGAAAATCGGTAAAAAAAGCAAATAAATTTATCATACTTCCCCATTCATCAACATAGCAAATATTATTCCTACCATATTTTCCAAGTCCACTTCTAACTGCTAATAATTTCAAATGAAGTTTATTAGTGAACTCAACTTGATATCCCGGTTTTTTTATAATATCATTCAATATTAGATTTTTAAAGTCTTCTAAAGTAGATCCATCGTCATAATAATTTGGAGGTATCATAACTTCATGATTTTTACCATTTAAATGAAAATTCACTAATGCTAATCTACTAAAGATTGCAATTATTATTATTGATTTGGCGTTAGGGAGTGTTTTAGGGAGTTCAAACTTTTTAGTATCAATATAACTCCTATAAACTTCATTATCGCTGAGTTTTCCTTCTCGATGTAATTTATCGATATCTTCTTGGAGCTCTTCTAGATGATCCACAGAAATAGTACGATATTTGTATTTAAAATCTATATTACTACCTCTATAAATAAAAATAGTCATATTAGTCCCAAATATCTAACTTTGAAATTTAGGTATATTAAGGATTTAAATTATTTTTAAAATTCACAAATCCTTCTTCTTCTGTTTTAATATCTTGATTACATTGTTTGATTTTATTACAATTTTGATAAAGTAATCTTTTTATACAACAAGCCCAAAATATGAATAATTAAATTTTTTTTTTAGTTTAATAATATATACACAATTTTTATAAAAATTTAAGTTGGAAACTTGATTTTGTCTAAGACTATTTCAAAATCTTTTTCTTTTTTGATTAAAACTCCTAAAAATGGAATCTCTTTTTTCAATTCTTCTATTGAGATACCACTTTTCAATAGAACTCCTATCCAATCAAGAAGTTCGGAGGTTGAGGGCATTTTCCTTAGTTTTGTAATTGCTCTTAAAGCATAAAAATGTTGTAAACATTGATCTAATAAGTTTTGCTTTAAATTAGGATAATGTAATTTACATATCTGAGCCATGAATTCTTTTGAGGGAAATTCAATCCAATGAAATACACATCTTCTTAAAAATGCATCAGGCAGTTCTTTTTCATTATTTGAAGTGATTATTACAATCGGTCTAGTTTTTGCTTTGACAAATTCTTTTGTTTCCTTAATGTAAAACTCCATAACATCTAATTCTTGTAATAAATCATTTGGAAACTCAATATCAGCCTTATCAATCTCATCTAGTAAGATAACTACTTGTTCATCAGAAACAAAAGCTTCTCCAAGTGGTCCTACGGTTAAGTAGTCGTGGATATTATTAACATCTCGATCTTCACAACCAAATCTGCTATCATTCAATCTTTGTACCGTATCATACATATAACAACCATCAATAGCTTCGGTTGTGCTTTTAATATTCCAAATAATCAAATTTTTTCCTAGACTCTCAGCTATTGCATGAGCAAGCATTGTTTTTCCTGTTCCTGGTTCTCCTTTAACTAATAGGGGACGACCAAGTGCAATTGCCACATTCACAATATTTCTAAGTTGTGGGTCTGCAAGATATTTAACCTTTTCAGTCTTTACGTCTCCTTGGAATTTATTGAAAGAAGTAATACTCATAATTAAATGAAATTAATTTAAAATTAAATAATTTTTTAATTATTTTTATTTTGTTCAATTGAGAAAAATCTAAAAATGAAATCATAGTTGTATTTTGATTAATTTTTTCTAAAATCTAGAGATAAGCTTTAAATACAATTAAAAAAGTCTTAACTTACTTTTTCTAAGAAAAAAAGAACTTGTATTAATAATTTAGACTAAGGAGTGAAAAAATATGTCAAAAGAAAATGAGATGTTAGAAGAATTAAAAAAGATTAGAGAAGTTCTCAGTCCTCCTCCTCCACCTCCACCACCAAAAAATTTACTTCAGGAATTCAAAGAATTTATCAAGAAATATAAAGTAATGGGACTTGCCGTTGCATTCATCATGGCTCTTTACCTTGGTCGACTCGTTTCTGCCATAGTACAAGCATTTATCTCACCAATTCTCAATAACCTTTTCTTACTAATTGGTTTTCTAAAAGAATCAACAGTTAATGCAGACCCCGCATCATATCCATTATTTTTTAACGCTACTTTATTCATTAGTGAATTAATCACCTTTATAATTGTAGCGTTTGTTATCTTCCTTTTAGTAAAGTTGACCAAACGAATAGGGATTGAATAAAGAATTCTTAAATAAAAAATAAAAAAAAATTTTTTTTCCTTTAATCTCTTTGACCTAAAACCGTTACGGAACAAACAGTAAATGCTCCACCCAAATTATGGCATAATCCAACTTTCGCATCTGGGACTTGCCTTCCTTCAGCTCTTCCTTGGAGTTGTTTAGTAATTTCTGTCAACATTCGACATCCTGTACTTCCTATAGGATGACCAAAACTTTTCAATCCTCCAGAAGGATTAACAGCAATTTCACCATCCCAATTAAATGTTCCATTTTTTAATTCTTCAGCAGCCTTTCCTCTTTCACAAAATTTTAAATCTTGGCAATTCAAAAGCTCAGTAATGGTAAAACAATCATGAACTTCAGCACAATCAATTTCTTTCCGAGGATCTGTAATTCCTGCTTCCTTATAAGCATATTCTCCAGCTTTTTCAGTTGCAGGAAAATGCGTAAATTCTGCTCCAGGACCTCCTGGAGGAACATACCATGGAAAATTAGTTTGACATGAAATAGCATTAGCTTTAACTAATATATAATCGTCAGCATGAGCATAGCTTTCAGCTAATTCTGGTCTGGTCAATATAAGAGCAGCAGCCCCATCACTCATTGCACAACAATCAAAGCGACCAAGTGGATCTGCAATCATAGGTGCTTTCATTACTTGATCGATAGTAATTCTACTTCGGAAATGGGCTTTAGGATGTTCAGCTCCATTATCATGATTTTTTACAGCAACTCGAGCTAAATCTTCCTTTGTCCATCCGTATTCATGAAAACTTCTTGTTGCAGCCATAGAGAACATTGCTGGTGCTGATGGAGTTGGATATAATGGGTGTCCAAAAAGCTTAAAACCTGGGAGGCCACTACCACCCTCATCCATTAACTTTTCTACTCCACAAGCAAGTGCAACATCATATGCTCCTGATGCGATAGCAAATGAGGCATTTCTAAATGCGTCCATTCCACTAGCACAATAATTTTCGACTCTAGTAGAAGGTTTACCATCTAATCTTAGAATATCTTCAACCATAGCTCCAGAAAGCCCAGTAAAGTAATAGAATATTCCAACCCAACTAGCATCAATCTCATCTTTCTTAATTCCTGTATCTTTAAGCGCACCTTGAAAAGCTTCAAAGAGAAGGTCATATTGATTTTTATTCCATAATTCTCCATATTTCGTCATATCACATCCAATAATGGCAACTTTATCCTTAATTCCTTTTCTTCCCATTTTATATTACCTCCTTTATAGTCTCCCCCTTTCGGGACGACATTTCCAATAATAATTTATAAATTCTGCACCTTCATGTTCTCTTCTAAAGGTTAATTCTACTTTCATACCAATTTGAACGTTTTCTTCAGGCTTTTCGATTTCAGTCATGTTTAATAGAACTCTTCCACCACCGTCTAAATCAATCACACACCGAGGAACAGGAGTATCAAGATAAGTACCACCTACTAAATGATCTAAAGTAAATGTAAAAATTGTACCTTTTGTTTTAAGTTTTACGCGTTCAAATTGATCATCTGCTCTACATAAATAACATGAACGAAGCATATCTGGATATTGTATCGCTCCACAATTTTTGCACTTAACACCATACCATTTATATACGGATGCTGTATCACGCCATATTAAAACTGCAGAACTTTTCCTCGTATATCTGTCCTTTTCGATAACCTCCTTAAAATCAAGAAATTTGTTATAATTATTTAGGTTTTTCATAGATTTTTGATGACCAATTAAACCCATTCTCGTTTTTCCAAGATTTCTAAGAGCATCCCTATCCTGGACTTGCATTAGAATTGCATCTGCTCCATCTCCAAATCCAGCCATAATAATTTTAGCATCAGGTTTAGGTCTTCTTAGAGCACCAATGAGAAGTATAAAGGGCATTGGAGTCCCTAAATCACCAAGTTGAAAAAATACACTATTTTGAGCAACTCCTCCGCCAAATTTCATCAATTTCGATACTCTGCCATGCAGTCTAGGATTATTATAATAATAGGCAGCTGTACTAATATCCTCTGGTTTTAAATTATTTCTCTTTAAAATTTCAGACATAACCTTTGTAACGCTCTCAAAATAGAATTTAGTGTCCATTTTGACTTCAAAAGTACGTATAAATTTATCTTTTTCGGCTCGTTTCCAAGGTCCTGTTACGTTAGCTGAAACGGAATAATAATCATCAATAGATAAAGGTAAATTATCACCTTCTGCAATTAGTAATGCAGCTGCACCATCAGCAAATCCATATTCCCACATTGTTGATGGCTCTGGAGCTCTAGTATCTGCCGCTACTACGAGGATACTTTTAATATCTTTATTAGCCTTAATAGTATCAACTGCTCGTGTTACTGCAGTTGTACCCGCCTTTAAAGAATCTGTAAAGTCTGCTGTGATGATATCTTCTCTCATATCTAAAATAGTTGCGATTAATGAAGCGGAATCCTTTTCTGTATAGACTTGAGTTGTTGATGCAAAGAATAATCCATCAATAGTCTTGGGATCAAAACCACTCAAACAGTCTAATCCTGCTTCTACTGACATTGTAAGACTATCTTCGTCTGCCATAGCAACTGCTTTCGTACCAGGAACGATTGGAAAATCCCATGCTTTTCCAATAAGTTCTCTAGGTAATAAATATTTTGGTAAATATGCTCCATACGATTTAATTCCAATCAATTTTTTATATTCTCCCTTTTTTGATTTTAATAATCATTTTTAAATTTTGATTATATATGAATTGAATGTATCAAAATAAATATATTTCCTCAATTAGAATAAAAAAGTGAAATAAAAAATATTCTTTCTTAGAGAGATTTAATTCTTTAAGTTCTATTTTTTAATTAAAGGCATTCATAGGTTACAAGAGAACATCTATATCGTCTAACCTAAGAATTTTGAAACTGATTCCTCTTTAATGGGATAATTATGGGTAGGGATACTTCGAAAACTTTTTCAAATTTATATTCTTAATTCACTTATATTTAATAATTTGATAAATTGATGAATAAAATGAATGGACCTCCAGAACCATTTAAGATCAAGATGATTGAGCATGTTAGTATGCCAGATCAAAAAAGAAAGACTGAAGCAATTAAAGAAGCGGGTTATAATACATTTTTGTTAAAATCAGAGGATGTCTATATTGATCTCCTAACTGATTCTGGAACATCTGCCATGTCAGATGCTCAGTGGTCAGCAATGATGTTGGGTGATGAGGCTTATGCTGGTGCACGAAGTTTCTATAACCTTGAAAAAGCTATACAAGATATTTTAGGATATAAATATATCGTGCCTACTCATCAAGGACGTGGCGCAGAACATTTAATGTATGGTCACCTTACAAAACCAGGACAAATTGTTCCAAGAAATATGTATTTCACAACCTCGAAAGCTCATGTTGAATTGGCAGGAGGAACTATGGTTGATGCTATAATCGATGAAGCACATGATCCCCAAAATCTACATCCATTTAAGGGAAATATGGACTTAAAGAAACTTCAAGCATATATCGACGAATACAGCCTAGAAAAGATCGCTTTCGTAAATTTAGAGTTTAATGTTAATATGTCAGGGGGTCAACCAGTCTCAATGCAAAATTTACGAGAATTAAAGGAATTCTGTGATGATTATAGGTTAAAGATTATCGTTGATGCAACCAGATCGAGTGAAAACGCTTATTTTATTAGAGAGCGAGAAAAAGGCTATGAAAATACTCCTATAGTGGACATTCTCAGAGAAATGATGAGTTATACTGATGGTTGTATATATAGCGCAAAGAAAGATTGTTTAGTTAACATGGGCGGATTTCTAGCGACTCATAGCAAAGATATATTCGATTATACAAGAGGAATGGTTGTTTTATTCGAAGGGCTTCATACGTACGGCGGAATGGCAGGTCGAGACATGGAAGCCGTTGCTCAAGGTTTACGAGAGGGTGCTCAATATGAATATTTGAAATATAGAATCAATCAAGTACGTTTTTTAGGCGAATTATTGATGAATGCAGGAGTTTCTATAGTAAGGCCAATTGGTAGTCATGGTGTCTTTCTTGATGCTTTAAAATTCTTACCTCACCTTCCAAGAGACCAATGGCCTGCTCAAACATTAGCAGCAGCTATTTATGAGGATTCAGCAGTAAGAACCATGGAACGAGGTGCTGTGTCAAAAGGACGAGATAAGGAAACTGGAGAAAATATATTTCCAAAATTAGAGCTTGTGAGACTGACGATTCCTCGAAGAGTGTATACTAATACTCATATGGAATACACCGCAGAATCAATAATAAGACTCTATGAGAAAAGGGATTCAATAATAGGTTTAAAAATGGTTTTTGAGCCGAAACATTTGCGGTTTTTCCAGGCTAGATTTGAAAAACTTACTCGGTAACAATTTAAAATCTTTTTTCAAGAACTGTGATTATCGGTTGAAAGCCTGTTTTAGCAAAAACATCTAATAATTTTTTATCAGTTGTGTAGGCGAGGTTAATTCGAATAGAATCTGTTCCCCATGATTCTAGAATTTGAATCGCTTTATCGGCTAAGAGTTTCCCAACTCCCTTACCAATGAATTCTTTTTTTGTAGCCCAATTATCTAAATAACCAATATATTGTCCAAGTGTATTTTTTACTGCTTCAATCATTCCCATGCTAACCACCTCTCCAGTTGACTTCAATTCTGCGATCAGAGTTATTCTTTTAAGGTTAGGTTTAAATTGACGCAAACCACTAGATTCTCTCCATTGTTTCTCATTAAATCCAATATCAAACATTTCATTTAGTTCTTTTAGAATTTCTAAGGTTGCTTGATAATCAGATGTACGATAATTCCTAATAATTATGTCTTCTTCTTGAATTTCTTGATTTGGCATTCTTATTTTCACATTTAACTTGTTATTTTATTTATTGTTTTTAAATCAATCATTTGGGTTAATATTTTTTGGTCTTCTCCCTCACTATCTTGTCTTTTAATAGTAACTAAATATTCATCAATATGAGGAACTACTGGTGAAACAAACAAGAGTTCCTCTTGAGGGAACCAAAATTCAACACGTTGATTCATTATTTCTTTTTCAAAATATTCTTTTACATGAGTAATTGTTATTGAAATATGTGTCAATTCTTTATTTGTATTATTTTTAGCCATAATTTCAAGTTCTTGGCTATTTTCAATGAAATTTATTTTATTAATTGAGATTGGAAGTTTTGAAACAATATCCTCAGTTGATTTCTTTACAAAATCAAAGAGTTCTACATCTTCAAAATCACTTGTTCCTCTAAAACTACTAGATGGAGAAAATTCAAATCCTTTCAATGCAAAATAGGAAATTGCTTTTTGGGTCTTAATAGACGGTGATTCTGCTTTTTTTTCAATGGCTGTCGCAAAATAATCTTTTACTGTATTATCAATTAGCTCGCGCATAAATACTTTAATTTTTGTTCCCTTAGATATTCGTTCTTGAATTTTTGGTGTCTTTATTACATTATCTGCTACAATTTCACTTTCTATTACTTCGGTAAATTGATCTTCGAATTTATCTCTTAATTGATTTGCTAATTTTTTAATGAGCTCATCACCAAATATTTCTAGCTCTACGGGGAGTGAAACGATAATCACTATTGTTTCTGGAGTTTCTTCTTCAAGTCCAGCTCTTCTTTTTTCCCTTTTTGATTTAGTTTTAAATTTTTTGCCAAAAAATGTATAACCTTTGTATTCTAAATCTATATGATCAAGTTCTTCCGTTTCTAAAAACCAAACAGGATGATAATTTATTGGTCGCATGTATTTTTTATTATTTCTGAGTCTATCATCAGGATACATTAATAGAGGAATTTGTCCTTTCTTTTCGTCAAAATACAAAATATATACAATGCATAAGTCTTCATTAGGATTTTTTTCTATTGAACCATTAATTGTATTTGACACCGCAACCAATCTGAGAATTTTTCAAAAGAAAATAATTACTATTTATTCAAAAAAAAAAATTCTTCTTATTCTAAAAATTTAACTAAAAAAAAAAGTATACTATTATTAATTAATTTGAGTAGATATAAAATTATGATTATTACAGATGTTAAGACTTACTTATTAGAGCTCGATTTTAAAATTAAGATCGGATCTATGCCTAGATTTAAGGCAACAGGCCTTTATACAAATCTAATAACAGATGAGGGTATAGATGGATGGGCATTGTCTCACTGGAATTTAAGTAATCTGGCCCAGAAACAGTTTATTGATGAAGCATTAAAAAAACTCGTGATAAAAAAGGATCCTTTTATGGTGGAAGAAATCTTTCATGAAATATATCAAAATACAAATAGAATTATGTTTGGTATCCCTACTTCTACTTCAGCTATAATGATTGCATGTTGGGATATAATAGGGAAGGCAACTAAACAACCAATATATAAATTGTTAGGAGGAAGAAAACATAAAGTAAAGGCATATGCTTCCATGCCTCGTGGCTATAGCGCTAAAGCTGCTGTTGGTGCCGTAGAATCCGCTTTAAAACCGGAGCTCGGAGGATTTAAGGGAGTAAAGCTAAGGATTGGAAATGGACTTAAAAAAGACGAAGAATTGCTAAAAGAAGTAAGAGAAACATTTCCAGATATTGAGATTATGGTTGATGCAAATTCTGCTTATCAATCTGTAAGTGAAGCTCTTAGAGTTGCAGATGTATGTGCAAAATATGATGTGAATTGGTTAGAGGAACCAATTTCAACAGATAATCTTAATGGATTGGCAAAAATAAGAAAAAAATCCCCTGTTGAAATTGCTGGAGGTGAAAATGATATGGGAATTTTTCGTTTTGAAGATATTCTCTCAAGAGAATCATTTGATATTATCCAGCCAGATACAACTCGAACAGGTGGATTTCTCCAAATGAAAAAGATTGATGCAATGGCAGAAGTAAAGGGTGTAGGGTTTATCCCACATATCTTCGGATTTGGCCATATATTTGCAGCTAATTTACACGTTATAATGTCAACACGCTGTGATCGGTGTGAATTTCCATTCATTCCCGATGAATATCAAATACTAGAGGAGCCAATAAAAGCGGAAAATGGATACGTAAAGGCACTTGAGAAACCCGGATTAGGGGTAGAGCTTAATAAAGAAATGTTTGAACAGAATGTAATCAAATAAATTTAATTTTTAACTTCTTTCTAATTCATTTCTTCTCTCTAATAATAGTAATCTAGTCTTTTCAGATTCTTTTGGATAATAAAAGTATGGTATTAACCAAAATAGGGCTCCAATTAACCATATTAATAAAATTAAAGAGATGGTAATTGGTAACCATGATATATTTCTTTCAATTAAAGATGATAATAATAAATTTCCAATAATACCCCCTATATTTACCATTAAACCATTCATAGCATTGGCGGTGCTTCTTAATTCAGGAACAGACAATTCTGAGTATATAGCAAATTGATTCCCTATGGGGAAATTTGTCAGCATATATCCCAAAAAACCAATTAAAATGAAAAATATATATGAAAAAACAACTTGTATTATATTTGCTGTAAAAAATGGAGTTAAAAAGAAAATAAGTGTAAAAACGACACCAAAAGCAATACCAGCAATCGAAATAATCACACGTCCTTTCATTTTTCCCTTATATAAATATGAATCTCCTAATCTTCCTCCCAGAATGGTACCTGGAAGTGCACCCGCTCCTGCAAGTAAGTATATTGTAGTGGCAGTTAATTCTGCATTTGTTCCCTCAATTTTGGAAGTTAAATAAAAAATACCCCATGTACCAAGGGTAGAGGTAGCAATTCCAGAAAATAGTACATAAATTAAAATTGCTCCAATTGATTTCTTTTGAAATAATTCAGTAAGATTTTTAACAGAAATTTTGTAGTTATAATTAATTTCTCCCTTAAAATCTTCAAATTCAGGTTCAGCACGACCACGTTCAGGTTCAATACCTTCAAAAATGTAATTGAAAAGAGTTAAAATTCCTAATATAAAACCGAGGATGTAAGCCAATCTCCATCCTAAAGGTCCAGCTGTATAACTTCCCATAAAACCACCAATAATTATCCCCATACCATTACCTAAAATTAAAGCAAAATTCATAACTCCAAATTTTTTTCCTCGATCTTGTGGTGGAAAAAAGTCTCCTATCATCGAAAAACCTATCGGTAAAAAAGCTCCTGTGCCAATCGCACTTATTATAAGAAAAATTAAATAATAATAATAGTCTAAGGATAAGGCTGCTAAACCATATCCAAAAATCCATAATAAATTAGAAAAAACAAAAATCTTTTTCTTAGAATGTTTTTCAGCAATCTTATCAGTAAAATAACCAAAAAATAATATACTAATTATTCCTACGAGTAAAGTGGAAGCTATAACTAATCCAACTCCAAATTTTGTTGTCCTCGGAAGATATACTAATAAATTATCAATATTAACTGGCATTATCCCTATAAAAAAATATATCATAAAATAGAGAAAAAAAAGTGAACGAAAAGTTTTCTTTCTTTTTTCTTGATATAGTATATCCATAACTCACATCAAACCTTCATTGCGCATTAAATTATTTTTTTTGGATCTTGGAATAATAATAATTGAATTTTATTTTATAATAATATTTATATCGAATAAAATGAAATATTTCTACTTAAAAAGAGAAAAAAAGATAAAATTAGTAATTTTCTACTTTAGAGAATTTCCCAATATCTTTTTTGAGTGAATTCAGTACTTTTTTTTCTAATTCTTCTGGAATATGCCTAAAAGAAAAGTTCTCTAATTCTGGTAGGAGATTTTGAATCTTTAAGCGAGTCATATAATCTAATTGATCACATAAAGCAAATAACTGGAAATGAGCTGAATTTTCTATTAGTACAGCCCCTCTACTTACTGTAAAATAATTAATTTGGTGTTGAATCATATTATTTCTTATATTATTCCAGAGATCATGAAATCCAAGGATATAGTTAATATCTTTCCAAGAACCACTCTTTTCATTTTGTAAAATTAATTCCCAAGCAGAGTCATGTGTCCCTATAAACATTGTATAAACGGTACTTTCTTTTTTTGATTTTACTTCCTCAGATTTTCTGAATGTTAATCGGTTAAACATTCTGCGTAAAATTGAACCAGCTGATTTTTCTATAATCCCTCTATCCAATTGTTCTAGATTTTCATTTATTTCTTTTTCTAGATGTGATAAATTAAATTCACGTGCAGTTTTTAATGCTTCTTCAAAATAAACTTTTGCTTGTTCTGGTAATTTATTTTCTGCTACTAATAATCCTTTAAGCATAACTAATCTGCAAAGATCCAGATAACTCTGATTTTCTAGAGCGATCGTTTTAGCTAAATCTAAATGATTATAAGAGTGATTTAGATATTCTAGCTTTTTAGTATCTTGAAAATATTTAAAATATGCTTCAGCAAGTCGAATTTCAATATCGCTGGCATTTTCAACAGATTGATTTTTAAACATAATCTCTCTTTCTTTATTTAAATTATCGATCAATTTAATCCAATTATTATTTAATTCCCCCTCTATTGCTTCAAGATCATGCATAAAAATATGACCTACTGGCGATTCCATAAAATCCTTATCTTCTGGAAGATTATTTTTTACAAGAGTTAATAGTCCATGAGAATGTGTTTTCCCAGCAATTCTTTTAAGGGTAGAAAGAACATCAATTTTATAATAAGTAGGTATCTTCTTTTCTAAAAGAAGAGTCTGACATACTTTTCTTGATTCATCATAGCGTTCAGCAATAAAAAGCGTTTCAGCATAGATACTCATAATCGAGATTTTTAAGAAAAATTCGGCTTGAACGACAGGTAAAGTAAGAACATTTTGCTGGCGTTTTAAGGCTTCATCATATAATCCTTGCTTCGATTCAATAACTGACATATTAGTAGAAATAACAACTTTGGTTCGTTCATCACCCATATCTTCACTAACTTCTAAAACAATTTCGAAGATATTGAGTGCTTTTTCTAAGTCTCCACTAGATTGAATAACAGCTGCGTAAAAATTTCCTGCTACGCTTATGATTTCCCGGTTCTCTGTAATTTGTCCAAAATTAAAAACAGGTTCAATCAAATTAATCGCATCATTAATTTTTTGAAGAAAGTATAACCTAAAACCATAATAACCCTGTAATAACATCATTCCTGATTTCATTTCTATAGAAGTTTGATTCCCCCATTTTTTCTTGCATTCGTTGTACAATGCCTCAAGATGTTCATAAGCACTTAAACGAAGAAAGACCTCTGCTTTAGCAATTGCAGCTTCTAATTGAATCAAAATAGGAGATGAACTCATATTGACTTTCTTTGCTTGTTCTAGTAAATCTGGTGAGGGTTTAAACCTTGCAAGGAGACGCAAATATAATAAGTAGCTCCAAGAATCGGGTTCATATTTATAATTTATGATATCATTTCCTTTTCCAATTATAAAACCCCATTTAACAGCCAAGAATTTGAAAAATTGACTATGAGGATTGCTATTTTTCAATTCTGTTAAAGTGTTATACCATTCAATTACAGTTTTTCTAAATGGTTCACAATTAGCGGTTAGTATTTTTCTTTCTTCAGTATTCGCGAAAGCTAAGTATGGACGAAGTTCTATGGGTATATCACGCTGAAGATCATTCCATAGATCAGGAGTTCCTTCTATACTTTCCTTTTCTTCATAATAATCTTTGTGAGCTCTATAAGCACCTTGTTCATCTATAACAATCACATTAATATGTGATTTACCTGAACCAGCTCGGTGCCCTATTCGAATGGTAAATAACTTTCCAATCATTAGATTACCGGATTCAGATTTATGGATATAAGTTTTAGGATTATTAGGATCGAATTTAATCTTCTCGTCACAAATTTTACAATTAACTTCAGTCAAGATTTCACCTCCTCTCATCATAATTTTAAAGATGACGGTTTAATTTAATTATATGACTCCTTTAATCGTGTGCATTAAGGAGTTTTTTACCCATACCCACAATCTCATTTAATAAGCTATCAATACCTTCTCCATCTAATGAACATGTTTCTACATAAGTTTGAAAATATTTATTAATCCCCACCATAGTATTGATTAATTCATGTGATACATTTCTTTCTAAATCTATTTTATTTCCTACTAAAATAAATCCTTTAGAACCATTCCTACTTTTTGTCTGTAGATCCATCAACTGGATCCAATTATTAAGATTTTCAAATGATTTATATCTATCTATTGAGAAGACAAAGATATAAATATCAATAGAACGTATCACTTGTTCTTGTAAAAGGTCTAAAGGATGACCTCCAGGAATTCTTTGCCCAGCTAAATCATAACATTGAAATCGCAAATCTCCATATGTCCAAGTTTCAATCTCCATAAAGGGAGTGCGAGTAATTTTTTTATCATCTAAATGGTAGTCAAGAGAAGTGTTTTTGGTATGATTTGATGTTCTTCGGAGCATTGCTTGAACCAATGTCGTCTTTCCGACAGCTCCATCTCCTACGACTGTCATACGTACTAATTGTTTTGTTTTTTTTAATCGAGATAAAAAATTGAACAGTTTCACTTACGATACACCATATATAAAATTAAATTAAGAACTATAATATTAATTGAAAATTATCCCTAATTAAGGAAGCAGTTATGGATCTATCAATAAACCTAAGAATAAAAGCTAATTCTTTTGACATTTTTTTCGTGTTATGGTTATATACAAAAGATTTTTCCCTCATTTCGTCTGACAAAAATGATATTAATATAAACGGAGATAAAATCTTCTTTTTTTTAACTAATATCAATAGAAACCCTAGAATGATTACCGAGAAATATATGATTCCCTTCATAAAGTCGATGAATATATTGATAACTGAAATATAGGTTATCCGGTATAGTTTTAAAACCTATATAATATGGATATATGTATATGAAATTATATAACCATTTAAAAAAAGGGAGTAATAGATTTTTCTTTTTTTTTTCAGATTAACCCAATATTTATTTGACTATATGTCTAAAATCTAAAAACAGATTAAATTCTTTCTTGTCCTTATCGAATTCTTGTTTGGAATTATGAATCAAAGCCTTAAGATTATTATTACTCAACTTTTCTATAAAAGCTTCATTTATTTTTGACCAATGAGGCATTCCCTCTAAAAAAATATTCCATAGAGATTTAGGATTCTTTTTAGATCTTGATTCTATTTCCTTTAAAAGTAGGGTCCAAAATAAAATTAATTTGTATGAAATACCGGTATTAATTTTTAATCCCATTCGTTGAAAACTCCCAAATGCGAGTATCATTAAAAATGCTAAAGAATATCTCAATTGTATTTTATAAGAATAGATCAAATATTGGTTCCTTATTGAATCCCAATTAAGTCCGTTAAGTAACTGATTATCAGTTTCCTTTATACTATTCTTTAATTTATTATAATAAAATTCTTTGGTTAAATGTGGTTGTGTTTCAACAAATTGGAATATTCTAAGGGCACCAGCAAGTCTCCATTCTAACCATTCTTGTGAATATTCTTTTGCTTTTTTTAATGTTAATTCTTTATTCGGCCAAATATTTAAAATAACCTTTAATTTTGAACTAATTTCATCATAAAACTTAATGTAATGGTCAAATATTTTGGTGTAATAATAACCAAGAATATCAATATAGGTAAAAGTTTCTAACAGATCGATGAATCTATCGATAATATTTTTACTTGAGATCAATCTAATAAATTCTGGATCATTCAATAATGAATAAATCCCATAAAAAGTGGATTCACCAGTATATATAGTTGCAATTAACAAATGATACTGAATTAATTTGCTGACAAGTAATTTTTCTATACTTGAAAGCTCAAAACACTCAAGCAATCTCAAGTTTGAAATAAGTTGATAACTATGATAAGGATGTTTTTTATTATCAATATATCTGCCAATATCATGATACATTAAAATTATTGGAATGATTAATTCGTTTTGAACATGCTGATTTATAACTTTCTCTTGGATTCTAATTATTGATTCTTTTGAAAGGGTTTCATGATAAAATTTTCCACTTTTTATTAAGAAGAAAATTTTATACGATCTAAATATATGTCTTATTGTTCTTTGAATTTCATCTCTATTTTTCTCTTTAGCATCTTGAAAAATTCTCTCTAAGTTTGGAAATATAGCTAGAAGAGCAAAAAACTCATCAGAACTATCAATATCTACTGCGGAATCGATCCAAGAAAGTTCTATGTTTTTGAATAATTCAGTTAATGATTCTAACATAACTCATACAATGGTCTTTTCTAATAATTGAAAAAAAGGTTCTAAATCGATATTACCTCCACTTAAGATTACCCCAATCTTTTTATTCTCTGCTATTACTTTTTTTGATAATATAGCTGCCAAAGGTACTGCTCCAGAAGGTTCAACAATTATTTTCATACGCTCCCATAAAAATCTCATTGCTTCAATTATTTCCATTTCAGTTACTGTAAGTATTTGATTTACAAATTTGCGAATAATATTAAAAGTTTTTTCACAGAGAGAGGTACGCAAACCATCAGCAATTGTATTTGGATATGTACTTGGTATAATATAGCCTGCTTTAAGAGATTTCAGAGCATCATCGGCTATAGAAGGTTCTATTCCAATAATTTGTGCATTTGGACATAATTCTTTAGTAGCAATAGCAGTCCCACTTAATAATCCACCACCTCCAAGTGGAGCAATTATAATATCCAATTTGCCAATTTCTTTAATTAATTCATAAGCTGCTGTTCCCGCACCATTAATTATATTATCATTATCATAGGGATGAATAAGAATTAATTTATTTTTTTCAATTAATTCCTTTGTAGTTTGAATTCTAGATTCTAAATTATTATCACAAAATACTATCTTAGCACCATATCCTTTAGTTGCATTGATTTTAGTTTTAGGAGCTCCTTTGGGCATAATTATTGTTGCTTGAATTCCTAATAATGATGCTGCTAAAGCAATAGCTTGAGCATGATTACCACTTGAGTGAGTAATTACACCTTGTCTTTTTTCTTCTTCAGAAAGTAAACTCAATGAATTATAAGCTCCTCGAAACTTAAAGGCACCAACTCTTTGAAAGTTTTCACATTTAAAATAGATTTCTGTATTTAGGAGTAAATTCAGAGTCCTTGAAGTCATTACAGGAGTTTTATTAACAACAACACCGATTCTTTTAAAAGTTTCTTCTATTCCTTTAAATGACACTTATATTTAGCCTTTTTACTACATGATTATGAGTTTAAAATCCTATTAAAAATAAAAGTATTTAGATCTTTTATTTTAAAATATTAAGAAATGTAAAAAAAGATAAATTGAAGCAAAAATAGTATTATAACTTTACTAAAATCTTAATGAAATCTCTCCCAGTAGGTTCAAGGAATCTTTCAAAAATTGTTTGTAAATCTTCTAAATGAACAACTTTTGAAATAAATTTTGTAGCATCTATTTTATTTTTAGCGAATAAGTCTATGGCTGCCAAAATATCTTCACGATCATGTCCTAAACAAGCTTTTAGACAAATTTCTTTGTTTATAAAGTCAAATGGACGAAGGTTTATTTTCCCTTTTTGAATCCCTTCCAAAAGTATAGTTCCTCCTCTTTGAATTAAATCAATTGCCATCTTTAAAGTTTCCTCGCTTCCCACACAGTCAAAAATTAAGGAAGGATGACCATATTGTTTCATAAATTTTCGTAGTTTAGCTTTGCGGGGAGGAAAAGTTTTCGAAGCGCCAAATTCTAAAGCTTTTTTCCTTAGAAATTCATGAGGTTCTATTAAAACTATATATTCAGGGTCTTTTTCACTAATTAAAGTTACTAAGAAAGCTAATCCGATACTTCCTCCTCCAATAATTATGATTTTCTGATTATTTTGGATACTCAAAAATTTTAAGGCTCTCATTATATTAGCAAAGGTTTCAATCATAGCGGCTTCTTTAATTGAAATTGATTTAGGTGGAAAAAATATATTATTCTTGCTTACCTTTACATATTCAGCAAAACCTCCATCTTCAAATATACCTAATCCTTTTAATTGCCCTGTAACATATGTTAAAACGTTTATAGCAATTACTTTCTCTCCGATACTCATGTTAGTAATGTTCTTACCTATTTCAACTACTTCACCGGATATCTCATGTCCCATTATTAAAGGAACTTGATAGATCTGATATTTAAAATTACCTATATCAGTTCCACATATTCCACAGTAATGAACCTTAATTAATACCTCATCTGGACCAAGAATAGGTCTTGGATAATCTTCTCTATAAACAATTTTTTTAATATCTTCAAAAACAGCAGCTCTAATAAAATCTTCATCTCAAAAAAATTATATTTATATTTATTAATAAAAATAAAATAAAAAAAGTAATTAAATCCCCAAAAATGTACTCATACTTTTAACAATGCTATCTATTTCAGCATCAAAAGCATTAACTTGATTGAAAAATATACTATTTACTTGTATTAATTGTTTTACTACATAATCAGGAGATTGAATAATCTGTTTTGCTAAAATGATAGCCTCATTCAAAACTTCTCCTTTCTCAGTTAACTTATTTATAATATTAAGCCGAAATGCTTCCTCAGCAGTAAGGAAAGTTTCCTTGGTTCCTGTATTCAAAGCAATTTCTAGTGCTTTCCCACGCCCTACAAGCGTCATATAGGGAAAAAACAAAGGACATGCACCAAACCTTATCTCGGGATGACCAAAAAGCGAATTCTTTGAAGCAACACGAAGGTGGCAAATAACAGCAAGGTCAAAAGCACCTGCAAGAGCATATCCATTCACAGCAGCAATTAATAATTTAGGAAACTCAAATATTGTTTGATGAAAAAGATGATTGGAATCGATAAATTGCTGATAATCTCCTTTTCCTTGTACTATTGCTTGGACCTCATCCCTATCAAACCCTGCTGAAAAAAACTCTTCTCCTCCATAAATAATTACAGCTTTAATCCTTTGTTCTTCTTTAAGAGATTTTAAAGCATCAATTATTTCTCTTCTCATGGCTTCACTTAAAGCATTTTTCTTTTCAGGGCGATTAAACCTAATTATACTGATTTTACCTTTTCTTTCAATTTTAATAAATTGATATTTTTTTTCCATATTTATCTACTCGAAAAAATTAATTTTGAATTAATTAAACATTAGCTAAACACCTTTAAATTTCTTTTATTCTACTTAAAAGATTGCGTCAAATCTTTTTTTTTATAATTTCATATGATAAATAAGAATATTCTTAAAAAATTTTAAGAAAAAGAAGAAAAGGAAGAATTTTTCAATCTAATAATATAAAAAAGGAGGGAGGATTAAACTTTTAAATTAATCGGTTGCGAAATCCAATATATGATTGAATTATGTTCCTTTTGATTAAATTAGCTACAGTCCTTTAAATATCTAAATGCAATTTTTGCATTTTATTTTATATAAGTTTAAAATTTTAATATCTTAGGCTTTATTATACGAATAGAAGAAGATGAATTTAACAGAAGAACAGATTAAAAGATATTCTCGTCAAATTGTCCTTAAGGAGGTTGGTGGCATAGGTCAAAAAAAATTATTAAAAGCAAAGATAACGTTAATTGGCCTAGGAGCTCTTGGATCACCATCTGCTTATTATCTAGTAGGTGCGGGAATTGGTAATCTAAGAGTTGTTGATTATGATTTAGTTGAACCATCTAATTTACATAGACAAATTCTTCATTACACAAAAGATATTAATAAGAAAAAAACGGAGAGTGCTATTGAAAAACTTAATCTTTTAAACCCAGATTGCTATATCGAAGCTATTTTCGATAAAATCACGCCAAAAAATGCTAAAGAAATTATTAAAGACTCTGACTTTGTTATAGAAGGATCCGATAATTTTCCTACTAAAATGTTAGTTAATGATGTATGTGTTAATTTAAAGATCCCATTTACAATAGCAGGGGTGCTAAGATTTCATGGTCAAATAATAACTGTAGTTCCAGAAGCAAAAACTGCTTGTTATAGATGCCTTTTTGGTAATATCACTGATACTCCTACTGGAATGTCATGTTCTGAAGCAGGAGTTATAGGATTAATTCCAGGGATTCTTGGTTGTATAGAAGCTAATGAAGCAATTAAAAGTATCTTAGATGTAGGAGATTTAATAACAAATAAGATTTTATATGTAGATCTTCTACGCAATGCCTTTAATTTTATTGATATTTATAGAGATGAAAATTGTATCGCATGTGGGATAAATCCTGAAGATTTAGTTGAAACTTACAATTATAGGATTGATGATGTATGTCAATAGAAAACATAAACAAGTATAATCAATTGAAAATAAAAAAAATTGATATTAAAGGTAATATGTGCCCTATGAATTTTGTCTATACAAAATTAGCACTTGAAGAACTAAATAAAGGAGATATATTAGAAGTTGAATTGGATTTTCCTTCTGCTACTAAGAACATTCCTGAAAATTGTAAAAGACAAGAGTTAGCGGAGCTAATAGAGATAAGAGAAAAAGATAAAATAAAAGGAATCTATGAATTGGTATTAAAAAAGCTATAAATTTTGAAAAATATTGTAAATTGAAGTGAATTAGATAAGATTAATCCTCAAAAAGCTCTGTCGATAAATAGCGTTCACCTGTATCTGGTAAAATTACTACTATATTATTTCCTTTTTGAAAATATCTCGATACTTTATAGATACTTGCCCACGTAGCTGCTCCTGCAGAAATTCCTACAAAAATTCCTTCAAGTTTAGCTAATTTTCTTGAGGTTTCTACTGCATCTTCATATTTAACTTGAATTATTTCATCATAAATGTTTGTGTTTAATACATCTGGCACAAAGCCAGCTCCTATACCTTGTATTTTATGTGGACCTGGACTTCCACCTGACAAAACTGCAGATTGAACTGGCTCTATAGCATATATTTTTACATGATCTCCTACTTTCTTTTTAAGAATTTCTCCAACACCTGTTATAGTACCTCCAGTTCCAACTCCTGCAACAAAACCATCAATTTTACCATCTAAATCATTTATAATTTCTTCCGCAGTTGTTTT
The DNA here is from genome assembly GCA_048940765.1 of Promethearchaeota archaeon. Lineage (GTDB taxonomy): Archaea > Asgardarchaeota > Lokiarchaeia > Sigyniarchaeales > SOKP01 > Loki-b32. The sequence goes on along the minus strand of JBHLOG010000003.1, from coordinate 3,366 downwards.
ACGATGAATTTCCGGATTTGCTTGGTTTTTGAATTGTTGAGGAATGAATATTTTATCATCCTCCTTAGCTAATTCTTCTGCTTTTTCAATAGTTCCTCTCATACCTTTCTCTGCGGGAGTTAAAATTAACTCCGCACCAAATGCCTTCAAGATTTTTCTTCTTTCAACGGACATACTCTCTGGCATTGTTAGAATTAATTTATAGCCTTTTGCAGCACAAACTAATGCTAAACCAATACCTGTATTTCCTGAAGTAGGTTCAACGATAGTTGAGTTTTTATCAATAATTCCCTCTTTTTCAGCTACTTCAATCATAGATATACAAATTCGATCCTTTACACTTGCACCAGGATTAAAAGCTTCAATTTTTACAAAGATATTTGGGTCAATACCTTCAGTGATTCTATTAAGTTTTACTAATGGTGTATTTCCAATTGTTTCAATAATATTATTATATATTTTTCCCAAATTTTTTTACCTCCCTAAATGTGAGTTGATTTATCTAAATACCTCCTCCTTCTAAACCATAATATATTTCAATATCATCTTCTTTGCTATCAGATTTAATATTTAACTGTTTTTCAAGATAGGCAATTCTTCGATTTATCGAAGAGAGAGTAATTACTAATGGATCAGGTAAATCTCCATGAGATAAATCTATTTTTTTAATCGCTTTTCCTTCTTGCGATATAATTTTTCCTGGGACGCCAACCACTACCGAATTCGAAGGTACATCAGTAATAACTACAGAGTTTGCTCCAATTTTTACATTATCTCCAATGGTTATAGGGCCTAATAATTTTGCTCCCGTACCGACAACGACATTATTTCCTAGAGTTGGATGCCTTTTAACTGGATCAGTCATTGTTCCTCCTAAGGTAACTCCCTGATAGATTGTAACATTATCACCAATCTTTGCTGTTTCTCCAATAACAACCCCACCTCCATGATCAATAAAAAAATCCTTCCCGATATCGGCACCAGGATGAATCTCTATTCCTGTAAGTTCCCTAGTAATTTCTGAAAGATATCTCGGCACAAATGGCATTTCAATTTTCCAGAAAAAATGAGCAATACGATGCAATAAGATGGCTTTAACTCCTGGATAACTTGTTAAAACTTCTAAGAGGGATTGAGCGGCTGGATCTTTATTAAAAGCAACACTAACATCAGATACAAAGAAATTTAAAATTCTTTGTAAGTTATAATCTATCTCTTCATGATTTAACTGTTCTAAACTAAAATCTAACTTTAAAAGACATTCAGCGCAAAAATTATACTGATTTCTCTCTTTATCTCCCAAAAGTTTACCGCAATTTAAACAATTTAAAAATTCTTTCATTGTCTATTGATTTTACAGATATTTTGTTAAATGGAAAAAAGTTTATTAGATTAAAAAATTAATTGCAATTTTTTCATCAATTTTTAAAAGGGAATTTCCATTACCCTCCAGCGATAGCTGGTAGAAAAGAAAGTTCATCTCCATCTTTTATTAATGTGTCCAAACCATCAAATATATCAATACTTTTTCCATTTAACCCTAAAATGATGTATTTATTTAATTTACCTTCCGAGACAATAATAGTTTCTTTAAATTCTCTTCCAAGTTTAGAATTTAATTCATTTAACAAATCATTTAATGTAATAACATGGTCAAGGTTAAAAATTAATTCTTCTTTACCAAATTTATCTGCCAATAATGAAAGGAAGAAAACTTTTATATTTATCACAGTAAAATTCTTACTTATTTTGATTTCAATTCAACTAAATATCTAATATTTCAATAAATATATATCATTTATTTATTAGTATTATAAAAATTAAAGATTAATGCAATTTTTGCAGTAAATTAGAAACAAAATGGTGATTTTAATTAGAAAAGATAAATTAACGATTGGGCACCTTTCAACTGCATATCATACTAATTATATATTAATGGAAAATGACGATTTAGCTAATGATTTAAAAGTAGATATAAATTGGGTTCTATTTGGAACTGGACCCACTATGGTTAAGGCATTTAAAGAAGGAAAATTAGATATAGGGTATATGGGATTACCTCCTGCCATTATAGGAATTGCTCAAAAAATCCCAATCATATGCATAGCCGGAGGGCATGTTGAAGGAACAATTGTAGTTGCAAAAAGAGGATATAAAACACAAGAGCAATTAGATAATGATTTAAATAGGGTCTTTTCTCAATTCAAAGGAAAAACTATAGGTGTTCCAAGTAAAGGTTCTATTCATGATGTCATATTAAATTATTATTTAAAAAGATTCAATTTATTAGAGGAAATTATGATTAAAAACTACGAACAAGCAGAATTTATTGCTATGGATATGAGAGATGGTTCTTTGGAAGCAGGTGTTGGAACTCCTGCTTTAGCTGTTTTCACATCAACAATTTTAGAGTCTCATTTAATCATTGAAGCAAAGGAATTATGGCCAAATAATCCGAGTTATGGAATATTTGTCCATAAAAAGCTTATTCAAAACAACATTGAATTAGTATTAAAATTTCTGATTCACCATAAAAATGCGTCTTATTTACTCAGAGATTCACCATCTATAGCAGCAGAGAAAATATCAAAATCATTTGAAATAATTGATAAAAATTATGTGGAGGCAGTTTTAAAAATATCTCCAAAATACTGCATAGCCCTCTCGGACGGTTATATACAAGCAACTATGAAATTCATAAAGACTCTTCATAATTTAGGATACACAAAAAAGAATTTTAAACAAAAAGATATTTTTGACCTTAATTTAGTCAATAAAGTACATCCCGAACCAGACCATTACTCATTTAAATAACTTTTTTAGTAATTTAATAATTAAGTTATAGAGTTAGAAAAAAGGAAAAAAGGAAACAAATATATTCTGATATGATCATGTAGGGAGAGAGTTAACTTATTATAAATTTGTATTAAGGGTAGATCTCTTTAAATATTGAATAATTTAATTTCCTTTTAGTATATATTAGATAAATTTTCACATATAAAATTAAATGCAATTTTTGCATTTATTAAGAAAACAAATTTACATAATTTTATTAAAAAGAGAGTATAAGTCTAATATGGTTATTTAAAACTAAGAATTGATTTTCTCAAGATATAATAAAATGAAAAGTATAGATTCAGAATTAACCCTAGAAGAAAGAAAGATTCTGACATATCTATTAGATCACTATAAACAAAATCATCATTTTCCAGATATTGAAGAAACTAAGCGAACTTTAAGATTAAATTACGATAAAAAAATTGAAGAAAAAATGATAATACAGTTTGTCAAAAGAGGATTTCCTCAAGTTGGGTTAACTCAAAATCAAGAAAAGGTTTTTAATTATATAATAGAACAATATTCAAA
>JBHLOG010000232.1:0-4084 GCA_048940765.1 Promethearchaeota archaeon | reverse complement strand
AAATTAAAAGTATTATTAACAGGGGCGGCAGCTGTAGGTAAAACTAGCCTTGTCCAACGTTTTATAAAGAATAGATTTCAAGCTAACTATAAATTAACTGTTGGAGTTGATATTTTAACCAAAGACGTTGAGTTTCGGCAGGGAGAGATTGCTACTCTAAGTATTTGGGATATAGGAGGTCAACAACGATTTGAATTTATACGTAGTACGTTTTATAAAGGCGCAGCTGGAGCATTATTAGTTTTTGACTTAACTCGAGAACAAACTTATGCTGAGACAAGAAAATGGCTTACTGAAATAAGGCAATTCGCCGGTGAAAATATTCCTTTTGTATTTATTGGGAATAAAGCTGATTTAATAGAAGATGTTGGAATGGTAATTGATCGAGAAGAGGCACGTTCTTTTGCTGAAAAAGAGGGAAGCATTTATATCGAAACTTCTGCTAAAACAGGAGTTAACGTCGATGAAGCCTTTACTGAATTAACTCGTCGAATTATTGATTCTAGAACTTAAGGTTTGCGAAAAAATCCTCACTAATTTTTTATTGAATAATTTTACCCTTAATTTTCAAATTTAAGTATTTTTAAAAAGAAGTTGTTTTCATCTAACACTAATCTTCAAATATGTCGTAGAGATCATTATGAATAATATTTATGGCCTCACTTAATCTATTTCTATCAACAACTATAGACAAATTCAATTCATCATAACTTTGTGAAATAGCTCTAACCTTAATCTTTTTTTTGTCAAGTGCGTTAAAAATCTCTGCTTTAGTTTTAGTTTCAAGGATCTTAAGCCCTGTTATATTGATCACAGCAATCTGTTCCCATTTGATTTTAAAAAACTCGGAAAGGAAATCTGCACCTTTTAAAGCAGTAATTGCCTTCTCAGAGTCTTCTTCATTTATAATAAAGGATGTACTTATTTCGGAGGAACTTTGAGCTACTAAAGATACACTAATTTTATTTTTACTCATTACCTTGAATATTTTAGCTAAAATACCGGGAACATCAACCATACTTCCGGAAATAACTGTTATAATCGTAGCAAATTCTACAGCAGAAATCCCCTTAATATGATCTTTATCTGTTATTTCAGAAATCTCCGTAAAGTTAGTTTCTAATGGTTTATCAAAATTCCGTATTTCTAATGGTATATTATAACTTTCAATAGCTTCTAAGCATTTAGGATGGAGAATTTTTGCTCCAAAATTAGCGATATGTTTTGCTTCAGCATAATCCAAGTTTTTTATGAGAGATGGGCTTGATATAAATTTAGGATCGATTGCTAATAATCCATCAACGTCTTTCCATAGAATTATTTTAATATTTTTATCATTTCCTACTTCATATAACCCTCGTGCTAAAATAGTTGCTGTATAATCAGAACCTCCTCTCCCTAGGGTTGTTGTAACGCCTAATTTATTTCTACCAATAAATCCTGTTAAACAAACTATTGTATCTTTTTTAGGATTTTCTATAAGTGGAATTAATAATCGTTCAATTCGTGCATTGGTTAGGTTATATAGGGGGTAGGCGTTATTAAAATCATCATTTGTGATAATTAATTTATTTGTCGCTATAAATTCAGAATCTAATCCATTGCTTAAAAGAAAATGATTTAATATGTATGTTGATAAAATTTCTCCAAAACTTAATATATAATCTTTATAATATGGTTCTAATCCAAATTCTTTAATATCAGCAAATCTATCCTCTAACTCACTTAATTTTTCATCAATCCAATCTTTTGCTTTTAAATAATGTTCAGAATCCTCAGCAAATATTTGTTCAATTATATCAATATGCCTTTTTTCGATTAATGCCATGTTTTTGTCTGTTTCTTTATCATCTTCTAAAGTATTTGCTGTTTTTAGAAGTAAATCTGTTATACCATTAAATGCAGAACTTACATATACTTTCTTTACATCATTATAAAGACTAGTTATTTTGAGGATTTTATTAAACGCTTCTTTATCTCTTAGACAAGAACCTCCAAACTTCATAACAACTATTGGAATTTTAAGGCCACCTTTTTTTACACTGTAACTACTTTAAGATATTAAATAATAATTATATGTAATTGGTTAAATTTTATACTTTCTTATCGTTTTTAAAAAGTATAATAATTTAATTAATTCACACTTTTAATGATTGATTTTCATCTGCATACTACTGCTTCTGATGGATTAACTACTCCTTCACAGTTAATTGATCAAGCATTGCATCTTAAAATAAAAGCAATTGCTATAACAGACCATGATACAATAGGAGGTGTAAACGAATTTTTATCTTATGGAGAATCAAAAAACATTATAACAATTCCCGGTATAGAAATTTCAATTAGAAATGAACCAAAAAGAGAATTAGTAGACATTCATATTATTGGGTTAAATATTGATCATACTTCTACAAAGTTAATAAATACAATAAACGACCAAATAAAGGGTAGACTGGAACAAAAAAAAGCCATTTGTAAGCGATTAAGAGATGAATTTGAGTATAACATCTCATTTGATGATGTAAAAGCTATTGCAGTAAATCAAGTTGTAGGTCGACCTCATATTGTTGATATTATGGAAAGAAATAATCCAGACAAAGTAAAAGGAAAGTCTAGAAAAGAGTTATTCAAGATGATCAGCATTGGGGGTGCAGCATTCGTTGATAGAGAAGTAGAACTTGATCTTGAAGAATCTATAGATTTAATTAATTCTTCCGGAGGAACTCCTATTTTAGCACATCCCGGAATTTATGAAGTTAAGAACCGGGAAAAATTCTTACAACAATTTATTAAAGCAGGAATAAGAGGACTTGAAATTGAATATACATATGCAAAAAATCGACCTTTTCATGAAACAGAAAAAGCAAAATGGGCACAAGAATTTTTTCCAAATTATTACCGGAAACTTGCTGAAGCATACAATTTAAAAAAATCTGGTGGTTCTGATTATCATGGAGGGAAAAAAGGAATTATCATGGGGGAAGCTAATGTTCCTGATAGCTATATAAAAAATTTTTTCTAAATTATTGATAACAATCAATTTTTAATTTCTTACTTTTAAGAATTATCTTTTAAAATCAATTCTATTTATCAAAAAAACTATAAAATGTAGAAATAATACAAAAATCATAAAAAGTCAAGAAAATGCTAACAAGAAGATACAAGTAAAGTTTTTTCTAAATTCTCCAATTATTGTGATTCATCTAAAAGTTTTTGATATTCTTGAATTTGTTGCTCAATCTTTTTTAAATATTCATCAATTTTTACCTTTTTTTTATCTAATTCTTCCTTGGTGAGTTCTCCCCTGAGCTCTTTCATTTCAAAATCTAATAACATCTTTGTTAAATTTGTTTTTTTAATCTTTAGTTCTATAATTGATTTTTTTAATTCTTCTTTCTGCACTGGTTCCTTTATTGTAGGCTTTTGTTGCATTTCAATCACTTCAGAATTTTTTTCTATTTCATCAATTTTTTGCCGAATATTTTCCGTTGGGAATTCAGGAGATTTCATAGGGATAATCGGTTTCTTAAGGGGAGTAGGACTTGACTGTTGTTTTTTATCCATTAATTTTAAAGGAGAATCGGAAAATGGTGCTTTAAAATCACCATTACCCTTTACCTGACTATATGGTGATATTGTTAAATTAGGTTTTGTATCTTTTGTCACAAATTCTACTGATTTTGGTTTGGCTTTTACCATAAAATCTTCGGGATTTAACTTTAAACCAACACTCTCTTGTTTGAGTTTAGATTTTCCAGATTTTATAATTTCCTCAGCATTTTTATGCATCATTTCAAGAGGATTTTCTAATTTAGGAGTTTCTATAATTTTCTTTTCAGTGGGTAATTCATGAGAAGTTATTGAAGGCATTATCTGAGGGGGTAGTTTAGGAGGAAGTGGTTTTTCTGGTATTATTGTTTTCGAAGGATAAATTTCTTTCTCTAATACTTTTGTTTCTTTATCGATTATTTGTGTTCTATCTTCTTCAGTTTTTAAAGGAGTAGTTAGTGTAGGTGGAGGGGCTCCTACTGTTTTTAACATATCTTTAATTTTTTGTGCTTTTAGAAAAAATTCTTTCCCTAAT
>JBHLOG010000231.1:0-4097 GCA_048940765.1 Promethearchaeota archaeon | reverse complement strand
GCAATATCATAACCATATTCAGTAAGCCCATTATCCCCGGTGATATTCCATTGTTGTTGCCCATTACTATTATATTTAATTAAAATAATATCTTGATCAGATGTATCATTATATCCTGTCACATAAATATCTCCCGTATTTTTATCTACGACAATACTACGTCCATATTCATCATTTCCTTCATCCCAAGTAACATTCCAGTCTTCAATAAGTGAATTTCTCAGAATACCATAAAGGTTTTCATCTTCTACTTGATTTTTGATTTCTCTGTCTAATGTAAACAATATAAAATTGAAATCGATGATAATAAGAGAAATTAGTAATAGTAAAAAGATGAGTATTGTAAATTTTTTTTTAGATTTCAATATAAATACACCTTAGAGTTTATTTTTATAATAAATTTGGTGAGATAAAAGAATCTAGAATATGACTATATAAAAATTTAATCCCTAAATGAATGAATTTTAAAATTATGTAAAGATTAATTGTAAAGCAAATTTTTGATAATATATATACAAATTTAGATTTGATTCTTCTAAGAAAATGAGTTATAATAAAATTATTAAAGGTAATCCTGGTGAAGAGAAATTTTTACTGGGAAATGAAGCAATAGTTCGTGGTGCTTTAGAAAGTGGCATAGATATTTATACTTATTATCCCGGGACACCCAGCTCAGAAGTTGGAGAAAATTTCATGGAGATTTTCAGAGAAGTAGGAATAAAATGGGTAGAAAGTAGTATCAATGAAAAAGTAGCTATTGAAGTGGCAGGTGCTGCATATTCTAGAGGAGCAACTTCAATGGTTGGAATGAAGAATGTAGGCTTGAACGTTGCTTCAGATCCATTATTTGCTCTCGCTACGACGCGTCCAAAGAATAAGAATTCAGCAATGGTTATTTTAGTAGCTGATGATCCTCAACAACATTCGAGCGCTGTAGAAATGGATTCAAGAAACTACTTAAAATTGTTAAAAATACCGGCATTAGAGCCAAGTGATCCTCAAGAATGTTTAGAGTTTACCAGAGAAGCATTTAAAATTTCAAGAGAGTTAAAACTTCCAGTTATATTAAGAACTGTTACTATGGTTTCTCATGCTCGAAGTAATGTAGTAATTGGTAAACTTAAACGATCTGAGATTGAAGATGAGTTTGATTTATCTAAAGAAGTCAATATTGCTTTAAGGCTTTATTTTTTAGATTTGAAAGAGGATCACATATATAATCGAATGAAGAGAGCATTAGAAATATCTGAGAATAGCCCATTAAATAGGATTGAAAATGAACATTTAAGAAATAAATATGACCTAGGAATAATCACCAGTGGTGTGTCATATAGTTATATACGTGAAGCGCTGAAATTTATCGAACTTAAAGCACCAATTCTTAAAATAGGGTTCATAAATCCACTTCCTGAAAAAAAAGTAGCAGCGTTTCTTAAACGATTTAAACAGATATTTGTTATAGAAGAAAATGATCCATTTCTTGAAACTGAGATTTTAGCTATCGCTCAAAAAAATGTTATTAATGTGAAAATTCATGGAAAAGATCCCTTTTCTTATTCTAAAGAAAAATCATTACTGCCTTTTATTGGAGAACTAAATCCCACCAAAATTGCTTTAGCTTTGATGAAAATAACTAATCTGAAGCCGAAGATAGATTTAATTCAAATTAATGAGAAAAAGTATAATATAGTACCAAGGAATCCTATATTATGTCCAGGATGTCCTCATAGGACAACTGGATATGCATTACAAAAAGCTGTTAAAAAGTTGAAATCTAATACAGGGAAAGAAGTTTACTTTTATCAGGATATCGGTTGTTATACTTTACTTGCTTTACCACCATTTGATTTTGCGAATGTTAAGTATTGTATGGGATCTAGTATAGCCTTAGCTCAAGGAGTTGCTCAGACAAGTGATAGTTTAAATATCGCAATCATAGGAGATGGCACTTTTTTTCATTCAGGAATTCCTGCGCTTTTAAATGGAATCTATAATAAAGCTCCAATTTTAGTATTAATATTAGATAATGGTTGGATCGGAATGACGGGACAACAACCTCATCCTGGGAGCGATATTCGTTATTATAAAGAAGGAATTTTCAAGAAAAGCATTGATTTAGAACATTTTTTACAAGGTACTGGAGCTTTTATAAGTGTAATTAAGCAATCTGAGTTAAAGGATGAATACTTTTCTAAAAAGTTAAAACACCTTATTTATGAAAAAGGACTTGATGTCTTAAAAAGTAGAAATTTACAGGTAATTGTTATTAAAGCCGAGTGTATTCAAAAATCCATTAAAAGACAAGTCCCAGTAATAAGAAATGTTAATATTGAAGTATGTAATAATTGCGGTCTATGTTATAGTCAATTTGGATGTCCTGCTATCGCTGAAAAAGAGAATATTGCCTATATTGACCCCAATTTATGTTTAGGGTGCGGAATCTGTGAGGAGATTTGTCCAAATAATGCTATTATCGCGGAGGAGTCAAAATGAATCTTGAAAGTTATACGATAGTAATCACTGGTTTAGGTGGACAGGGTTTAATTAGGTTATTGCAACTCTTAGGTAGTACTTTAATGAAAGAAGGATATAAAGTTATCACTTCTGAGACTCATGGTCTTAGTCAAAGAGGAGGAAAAGTGACATGCTTCCTTCGTTTTGGAAATAAACTATATGCCCCAATACCAATGATAAGAACAGCAGATATGATAATTGCACTTGAGGAGAGTAGTATATTAGATGCTTTAAAATATACTAAACCTGATAAAAATACAAAGTTAATTATATCAACTTATGAGAAAAAAATAATTGGAAAAGAATATCCTTCTTTAAAGTATTTAATAGATATTTTATTTGAACATTCTGATAATATATATTTTATACCTGCTACGAGTATAGCAGAAGAGGTTATAAAGAATCCTAAAGTTGCTAACACCGTTATATTGGGCTACGTTTTAAGATTTTTGCCCATAAAAAAAGACTTACTTGAAGATTCTTTAAAAGAACAATTGATCGGGGAATCTTTAGATGTAAATCTAAAAGCTTTTGAGGAAGGAAGCAACTTACAATAGGTTCTTACTTAAAATTCATATTAATATTAAGGAAAAAATAGTTAAGATTTTTGTAATTCTTGAAAAAAAGAATTGATTTTTTCACTATGTAAACCTTTTTTAATCTCTATTTTTGAAACTTCTAAAGTGGATAATGGTTCTTTCTCACATAAAAGTGCCATACCTTCAAATGCCTTGAAACCTTGATCCCCGCCCTCGGTACAAAAAAATGCTACGTTCTTAAATTTGCTTTTATTTTCCGAGATATATGTTCTTATCGCGGGAGTCATCCTACTACCCCATATTGGAGTTCCTAGGATGATTAGATCATATATTTCTGGATTTTTTTCAACCTCTTTTATAACTGTTAGGTTCTCTTTCATAGCATCATATCCACTTCTTAAAAAACCAATAAAAAATCCAGTTCTTTTCTTTGTATCAATAATCTCCTCATAATCACAATTTAAACCTTCAGAAATTATTTTAGCAACTTGTTTTGTTCTACCTGTCCTTGAATAAAAAACTAATAACGGTTTCATAATTAATTCTCTTGTTATTTTTACGAATTTAAAATGATGTGATTAATATTAAAATTCCTACGAAAATAAAAATTGAAGTAGAGATTAATTTTAAATAAAATTTTGGTACTTTTGTCGCTATAAATCCACCAAAAAGAATTCCAATCCATGCCACAGATATTAAAGCTAAGAAAGATCCTAACCACACTTCTAGTGGTAATCTGTATCTTGAAGCAAGAGTAATGGTTAAAATCTGGGTCTTATCTCCTAATTCCATTATAAAAATGTAGATAAATCCTGCCAAATATGGATTATTTTTATATTTACGAAATTTTAACGAAATGCTTTTAGTTTCTTGTGGTGGATTATCATCCGAAATGGGTTCAATTGTATCATTCTTACTTTGTTTATGCTCTAGATAGAATTTCTTAAGATTTCGCGCTTCTAGAACCCCTATTAAAATAAAAACAATTCCAGAAACTATTGAGATTATGAAAAGTGGAACAAACTGCGTAATAACTGTTCCAAA
>JBHLOG010000073.1:0-17464 GCA_048940765.1 Promethearchaeota archaeon | reverse complement strand
TTTATAATATTATTCATCATCATTTTTGCAGTTGTAGCAATCCTTGTTAAATTCTATATTGGTGGATTAATGGGTGTCTCAAAAGTAGTCTCATGGCCTCCTTTTGCTTTTATTGTTGCTGTCGTATGTCTAATCCAAGGATTTTTATTACTAGTGGTAGGAATTGGAATTTCAGGGTATTTCTAATTTTTAAAAATTTTTTTTATCTTTTATATTATTCAAAAGAACGAAAATCTATGTGAAGGATTTTTGTTTATTTCACCTATAATATCTTTATTTAATTGATAAGAACAATTTGGACATTTTTTATCCGCATCCAAATTAACTTTTTTGAAACTATATCCTCGTCTTTCTAATAGTAGATAATTACAATTTGGACAATAAGTATTACTTCCCATTTCATGTGCAATATTTCCTACATAAACGAAAGAAATACCTGTACTCTTGGCAATGTTATATGCCATATCTAATGTTTCATAGGGAGTTCGCTTTTTTGAGGGCATTTTAAAATCAGGATGATATGCAGAAAAATGAATAGGAGTATTTTTGCCTAAATTCTCTATTATCCATTCACAAAGAACTTTTATTTCTTCTTTACTATCGTTCAAATCTGGAATGATTAAATTAGTAATTTCTACATGAATGCCGTTAGATTTGAATAATTTTGCAGTATCTAGAACAGGTTTAACAGAAGGCACTCCGCAAATCTTCTTATAGAAATCATCTGTCATTGCTTTAATATCGATATTTGCAGCATCAATACCGACTTCAATTAATTCTTTTGCAGCATTTGGAGTTGAATATCCATTTGTTACTAAAATTGTTTTAATATCATGTTTCTTTAGAAGAGGAACTGTGTCGAGAATCCATTCATGCCATATTAATGGTTCATTGTAAGTATAAGCAAGAGTTTTTGCCCCACTCTTCATAACTCTTCTTTCTAATTGTTCTGGGGTCATTTCAACCAATGATATTCCACGTCCTTTATATTCTTCTGAATCAAAAAATCCGTTTTTTCCATTATCTGTAGGATTTGCTTGGCTTATTGACCAATTCTGGCAATTTTGACATTTAAAAGAACAGCCAATTGATGCGATGGAATAAGCAGTCGCACCTGGCCAAAAATTATAAAGTGGTTTTTTTTCGATAGGATCTAAACTGCCAGATGAGATCATTGAACCATAAATTAAGCTGTATAATTCTCCATTAAAATTTTTCCTTGTTCTACATATTCCTACTTTTTCTGATAGAATTGTACATTCATTAGCACAAACATGGCATTTAACTTTTTTATCTTCAAGACTATCCCATAATCTTGCTTTTACTTTCAATCTAATTACCTTTATCGATTAATTATTTACTTATATTATCTCTAAATATATAATAGATAAGAAATTTTATATTTCTTATAGATTAAAGGTTTCAACTTTAGTATAAAGAAAAGATTTTGTAAAATGTCAAATATAGAAAAAGCCGTTTCCTGTTTTTTGGAAGGGTTTACATGTGCTCAAGCAATCCTTTCTACTTATGGCACTCAATATGGAATAAATCGAAAGGCGGCTTTAAGATTGGGCACTGGTTTTGGAGGCGGAATAGCGCGTTTTGGTAAGACCTGTGGTGCAGTCACAGGAGCTTTCATGGTTATCGGATTAAAATATGGTAGGGAAACAATTGAAGATCTAGAAGCAAAAGAAAAAACATATAAATTTATTAGAGAATTTGTAAATCAATTTCAGAGTATTAATGGCTCCATAATCTGCAGAGAATTGCTTGGGTGTGATATTAACACACCTGAAGGGAGAGAATATGCTGAGAAAAACGATTTATTTATTATGCTTTGTCCAAAATTTGTTAAATCTTCCTCAGAAATACTAGAAAATTTATTATAAAACTAAAGTAATCTAATTCAATAAATTTAACTTTCTCTTTATTATATGAACGAAAATAAATATAAACTTACTCAAAAAGAATTAAAACAATTATTAGAAGAAAAAATAATTAATTTGAAGGAATTAGAAAAAATTGGAAAAAATTCCAATTATATTCAAGAATTAGGTGATATTGCTCTATTACAATTACAATTGTATAAATATATTGACTCAGAAAAAAACTATTTAATCTGTTTAAAGCATTTCAAAAAACAAAAAGATAGATTAGGACAAGCAGCAGTTTATGGGATATTAGGTACTTTATACTATAAAAAAGGTGATTATTACAAATCTATAGCGTTTTATGAAAAGGCATCCAATATCTACGAGCAATTAAATCAAGTTCAAGAAAAAATCACATGCTTAAAAGGAATTGGAAATAGTTACATCAAATTAAACCAACTTGATAAAGCGTGTAATATTTTTCTGGATTGTAGCACAATTTGTTCAGTAAATAAGGATATTTATAACCTATTGGATTGTTTAGGAAATTTAGTCTATATTCATGAAATTAATGAAAAATGGGACATTGTTTTTGAATTATATAAAAAAACTTTAAAAATATTTAAAGAAATTAAAGATAATAAGGGAATTATAACAGCATATTTTAATATGGGAATTCTTCAAAAGAGAAATAACAATCTTGAAGAAAGCCTCAGATATTTTAAAAAAGGAACTAATGTTGCAATTGATGCAAATTATTCTGAACTAATCATTAAAGGTCTTAGTTATGTTGGTGAAGCATTATTTTACATTGGTCAACAAAAGGAAGCAATAAATCAATTTGTAAAAGCTTTGCGTATAGCAAAGAATATTAAAGCTAAAAATGCAATTATTCAACTTGAAATTCTGTTAAAGTCATTAGGGATAAGCGATCGAGCTCTACTTAAAGAATTCACGAAAAATGAAAGTAAATAAAAATGCGTGATCAAATAAATTAGATTACATATTTCATATTCCAAATTGTATCTCATTATTTCTTGGAATGTATCAATAAAATAATAAGTAAAAAATAAATTATTTTAAAATATAAATTACATATGATTAAAACTGTTACTTTTGATCTATGGAATACAATATTCGCCAATAGATTTTATTCCGATATAAGATTACATTATCTAAATCATTTTCTAAAAAAAAATGAGATTGTTCTTTCTTTTAATAAAGTGAAAGACGCTTTTAATTCAACATTTCATATTTCTGATTTAAATTTAGAAAAAATTAATTACCGCCATATTTATACACATGAGCGAATATCAAATTTATTTCAAGTTCTTGATATTAAATATTCTGAGTCTCAAATTAAAGAGATTGAAAAAGATTTTGAAGAAGTAATGCTAAATGCACCGCCTCCTTTAAAAACTGGTGTAAAGGAAACTCTTAAAGAGCTTTCTCCAGATTTCAATATTGGTTTAATTTCAAATACAGGAATTACTCCTGGACGAATTATAAAGAAAGTATTTGATATATATGATATTCAGAAATATTTCCAATTAACACTATTTTCTGATGAAACAGGAGTTTATAAACCAAATCCATTAATGTTTGAAACCGCATTAAAGAAGTTAAAGTGCAAACCTCAAAATGCCATTCATATTGGAGATATATTGGAAACAGATATTAAGGGTGCAAAAAATTGTAATATGCTAACAATCTGGATCAATGATTCATCCTCTTCAAGATCACAAAATATTGAACCCGATTATGAAATCCAAAAGATTTACGATGCCGTAGAAATCATAAAAAGAATTAAATAAAGAACTCACTTGTAGAATTTCTGATTGAATATTAATTAAAAATAAATAAAGTTATTTTCATTTTTATCTTAAAATAGACAATATTAGACTAATTAATATTCTTACAAATGAAAACTTGTCCATTTTGTAACACTCCCATTGAATCTCATTGGTCATATTGCAGAAATTGTAATAAACCCTTAATCACAAATCTAGATGATAGCTTAAGAAAAGACTTAAAATTAACTTATGACGGACAAGAAGTACAACATTTAGATTTGGAAGAAAATGGGGAAAACTTTGATAGTATTATTATTAATGATAAAGAAATTGAACAAAGAATTAATGAAATAGATGAAACCTTAGAAAGAAAAGAAGTTTTAGGAGAAGCGATTCCCGGTGGATTGATATTAGAAAAATCAAGTTTGTACTATAAAAAAAGAGATTTATCAAATGCTCTAAAAAATCTTGAATTGGCAATAAAAAACTTTGAAAAAGAAAAAGATCTATTAAATATTGCTATATGTCATAATGAAATAGGAATAATTCAAGAAGATTATGGATTCTTTGATCAAGCTATTTATCATTTTAATAGATCTCTTGAGATTCTTAGAGAATTAAAAGATAACCACAAAATTATAAAAATCTTAAACAATCTAGGAAATGTATATTTCATAATTAAAGACTTAGAACAATCTTATAGTTATTATGAAAAAGCACTCCAACTCTCCAAACAGGAAAACTTTGTTTTTGAAAAAATAAAATCTTCTAGTAATTTAGTCGAAGTTCTCTTTTTATTGAAAGATTATGGCCGAATTAAAGAAATTCTTAGGGAAAATGCTGAATTTTTTAAAGAAAATGGAGATATTTATGGAATCATTCAAACGGAAATTAAATATGGAAAGTTATACTACTTAATGGGAGAAAATTATCAAGAATCCTTTCAATATTTAATGAATGCTTTAAATTTAATTAACAGCTTAAAAGAAAAAATATCAATTTATATTAGGGCAAAATTAGAATGGGAGTGCCAATTTCTACTTGGTAAAATTTATCATTTTCAGAATAACCATACTAGTGCTGAAAATCTATTTCTTCAAAGTTTAGAATCTATTCGCATCTTCGAAATAGGAGATAGCATTAAAGAGGGTGAGATCTTAGAAAATTTAGCAGAACTCTATATTTCTAAAGGAGATATTGAAAGAGCGATTGAATTCTACGAGCTCACATCAGAAATATTTTATAAATTTGGAGATAATAATAAAAATGCTGAACTTAAATTTAAGTTAGGAAAAATCTATTTAGAATTTGAAGAAGATCAATTACAAGCCATAAATTTATTTGAAGAAGCTTTAACGATTTATGAAGATCTTCGTTCTATTAAAGAATGTGCACTTATTTTCCACAAATTAGGTGATATATATCTACAAAGAGGAATGATTGATTCTGCCATGTTAAATTTCGAAAATGCAAGGAAAAATTTTCAAGAACTTCAAGACGATTATAATGTTAAATTATTAGATGAAAAAATTGAGTCATTAAAATATCAAAATAATAATTACATGTTGTAAAAAAATGGATTACCAACTAAATTATACTATTCATTATCAAAAATCTCAAAATCTTCCTTCTTGTAAACTTTTTCACCAAAATCTTCAAATCCAATCCCTTTTATGAAAGAATATGAGACAGTATTATCTTTATATACTTCACAGCGAACCTCCTTTACATTAGGATACTTTTCTTTTAAAAATTGCCAACTTGCCATTCCTAATACCGATCCCAAACCCCTCCTTTGAAACCTAGGGATAACTGCTAGAGCAGTTATTATAGCATATTCATTATTTTGACCTTCAAAATCAAGAAGTAGAAAAGCTGCATCAGTTCCATATACTTTCGCAATGAGGAAGACTGTTTCAGGATATTCAAGTATTTTTTGTAGATCAGTTTTTGTTATAGGGCGAAATGGGGTGTTAGAAGTTAACCAGGCACGATTATAAATATTTTTTAAACTCTCGAGATCCTCTTTAGTCGCTTCCCGTATCTTTGCTTTAATAATATTGTGCTCAATTTTATCTTTAAGTTTATCCTCAAATTGTTTTGTAATTTTCTCAACAGGAAGTCTCATTTGAATATAAACCATCCCATCTTGATAAAGTTCTTCTGTATCTTTGTCAATTTCTTCCTTTTGCTTTTTTTTCGTTTCAATTGATAAAAAAAAAGCTCTTATTTTCCTTTTCTTTAAATCTAATCTTTTTTTTATCTCCAAATTTAATTTTGACATGATTCTTATTTATTAGATTACGGTATTAAATTCATATTTTCCCGTATAATGCTTTCTATAGAATCATTTAATAACATTTTTTCTCTTAGTTTTGAAATCCCTAACTGAATTCGTTTTTTAAGATTTGGATCTTTTAGCAAATTTTTTTGTTCACATGAAAACTCGAAGTTTGATCTCTTTGCCATATCATTTTCAACCTTATCATTTACCATATTTTTCAAACTGATAAAAGCATTAGA
The DNA here is from genome assembly GCA_048940765.1 of Promethearchaeota archaeon. Taxonomy (GTDB): domain Archaea; phylum Asgardarchaeota; class Lokiarchaeia; order Sigyniarchaeales; family SOKP01; genus Loki-b32. Next base: position 11,277 of record JBHLOG010000073.1, on the reverse strand, counting down.
TATATTTTCATATATATTATTTAGATCATTAGTTATAAAACCTGGCAATAAGATCTTCATAAATTCTTCCATACTATCCTCATTTTCAATAAACATCGCATATACGGGCATATAAATCCATTGAATGGGTTTTGAGAATAAATCTGATTGATCATCATTGAAAGACCATCCAATTAATTGTTGAGCTTCTTGTAAGCAAGCATCATGCTTCAATTGAACAATCTCCTTAATTCTCGCATACAAATCTTCAAATTGATTCTTTAAAACGAGTAATTTAGAAATTTTTTCCTTTTTCTCACTTTCTACCTCAATCAAGCGTTCATCTCTACTTTTTAGTTCTTCTTCTAAAGAATCTTTAACTTTTGCTAATTTTTGTTTTGATTCAGAATCAACTTGAGATGCTCGATCTTTTAACTCCTGGAATTTTTTGTAAAGAATCTCAAGAGACTCTAAGAACTTATTTCCTTCATCTCTTAGATAATTAAAATGATCTTCAAAAAGAGGTAGAATATCTTCAAAAATTCTACTTTTCAATGAATCGGTACTAGTAAAAAATTTATTTTTTTTTAATATTTCTTCAAGATTTCTTTCAGATGTTTTAAATAAGGTTGTTATATTTTCAATTATTCTTTTTTTCTCAATAACATTCCATTGGTCTATTTTATCTTGTTCTTGCTTAATTTTCTCTCCTACTTGGTATGTATCTATTGACGAAGAAGTTTTAGTAATTTGGCTAGAATACCGTGAATCTATATCTTTCAATTGAACATTTAGATCAATTAGCCACTTACTCACTTCTTTTTCTATAAGTTCAATTTGAGTTTTCCATCTTAATGAATTCCCCTTCATTGTATTAATTATTTGTCGATATTCTTCTGAGATATTTAGAGCATTTTCAGTAGAAATACTTGTATCTAACACGGTATATTCCGCAATTGGTTTATATTCAATTAGTTGTATTATTTTTAGTAGTGATTGAAGAAATACTGGGTTAATTAAACCATCTATTTTAAGCGTATGAAATTCTGATTCTTCTCCTTCTCCAATTTCCTCTGCTCCAATATCCTTATAAGTTAAAATATCGATAATTGTATTTAATAGTTCAATTTTAGACTTATTTTCAATGTTCCTAAGAATATGACCTATTAATGGTTGGCGAGGTGGATTAGAATACCTACCTTTATTATTAAATATATTTAAACCATCTAACATTATATGAGTACTGATAACCCCTTGAATACTTAAAATAGGCCAAAGAAGTCTTGAAAAAGAAATAATTTTTTCATTTTTCCCCATTTCCCTTGTTAAAAGATAAAATGCAAGAGCTAATTCATCATTTCCTTGAATTGAAAGAGGATGTGAATCTTTTTTAACAAAAAATGGTAATAGATATTGATTTCCGTGGACTGTCATGGATCTTATCTTTATTTGTTATTAATATCTATATAATATAATTTAAATATATAAAAATTAAAGAGATTCAATTTTAAATTTTTAATCTTTTTTTCTTGAAGTTATTAAAAATTATAATCTTTAAATGATTTTTATACTTTTAAACACGTCTAATATCAAGTTTGATATTAGATTATTAAAAAAGAATTTTAAGAATAAATAGTAAAACAATTTTATTTAAGCTGTTCATAAGTGTTGGCAATGACTAGAATTAGAAGGGCTAGTAAAATTATTAAAGGAGGTAAAACAGCTCTAAAATGTGGTAACGCTGCGATATCAAGCGCTCCTTGTAAAATTCTCCCAATAAAGTAAAGAAAGAAACCAATTGCATTCAAAGCATAGGATCTTCTTAATACACCAAAGGTTTTCCAAGCAAGGTAAAGAAAAATGAAAGGAATTAATGCAACAAATAATGGTATAAAAATAAAATTCCACAAAAACCTTCCAATAGGATATTCCCATCCAAGTATATTCACATTGATTGGATCAATACTTATGGAATAAGTATCAGCAAAGTCAGGATCTATGAATAAATTTTCTGGTAACGTTAATGTCAGAATTCCTATTATTACGGGAATTATGAACAATCCTATTCTAATTATGATTTTTACATTATTTTTATTTTTAAACCAATCTTTCATTGAGATTCCTTCTCCTTTCAATTGCTCTACTTGAGTATCGGGGGGAAATAATAGTATTCCTAATATCCCTACGGCACAAGCAGTTCCTATCCATGTAAAGAATGTAGCTAATCGATAATTTAGCATTAAAAATGCCACAACTTCATCACCATTTATACCAGTAAAAAGTTCTGGGGCATAAAAATAGTATACAATGAAAAATACTCTCCCAATACCAAAGCATAAGAATAATATGCTGAAAAACAGCCAATATAACTTCTTTGAAGTTCGATATCTAATGAAAAGGAAGTAAAAGAATAAGAGCACAAAATAACCGACTATTATATAATAAAGGCCCATTTCTAACGCATCAAAGAAACTGAAATATTGAAAAGGAGTTTCCTGAAATATCATAGTAAATCAATTTTAATATTCTTTAAAAAAATTATAATAATATTATTATATTCCTATTATAAAAGTTTAATTTTATTTTTTTTATAACATTCTTTTACCCAATTAATTTATAAATTTATAGTTTTTAAAATTGAGGTTTTTATTGAGTTTTGAAAATTAGGGATAACATAGAGACATTCAATTCACTAATTAAAAGACGAGGGTTTATTTGGGGACCATCTCCAGAAATATATGGTGGATTAGCAGGTTTTTATTCTTATGGTCCTGCTGGAATGGCTCTTAAGAATAATATATTAAGTCTGTTCCGACAAGAGTTACGCTATTTTGGTTTTGGAGAAGTTGAGTGTCCTACAATAATGCCTGAAATTGTATGGATTGCTTCTGGGCACTTAGAACGTTTTATAGATCCTGTGGTCAGATGTAATAAATGTAGTACTTTATACCGAGCTGATCAATTTATTCAAGAACAACTTCCAGATAATAAAATAGATGGTTTATCTCTTAAAGAGATGGAAAGATTAATGAAAGAACACAATTTAAAATGCCCAAAATGCGATACTACTATTAATAGTTTAGAAGAATATAATCTAATGTTAAAAACACAAGTAGGAAATAATATTACTGCATATCTGCGACCTGAAACTGCTACAACAACTTACTTACTATTTAATCGCTTAGATCAAGATGCAAGAAGACAATATCCGATTAGAATTTACCAATATGGTAAAGCATATAGAAACGAAATTTCACCAAGACAAGGAGTTATTCGAATGAGAGCATTTGATCAATTTGAAATACAACTTTTTATAGGTAAACAACAGGAAATGGTTTTTGAAGATTATGAGAAAATAAAGAAAAATAAATTACCCTTATTGGATTGGAAACTCCAAGAAAAAAATATTGACATACCAGAACTGATTTCACTTGACAAAGCAATAAAGACTAATATTGTTAAAAAACCAGCTTTTGGATATTGCCTCTATATCGCCCATTATTTAACCGAAATTTTAGGTTTTCCAGAAGAAGTACTCCGATTTAGACAACATTCAATAAATGAACGTGCTCATTATGCTGATGATGCATGGGATCTAGAAGTTAAAACAAAACAATTTGGTTGGGTTGAAATTTGTGGGGTACATGATAGAACTGATTATGACTTAAAAAGACATGGAGAGTTCTCGAAACAAAATTTTGAAATAGCTATGAATTCTAATTCAGAAACTAAAGAGATTCCTCAGATTCTCGAGATTGCATTTGGAATTGACAGAATTATTTACACACTACTTGAAATTTCATTTAAAGTAGAAGAGGATAGAATAAATCTGAGACTCAATACCAATTTAGTTCCAAACACTGTAGCAGTTTTTCCACTAGTAAAGAATAAAGACGATATAAGAAATTTAGCATTAGAAATTCATAAAAAATTATTAGAACATCGTATAACTTCATTTTATGATGAATCGGGATCAATTGGTAAGAGATATAGACGACAAGACGAAATAGGAACAAAATGGTGCATAACTATCGACTATGAGACTTTAGATGATAATACTGTGACTATTAGGGAACGTGATTCGATGGAACAGATAAGAGTTAAGATTTTAGATCTTCCTGAATACATAAAAATGAAGCAATAAAGTAAAATCTTACATTTTTGCTAAATATTATGATTTTTTGATACCTTCAGAAAAAATTTTAAAGAGAAGGAATTTTTTACAAATATAATTTAAAAAGTAAACATTCGTAAAATTATATTTAATTGCTTTAGGCATTTTAAAATGAAATTTCTGAATTTATTCGGTATTAGAAAAAAAGTAAGACCGAAAAAGCGAGATCTAAGATTTATAATATGCCTATTCTTTATATTGATATTTTTACTTAGTTTTGTATATATCAATGATAATTCTTTTAAAATTAATCCTTCCGAAGAAATTTTCTCTACAAACAATTATAGTAACCCTGATTCTACGTTTAATAGTCTGAATTCAGCATCGTCAACATCATTACTTCAAGATCCATTTACTAAAAATTTCACATTAATGCATAATTTTTTTGAAGAAAGATATCGGACAAATTTAGGATTTGATATATCTACTTACTATAGATATGGAGATAGTAATGGAGTTATTACTGATGGGACAATTTTCTCAGAAGACAATTTACTGTATTATAACTCATTAATGAAAATGGAGATTAGTGATACTGAAACGTTTGATATTTACTTAGATTTAAAAAATACTACTTTATGGTATCAAGGTAATGTAAATGAGTTTAAATATGGTTTCGTCAATTCAATTGATAATATAACAGGTGAAATTAACAATGAAAATCGGTCTTTAATCGATAACATACTACCTATTTTCCTTTTAATTGAAAATATAGGAGATAATATTGATAGTATATTTATAGGTGGTAAAAATCCAATATATTATATTAATGAAATGTTCTATCTTATAAATTCTTCTGAATTCTGGGATACTAGATCTAATTATAATGGATTTTTTCATTACAATAATTCATATACTAAATATGCTGAAAGTAATTTTTACAGCGTATTAGCAAATCTCTTAATTCATCGAACTTCCGAATTAGATATATCTATACGGGATAGGGCTTACGAAATTGCAAATCTAACTATGATTGATATGGTAAACAAGGAGTATATGTGGGATCAGGATGATCAGGCTTTCTATTATGCTGCGAATGAAAATTGGACAAAAGGATTTGAACAAGATTTTTATCACTTAAGTACAAATGCATTAGGTATAATTACATTATTAGAATTTTGGATAGAAACTGGTATGACAAATAGTTCTATTTATTTCCAAAATGCACTTAATCTTTATAGAAAGCTTGATTTTTTATACGATAACGGTCTTTATCAGAATATTGCGATTGCCGGATGGGCTGGTATAGATGACCCCACTAAAGACCTCAAAGCAAATGCTATGATGATGAGTGCGTGTTTGAAGTTATTTGAAGTCACAGGAAATATAACATATCATAATAGAGCGATGGTAATATACGATTCAATAGAAACCTATCTATATGATAATACTAACCATGTCTATGATTTTACTTTAACTAATAATAATAAATCGTTTAATTCAAATCTTAAATTAAGCGAAGCTTATTTGGATGCTTTTGAAATTTATAGTACTACTGTTTTAGATGCCGTATACAATGTATCGGGAGAAATTCCAAACTTTATCTTTAATCAAGATACAATTAACTTAACTTCAGTATATTCATTTCAAAAGAATATTCCCTTCTTTAATCCAGAAAGTGGATCTTATGGAATTTCTACAATACAATGTGATATCACGAATTCTAGTTTCAATTATATTTTTAAATATCCTAATGGGACATACTTTTATCAATTTGAACATCAAATTGTTGATCCTGAAACCTATTATATTAAATTATATAACATCACAGATAACCTACCCATCGATGATGGGTACTATATTTATCTATGGGCTAATACAACCTATTTTAAGTTAGCGGATACTGTAAAGCGATTTAATGTTAAATCTGGATTAATTCTGGAATCAATTGAGGGATTGGGAGGTACTTTATATCAAGGACCTGTTATAAATGTATCTATAGTAGTCAATTATACTCGTTCTGAAAATTTAACATTAATGGCCTCCTTAGAAGGGGTAGATATAATAAATTATCCCTCTCAAGAAATAGACTTTTCAAGTTCTGAATTAACTCGGATATCATTTAATCTCACAGCCATATATGGAGCACCAATTGGAAATAGTGAAATAATTTTTAAAATTGAAAAGGATAATATTATTTATTTGAATATAGAGGAGGTTATAGAAATAGGATACTCCTTCGATTATAGTAACTTTTTTTATCAAACTAGAGTAGTTAAGGGAGATACTATACTAGTATCAATGAATTTAAAAAATTTTCTCCCTAATGATTCTCAATATATAAATCTGACTTTTACAGGAACTAGTGAAAATGTTATTGAAAGTTACATAACAGAGGAATTTTTAGGTAAAAATCAATTAAAAACTGTGTCATACTATCTACAAACTTTAGAATCGATTACAAATGATACAATTAGTATAAAAATGAGAATTCTAATAAATGCTACAGAGTATTATTCTACAACCTTTTCTGTTGACATAATCCCCAAATTTGAGATAATCAGTTTTTCATTTCCAGAAAAATTATCTCATGGATCTAATGGTTACATAATCATTACAATCCAAAATAATTTAAAATATTCTGAAGAATTTTCATTACATATTAATGGAATAAAAAGTGAAACCAATTTAGCTGAGTTGAATAGAGGAGAAAATCGAATTGTTGCTAAAATAAAAATGTCCCTAAATCCTTATGAATTTGGGTCAAGGAAATATATAGTTGAATTAAAAGATAATGCAAACGAAGATATCGCTTTATTTTATTTTGAAATTGCTTTAGAACTTACTGCTCTAAATTTAGTCCTTTTCTATATTTTACCTATTATAATACCTATCGGGATAATATTATTTTTCAAGAATAAAGATATAAAACATAAGAAATTAAGAAGATGAGATAATCTTGATAAAGAATCGACGCAAAATTATAATTTTAGTTATTTTCTTTTTATTTGGATTCTGTTTTAATTCATTTCTAATTACTCTAAATAAGTTTAAACCAATTGATTATTATGAGGAAAATGATAATGAACTTACAAATCCTGAATTAGCAACCGCACTAAAATATTCTGATATCCATCAAAACGCTACAACGATATATAAACTGTTTGAATCAATAAATTTTACAATTGATACATCAAACGATTTTCCTGATGCAGATCATGTAACTATGAAAATTCAATTTAGTAATAATTCTATTAGAAATTATGATATGGCTAAAGTAGATAGCAAATTTTATTATGAATATATACCAGAATATAATGCTCCTTTAGAACTTCAAAATGTAAGTTTTTACATATACAATATATCTAATACACTTTTAAATGATCCCATTACCTATACAAATTTCACAATTAAGTCAAACTGCTTGGCAAACTTTTTTTTAGATGGGTTTCCGAGTTCTGAATATTATATTAACGATACTTTGGTTGCTGAATTACTTGTAATTAATTTCACTAGCGAAAATAATAATACTTATAATTTTCAATGGGATCTTACTATTGTCGATAGCAAGAATGAAGCGACACAAAATAATTTATTAAATCTTAATTCTAATGCTACTTATTTCAACCTACTCTTAGATAATGATACATTTCAGCAAGTAAATAAAATCTACTATTTAAAAGTAAATATGTCTGATGTAACTTATGGAAAAAAAGCAGCTGCTTATTTTCCCTTCACCATAAAAAATTCTGATCCAATAATTACTTCTAACATCAATTTATCTTCTAATGAGGTGTTCAGAACAGATGAATGTACGGTTTCAATCAATACTACAGATATTGAAACGTCGCCTGAAAATCTTAATGTTAGGTTGTATGTTTATGATTCTGAAGGTAATAAAATAATTGATAAGCAACTAAATCATATAAGCGAAGATCTTTTTTCAGACACAATTACAATTCCAAGTAGTGGGCCAATTGGTAGATATAAAGTTACTGTTACTACTTCAGATGAAAATGGGGGAACTGATTCTAAAGAAACTTTTCTAACTGTGAAGAATAATTCTCCTGAAATTCATAGCTATACTATAAATGAAAATTCAATGGATCAAACCATTTCTATAAATTATGGTAAAGATTTAATATTTTCTTTTAATGTCTCTGATATTGAAGATGGAGTTTCATTCATTAAGGTTGCTCTTTTAAGTAAAAATAATGAATGGTTTAATATTACAGGAGAATACGAAGGAGAAGACACTGAAATCACGATTAGAACTATTGATTTAGTCACTGGTATCTGGTATGTATACATTTATGTAATAGACTCTGATGGGGCGGTTACGAGTCTAATTGATGATTATAATTTAGCACCACAAGGAATAAGAATTATCTCTGATGTGCTAAGTAATTATCTAACTTGGATTACTTTTTTTATCGGATTGGTTATTGGAATCCTTGCAGGTGTAGGGATTGTATATAAACATTTTAAGTCGAAATATGGTGAATCTCAAGCTATACCACCCAAAAAGAAAGAAATCTCACCTAAAAAACCGATTACCAAGAAAAGAGAAAAAGTAACTCCAGTTAAAGAGGAACCTGAGGAAGAAGAATTAAGTGAATTAGATAAAGAAGAAAAAGAAGAAACTGAAGTCTTTCTTAAAAGAAAAATAAAAAGAAAATTGTAAATGAAATTAATTTTTTTTATTCGAATTTTCAAAGTTATTAATTATAATTTAACTAAAGAGATCATGTAGATGATACTGAAATTTACCAAGATTTCCCCCGTAATTCCCTGCAGATATACGATTTATACCAGGAACTTTAACTGCTGCTTCAATTCCTAATTTCATTGCTTTCTTTATGGCTTCTTCGGTAGCTCCGTCAAAAATGATTTCATAAACGCAGTTATCTCCTTCTCTTAATTGTGAATTATCTATTTTTTCTCTTAATGTAGGGCAGAGAGGTTCATTAGTGGAAGCATTAAGAAAATTATATTTTGACCCCACCTTTGAGCCAGAACGTACAATACCTCCTGGAAATGGAGCTATTACATTAGGAACATGTTTTACCGCTTCTATTGCTTTTTGAGCTGCTGTTAATGTGGAGTCTTGATCTTTTCCTATTATCAAAAAATTACCCCCAGCAATACCCTTCCCAACTCTGGCATTACTTTGCACTATAAATTCTCCTTCCATAACTGGAATTGACCACGCCTCGAAAGGATATTTTCCTTCAACTTTTTCTTGAAATCCATCACCAAAAAATTTTAAATTTGCCCCTAGTTTTATTTCAAATACTTTTTCTGTATCTAGGGATAGATCTAAAGCGTCAAAACAAGCCGTTGTAGGACAAGTAAAAACACATTGACCAACACGATTCATAACCACTTTACTCATTTCTTCTTTCTTATTCTTAAAGAACATTAGAATTACACCAGGGCGGTTATCAGGGGTTTCTTGTGGGGAAACATATGCATCTATTCCTGCTTCAGCATCGCAATGAATAGTTGAAGTACCGTATCCAGTAGTAACTTGGGCAGCAATTTTTGCCCAATACTCATTTTTTGCGGTTACTAAAATTCTACTAAAAACTGCCCCAAATGCTTCACAAAAGGTAGGTTGAATTTCAACTCCATTTATCTCCATTTTTTTTACTACACCTTTAAATCCAAATTTTTCATAATTTTTTATAAATAGTATTATCTAATAGCGTTCTATTTTATATAAAATTTTAAAAAAAAAATAAAAACATTGATAAATTGTAAGGTTATATAATTAAAATTTTAAACTATAAATTTATTTTACAAGTTGTTAAGAATGAGCGAAGAAGAGAAAATATTAAAAATTGGTATCCTTAAAAATGGAACTATCGGCTCATCTTTGTTACTTGCTTTCTTAATGGATGAAAGAGCGGAAGCAACTAGAATTGATGTGAGAGAAGTAACTTCTGGTGCTAAAATGCATCCTGCAGACCACTGTATAGATACTATGAAAAAATTACTTGAATTTGAGCCAGAATTAATAATAATGTCAAGTCCAAATGCCGCTTTATCTGGACCTAAAGCTGCAAGAGAAATGGCGGGGAATATTCCAACAATAATAATATCTGATGCTCCTGCCAAAAAAGCTATTGATGAAATAAAAGAAAAAAATATGGGATATATATTAATAAATTGTGATAGTATGATTGGAGCACGCAGACCTTTTCTAGATCCAATAGAAATGAGTATATTTAATTCAGATCTATTAAAGGTTCTTGCAATTACTGGAGCACTGCATGTAATAGCTGATGAATTAAATAAAGTAATTATTGATATGCTTGAAGGGAGAATACCTAGTTTACCTCAACTTATTATTGATGCTGATATTGCAACTGAAGCCGCAAAATTCTCTAATCCCTATGCACGAGCTAAAGCAATAGCTGCTTTTGAACTTGCAGCTTCTGTATCAAGAATTACTGGAAAAGCATGTTTTCAATTAAAAGAGAGATCCGAATATATGCCATTATTAGCTGCAGCCCATGAAATGATGAGAACAGCAGCTATAATGTGTGATGAAGCGAGAGAAATTGAAAAATCTAATGACACTGTCATCAGAAGGCCCCACCATGCAAAACAGAATCTCTTAACTAAAATTAAATTATATGATAAAGAACAATAAAAAAGTATCTTTTATTTAACTCTAAATTTTATTTTCAATTTTATAAAATTAATAATACCTAAAATTCAGGAGATTTTAAATATAATTTTAAATTTTTAAAAGCTTCACCTGTTAGAGCATTCATAACACTAGAAAAAACTTCTGGTTGTTTATTTCTCGTAACCGCCATTAAAACGGCACCATTACTAACATCTTTCACTAAAATCCAACAATTTTCCGATTCATAAACAATTGTCGACAGCGATAAAGGAGATAAGTTAGGTGATTTTTGAAAGTCCATAATCTGTTGATAAATACTGTAAATATTAGAATCTAAAGTTCCAATTTCAAATTTCATAAACTTTAATGGTTTTGATTCAAATTTTCCGAAGGTAGAAGTGATTAATAATCCATCAGGTTGATTAAATAAAAGATATTCTGATAAAGTATTAATTTTCAATTCATCTAATAAATGACGAATTTTTCCTAAACGTTGCATTGATAATGTATTTCTTTGAATTTCATAATCTAAAATTTCAATTAATCT
>JBHLOG010000072.1:0-17472 GCA_048940765.1 Promethearchaeota archaeon | reverse complement strand
GAAATTCTTCCTCCAGGCCAATATTGGTACTTTTTAGCTCAAATTGATGGAGTAGGACTACAGAGTGAGTATGATTCGGGAACATTCACAGTAATAAATCCTCCTAGTAATAACGATTTTATGATTTTTATTATAATTGGACTAATTATTTCAATTATAATTGGTTCTTTAATAGCTGCTATCGTAGTAAGAAAAAAGATGCAAAAAAAGGTCACTCCATATATTAAAAAGATACCTCTTAAAATTATCATTCCTCATCTTACGAAAATTTCAAGTACACCATTAGAATTAGCAAAAAAAGATTTTCAAGGAAAAATCTTCGAAAAAGAGCAAGATTTAGCAATATCTGATGAAGAATTCATCGATGAGGATAATTTAGAAATAAAAGTTAATGAAATCAAAAATTTGGGAGAGAAACTATTCAATGAAGGTGCTTATTTGGAGGCTGAAAAACAATTTGAGCTCGGAAAAGAATTTCTTTTAAAGCATGGGAAGGAAGAAGATGCAAAATTATTTTCGGAATTAAGTTCTGGAATTAAGGGATTAATTGAAGAACGTGAAAAAAGGTTAGAAATTTTGGAACAAGTAAAAATTGAGGGTGATTCTGTGAAAATCTTTGATTTATATTATGATATACTCGAAATATCAAAAAAATTACGAGATTTAGATGGTGTAAATATGTATAAATCGGAGTTAATTCAGTTCTTTCAAACTAATAAATTTAAATTAATAAATATAAAAAGGCATATTTTTGATTTAGAACAAGAGGCAGATTCATTAATAAGAAATAATTTTTTTGAAAAGGCTGCTCATTTATATGAAAAATGTGAGAACTTATCCGACTTTTTAGTTCAACTAGGAAAGGAAGAAGAAACGAAAAATATTAGAAAATTTAAAAATAAAAGAGAGGATTGTTTAAAAAAAATTCTTAATAATTAGATAAGAGCTAGAGCGAAAAAATGCCACGCGGAATGTTTTTATTAATACATGATGAAATAAGGGGACCAGAGATTAAAAGTTCTTTTTACACCAATCCGGTAACCTTGAGTAAAGAATTTATATCAAAATTATATATGTCCCATGCAGGATTTGAATCATCTGCTCATATTGAAATAAAATTTGAAAATTATAGATGTATTTCATGTTTCACTGGTAATCTTGATCGTAGAAGTCAAAAAGAGGGTATATTAGGAATAATATTTGAAGAGAGTGAGGAATTTAATAATTTAGATTTATTTTTACAGCGAAATTTATATGATGCTCTTGATAAACCAGATAGTAAAAAAATAGAAGAAATATTTTCGAATAAACTCCTTAATTTTCTTAAATTAAGCGACCTTTTTACAAAAATAGAAATTGAAGGTATTCAACAGATATTAGTAATAAAGGGGAATAGCGAATATAAATCTAATTTACTAAAAATTGGTAATTTAAATATTTCAACTCCAGAGATGGTCGAATTATACCAAAAATTCATTAAAAATCAATCAATTCCTCAATATCAATATGTAGAGTTAAATTTGGGAGAGAAAAATAAGACTTTTTTAGTTTTAAAGATGGATAGATCTACTAAAATCCTTGAGAATATAATTACAATTTTAAAACCTTATTTAGAAAACTTTTTTTATTATTCATTAGAAATTTTATCTCTTTTACTCGCACCATCAGTTATAAAAATAATTCCGCTAAACCTTGAATCTTCTAAAAGAAATCTGGGTAAATCTCAATCATTCCTAAAAAGTTTACAAAAATCAAATAATTATTGTAAGGAATTCAATGAGACATTATTAAATTTATTGAGAGAAAATATCTACATTTGTCCTTTTTTATGATTTTTTCATTTGAGTTATTCAAAAATTATTTTTTTAGTTAATTCATCTATTTTTATTAATTCCCGATTTATGATAATTCTGATTTTTTTAGAATTAATTTTTGGATTCTTTAGAAATAAATCTTGCACAACTGCTTGATATTTTTTTCCTTTTTTAGCTAATTCTTTATGTATCTCATTGTTTTCGTTATAAATAGGGATAGGAAGCATAAATGGTCTTTTATGGATATGCCTTGAACTCTTTACTAATTTAATATTCTTTGATAAAATTGGCGCATTTAAAATGGCTGCTAAATAATGTGCTTCACTTTCAGAATTAGTGGAAAAATAATAATTTTCAGATCCAATAATTACTTTCTTTTTCTCATTATATATAACAGCCGCTTTTAAATTAGAACCACTTGCATTATAAACAACAATAAATGATTTATTATTAATTTGTTTACTAAGTTTATTCCAATAATTTATGTTATCAAATAAAGAATTAATTCTACTTGTTTCCTTCTTATGTTTTTTATAAATTGTATCTATTTCCTCATAATATTTCAGAGCTTTAGGATAATTCTGTAGAAATGATGGATCAAAATTAAAATCTTCATTTATAGGAAGAAACACGCTCCTTTTCCTTTTTATAAAAAATGGGACAAGATCCATATTTAAAAATGTCTTAAACCGAAAACTTTGTTCAATTTCCTTATTTTTAAAATTAAATTTCCATTGCTTCTTAGCACGTGATAATACATCTGAATCTGTTGAAATTATCAAACTATCGTTTCTTTTTTCTATTTTTTCAAAAAAAATTAATGTTTTTGGAACTAATGTAGCACCTTGAAAGAATTTCTCCTTATATTGACTTCTCTTTAATGTATTCAAAAACTCTAATTGCTTTTTAGGTAATAATAATTTTGCTCCATCAGATCCAATCCTCACACTGGAATAGATTGTTTCTTCTCTTAAAAGAATTTTATCATCAAATATTTTAGTTTTTATTGGATATCTTTCTTTAATCGAAATGTTATTATCTTTACCTATATACTCCGCTTTTAGACAGATATGATTTATATTGAAGAAATAATTATTTGGGAAATCCCAAATTTCTAAATTTTTGCCAAATAAAGAAAAAGCCCTAAATTTATAACAATGATCTCCTGTTAAGACACTTTTTGGCATAATAAAAAATATTATTCCTTTTTGTTTTAAAAAATTTGAAGGAATTGAATAAAAAAAAACAGCAGCTAATTCTATATGGGTTATATATTGACTGGGGGGTTTTATTCCTAAAGTTTCTGATAATTCGCGTATTTTTTTTTGATAATCTTTTTTATGTAAGTCTTTATAAGTCAACCATGGAGGATTTCCAATTACTATATCAAAAGAATTATATATTTTTTCAATATTAACAAGGGATATACCTTCATAGAGGTTAGGGAATAAAGAATCAATTAAATAAATATTAAATTTAGATAATTCGTAATTTTCTCTATTATAATATTCAAATAGTAGTAAAAAAATATTAGTTCTTGTTGTCATAATGGCTAATGGATTAATATCAAATCCAAATATGTTTTCGATTGCTTCAGATTTTGATGAATCTGATTCTGAAGAATTCAAAATATTAATTATAATATTAACTAAAAAATTTCCCGAGCCACAGGATGGATCTAGGATTTTTGATCCAATTGTGTAAATTTCCTCAACCATTTTTTTAGCTAAATTTGAAGGTGTAAAGAATTCTCCAATTTTATGCCGAGTAATTGGAAGGAAAATTTCTTGATAAATATTGCTAAACAAATCTTGCTTAGCAAATCTCAATTTGTGAATTTTATTATAGATTTTTTCAAATAATTGTTTATTAAATCTTGTCCAAAAAAAATAATCAAACTCGAAAATATGTCGTAAATCTCTTTTAACATATTCTTTGTAGGTTTCTTCAAAATTGAGATTTTCTGAAGAGGCTAATTTAGTAATTATAATAACTTTTAAAATCTGGGTAAAATACGTGTGTTTCAAAAAAAGATCCGAAGCAATTTCATATCCATAGATATTAGTAAAGATTTCTCGCCATTTTATAAATTCTTCTTCAAAAACTCTTCCGTGGATGCCCTGTTCTTTCAAGAATGTTATTGATGATGAATATATCTCAGATCCTACACCAAATACTTCAGAAATCATTTGAGTATCAATAATGTTGTCTATTGCCATGGTTTTCATTGTAAAGATATTTATTTTATAAAATTCTGATTATCTGGGTTAGTAAAAACAAAAAGTCTTGTATCTATAAAAAATTGAAAATAAAAAAAGAATTACTTATTTTCTCATGAATGTAGGAAGCATTAAAGAAAAAATCTCAGCTATTGTTCTTAACTTTGACTTTTCTCGTATCGAAGTAACAATTAAAATTGATTTTGATAACTCTTCTCTATCTAAAGCCCCTCCCGCATAAACAGCTTGTTCTGTATTAAATAATAATAAAAATTTCACATTAGGATTATTTATTACGCTAATTCCTTGAGTAAGCTTCAAATCATCATAAATTGGAATGTTTTTTTTAGGGAGATCACTCCTATCGTTGGTAATTAACAGAACTGGAATTCCTCTTTCAACAACTCTTTTAAGTTCCTTAGCATAAAACTCATCGACTTCAGGACTCACAACATTTAATTGGTCTTTAGTTGAATTTATTAAATTTAATAAAAGATCATTAAGTGTATTTTTTCTTTCTGGATCTCCAGAGGAAACAATATCAACCATTCCTACTAATGACAAAATTTTATCTTCTAAATTGGTGATTTGTTCCTTTAGTCTTTTGTTTTCCACACGTAATTCTATAATTCTATCCGTTGAAATGAGACATCATCTTTTTTTTGGTATTTATAATGAATAATTTAAATAATATTTATATTAAGCTTTTTTATTTATTGTTATTTTCTATTTGAAAATCTAAATTTAAGAACTAATTTTTTTCCAAGGTTTTCCAAAAAGCAAATAACTAGAGATGGCCAAACTACTTCGTAAATCTATTCTCATCGTACCCATTTCTAAATTTGAATCCTTAACTTGGTGCTCTATTGATTTTTCCATCTTATTTGACATACATTGTTGACGAGCCTTTAGAAGTGAAACTCCTTGACTATTATTATTAAATAAATTTATAAAAAAGTCTGATATAATTTGCTTTGTTTCATTATTAAAAATTGGATAATTTTTTGAAATGATACCCGTAATTTTATCGTAGTCAAACTGAGCAATAATTTGACCAAACGCCCCCAATGTATTTTTTAATTTTTTACCTTCAATATCATACACCTGTGCATTAAAAAAAACTAAGGGTCGATTTTTTGAATTATTTTTACATAAAATATGATTAATCTCGTTAAATCTTAAAACTTGATTATCATTTGTAAGGAAAAAACTATTTTTTGGACTCCATTTGGAATAAAATACATTTCCTACAAATATAACAATTTGATAAGTATCTGAAGACAAATTGGATAAAATATTTTCTCTTGTTGAATCAATTCCTATTAATGTAGTCATCTTATCAATTTCAGTTCTCTTATTAAAGAAATCTGTAATATAATTTAATTCATCAACTCCAGCTTGAAAAGGATATATTAATTCTTTTTGCTTAGTTTTTTCATTCCATTTCAAAGGATTTGTAGAATTAATTGAATCGATTATCAAAGCATTATATTTCTTCTGTGTATAATCAACTGAAGAATCTTCGAGGAACATTTTCTCAAAAGTGACACCCCTAAGTGGAAGCTCTCCGAGTTTATATGCACTTGAATATTTTAGTAAGTAAAAATTGTTATCATATATCAGATCGAATGGAATAGTCATATTGTCTAATACAAAATATATTTGCGGTATTAAATCCAGACTTTCAATTTTAAAAGATTTAAAGAATTCTCTTATTAATTTTGGGAGAAAAATATATAATAGTTCTCCAAATTCTTTTAAATTTAAGTCGAATTTACGATCTTCTGATTTATAAAAAAGTTCATTATAGATTTCAATTAATTGTGTATCATTCCAATATTCATTATTAATAGTTCCCTCAATTAATTCTTCATTAGCAGAAAGCATTTTATAGGATATTTTACCGTTAGAATTGATTCTTAAAATTATCTGTTTAATAATAAAATCTTTGTGAAAAAGATATGAAATATTACTTTGATCTTCAAATGAATAAATCTCTTTCTTTAAAGATTCAACTTTATTATTCAATTCTACAAGATTGGTTAACAATTTATTGAAATCTTTGTCTAAAAAAGGAATTATTCTCTCTGCTAGATTGTAATTTTGTTCTTCAAATAAAGCACGATAGAACATCATCCTCCAAAAATCTCGTTGTTCTAAAGAAAAAAACATAGATTTAAACTGCCATAATACGTTGCAGGTATAAAAATAATGAAAGATTTCTGCTTTCGTTTGAGGTAATTTAAGGTGATTATTTAATTTTTCTAAGCAATGGAGTAAATATTTTTTTTCTTTCATATCAACAAATTTCTTACAAGCTTCAACCCAAAGTTCAATCAAAATATTGTCATAGGATAAATCTGATTTGTATATAAATAAATCTTCTAAAAAGTCATAAATATCAAAAGCTATTTCAAATCTATTTCTTTGGACGGAAAAATCGATGAATTTTCGTATATAAGTTACCGCTTCTCCAAATGATTGGTATTCTTGGATTTTAAAAAAAATATTTCGAATAATGATATTTATCCAAGAATATTCACCAATATCATTTAAATAGTAAATTAACTCTTCAAGATCGATTAAAACAGCATTAAAACTTCTTTCATTTATAGCAATCCTACTAATATTACTAAATTCGTTTTTTAAATAACCTGGAAGGCGATTTACCAAGATCTTATTGATTATTCTTACGAATTCAACTGAATCTTCCATTAACTTGTATTTTAAACAAACGTTTTCCAAGATCATATAAATGAATAAAGTGCGTTTGCTAGGTTCTAATTTAAATACAGTTTTTCCTAATATTTCCATACTTAGATGAAAATATTCAGAAGGTACAACTGATTTTCTCAAATATATTTGCAATATTTGCAATTCCAAGATTTTTTGGGATTTATCTCTTTCATATAATTTAGCAGAAAAAGAATTGATAAATTTAGTAATTCCAATTTGGGATAAGTCGTCCATTTTTACAAATTTTTGAAGGAGATTAGTACAAAAATTATTGAATAAATAGAAATCATCAAGTTTCGACAAGAAAGAAAAAAATCTTTTATACGTGTCAATATATTTGATTAAATCAGTATCAACTTTTCCTTCTACGTGCTTTTTTAATGAATTTAAATACATCCACCATGAATTTGAAATAATCATAATTAACTGATGCTTCTTCTGAATATCAAGCCAATCACTCTTTTCTATTTCAAAAATTAAATTATCGAGTAAAAATGAAGCCCATTTATGATTTCCAGCAAATAGTAATTTTCTCGCTATTATAACCTTATTTTGAAAATTTGTTAAAAATTCTTGTTTTGAATCTATACTAATAGACATATAAATACCTACATTTATTATACTTGATTATCAACCTGATTTATGTCTTCTGTACTATCACTTACATGATTATCCAATTTTGGATTTGTAATGAAAATTTCTTCATTTAAATTACCTTGTGCGTATAAAACGGAAGCTCCAATCCAACTAATATTTTCTCTTCCAGAAACGGCATAGATATTAATTTTGTCTTTTAATTTTTCTGAGAAATGCTTGGAAATTTCAATCTTCAATTTTTTATCTAAACCAGGGATTAAGCTAGATCCTCCAGCAAGAATAATATTAGGTAATATATCTTCCCAATTCTCGCGATCCCAAAATTTAATAACTTTTGCAATGGCTTCAGGCAATCCAATATAATCAATATGAATTAGTGAGGGATTGAATAATGGTTCAACAAACATAAACCTCTCACTATTAAGTTCTAAAGATGTTCCATCAGGTAAATCTATAATTCTATTGTATTTAGTTAAGCCATCTTTAATCTTCTTTATCTCTTCTTCAATATTTAAAACGCATAATGATACTTTCTCTTTAATTTCATTTGATATCATATTATCTAGATATATGGTTTTTCCAGACCCTTTCTTTGTGACAATCAAATTTAAAAGATAATTAGTTAAATCTTTACCAGATATAGGATAAGTATCTCTTGCCATCACATTAGAAAAACCATGCAAGAATGTAGTAATACTTGTATTCTTTTCTCCTATATCTATGACAGCTCCGCTTGTTTTTCTTAATGTAGCTAATATTCCTTGACTTTCAGATAAAAATAATAAAGAAGGAAATTCAAATATATTAAAAAAAATATCTTTCAATTTATTCTTCTCTAATTCTGATATAAAAAATGGAGTTAGTATGATAATTGGTTGTTTAAACAGATTCTCCTCTGAAATTTCTAATTGTTTATACTGATAAAAAAAGAATTTCATGAAAATATTGTAATTATTTTCTTTTTTGAAATTATGAATTTTAAGTATATTCGAATATTTTAAAGCTTCATAGCCAAATAAATGACTTTCAGCATTTTTTTCAGTAGTAAATAATTCTTCAAGACCATCAATCACATCTGAGGTAAATATATAATCAGTATTATCCACATAAACAGAAGGGGCAATAATATCAGGGTAATCATCGCCCGCCCAACCTAATCGAAAATTTTTATTTCCTATATCAATAATAAGCGGACATAATTGATTTTTTTCTCGAGTGGACATAGGAATTCTTTTAAATCACGTGATTATTTTAATCAACAAAAATTTGGCATATATTAATTATGTATAGTTCTTTACTTCATGGATAAGATCATCAGTGAGTCGCTTTAATTGATATTCCTTAATTTGCAACTCCAGTAGTCCTAAAACTCTCTTGAATTCCCCAGACATGGACTCGATATCAACTTCTGCAACTTTTTCGATTTCATCTCTTTTTATTTTAAATTGTTCTAAGTTATCCTGAATTTTTTCAAAAATATTGTTAATTGATAAGATTAAGTCTTCTGTGTTTTTCTTTGTAATCTTTCGCATCTTTCGTAATATCGCTAGAATATTTGAAATTGACATTTCCCAGCGATCATAATTCTCACTATAACTCGTTAATAAACCTTCAAAAAATTCAGTTAATTTTGCATAGATATTTTCTTTTTTAATAGATGACAGTTCTTCTTTAGTAGAAGGAGTTGCAGGTAATTCTGCTTTTAATATTTCTTTCTCGATCGAGGAAGTATCTGTTGAAACAGGTTTCATTATTTTTTTTTCTACTGTAGAATCTACTGTCTTTTTTTTAATATCAGGAACCATTGGAGTTCTTGCCTTTTTTGTATCTCGAGTTTGTTTAGATAAAGGAACATCTTCTAAAATATAAGCTTCTGCAATTTTACTACGTGATTCAGGTGTTAATTGCGGAGTAATTTTGAGCTCTCCTTCTCTTTTAGGACGAACAAACCCTTGTCCTTCAGATACACCTTTTAATAATGTTTGTAATGTAGTTTCCGTCTTTTTAGCAGAATGTAATGCTGTATCTAAAGAATATTCTGGAATATCCTCAGCATCAGATTCAGATTCCTGTCCTTTCTTCTTTTTTTGACTTTTCTTCTTTTTTTCCTTTTTGCCCATCCATAAAACCTTTCAAATAATGTATACTCTTGAAAATTATATTAGAAATTAATCTATTGGAGAAACTTCAACATCTATCGTTTCTCCTTTTTCGAGTAAAAGATTTTTAAACATCTCAATATCTTCGGGACTTTCTGATATTGCTGTCCAAACTGCTGTTTTATCTTTTTCTACAATAACAGCTTCACTATATACTAAACTAAGACCTTTCTCTGCAAAAATATCTACTACTTTTGCCAATGCGCCTGGGATATCTTTCATTAAAACTTTTATTTTAATGAGATTACCTTCATCTCTTAATCCAATAGGAGTTATGCGAATCTCCTTTGTTTCTGAATCACTCACTAACATAAGTTGAGAATTTGTAGTTAATCCTAAATTTTTCCTTGTTACTAAAGGCAATACAATGCGTCCTCGGTTGTCGATTGTTATAATCTTGACATCCTTCAAAATCTTCGCCTTTTTAAATATTGTAATTATTTTCTTAATATTATTATTAACAAAATTGTTATTTTTACTATTGTTTTAATGCTATAAATTTCTAACTATATTACTACTAAATAAATTTCTTATAATTATTATCAAAATTATACTTAATAACTTTAATGATATCCTCCTCGCAAAGATACCGAAAGTAAATCATAAAATGAAGTAAGGATCAAAAAAGAGTAATGAAGTCGACAATCCCAGATTTTATAGAGATATCTTTAAAAGTAAATAAAAAGATTAATTATTGATTCTTTTAGTTTTTACTCTTTATGAGATTTTAACTTAACTGTTAAGTCTCTAGCTCGTTTTGAATACCATATTAATAATTCTCCAGCATCATCAGGTTTGAAATATTCCCCACCACATAAAGCCGCTGCACGTGCCATCAATACATCATCTGGATTACCCAAACCAACAATATAAATCACAACATTAGGATTACCTGAAAACTTTTTAATTTCATTAAA
Organism: Promethearchaeota archaeon; assembly: GCA_048940765.1. Taxonomy (GTDB): domain Archaea; phylum Asgardarchaeota; class Lokiarchaeia; order Sigyniarchaeales; family SOKP01; genus Loki-b32. The sequence continues at coordinate 7,030 of JBHLOG010000072.1, read as the reverse complement.
GAAGGCATCTCCATCTGTAGGAACACCGTCAGTTAATAAAACAATCATGGTTGGTTGGTCAGGATTCATCTTTTCAAATTCATTTAATACTTGATGAGCTTGTACCATTGCTGATCCCATATTTGTTGCTTGTCCATAAGCATTTCCTATTCGATCAACAATCATACGAGCGGCCTCCTCAAGTACTCCTTTCTTACCACTTGCAGAATCCATATAAAAGCCACCAGCGAAGGGTAATATTTGGCTTTCATCAGCAAAGCGAATAACTGAGACTTTTTCTCCAAATCCTCGTCCAACTTTTTCGCTTAAGAAGAGGACTGCTGCAAAAGCTGCTGAGATTCTACGGGGAATATTAATTCCGTCTTTGAAATGTTTCAAAAATTCTTGAATTTCTCGAGACTCCATAGCGGCTTTGATTCCTTCGATAGCAGGAGCAATGTTAGTCACTAAAACGTCCCTTGCCATCATACTTCGGCTTATATCAATTATAAGAATAGCGTTAAATGGAATTAAACCTACAGGACTTAATGATAAAGTAGTATTAGGGCTAACCCTCGCAAAAATATCACCAGTTAAATCAGGAACAGTATCAAGAACCGAGCAGGCAATATTTACTGATGACCATCGAAGTTTTATCCCCTTGAAGATGATATAATTTGAAATCCATCCTTTCATAGAATCAACATTTTCTCGAGAAGTGCTTATAATTTCCCACATATTTTCCCCAGAAATTGGAGAAATTCCTAATGAAATGCTTTGAAGTGGAATTATTGTTCTTTGATTTTTATATACTTTAACTTCAAAACTCCCAATACCTGAAGCTTCTAATATTTCACTATCAATAACTATTGTATTATCTGGAGTTGATTCATTGATTTCTACTTTTCCAGCCCCCATAGCCCCAGTAAGTTCATCTTCAAAAGCTAAGATATCATCTGGTTGAATAGATAAAGTATATTGGATTCTTGGACTAATTAAAGCATATCCCATCAAATTTGGCTGAGAATGAACTTCCAACATTAATTCTGAAGCCTGTTGTATAGGTGGTTCTGTCGAATATACCACAATTTGTTCTGCCTGAATATTAGTTTCCTCATAAGTATCCATACTCATTTTAATTTCATTCATGCCTACATTTGCCTGATCTATTCTTGCTGAACCCATGGATCTTGTCAATGGATCTTCCCAAGCAATTAACATACCTGGTCCAAGACCTAATTGTTGAATAATACTTGGATTCAATTGTATTCGTCCACCTTCTATGTTATTATCTAAAGAGGGGGTTAGAATTATACCATTTTTTTGGCTTTTTAGCGTATTAACATCAACTTTATTTGGATAAGCTTCTACTGGTGTTATAGATTCTGCTGTTGGTTGCCCATAACTAGGTTGTGGTATTTCCAGAGGAGGAGGCGGTCGAGTCGGTAGGGGTGCTCTTAATGAAGGTTGAGGTATAGGAGCAGGAATAGGCTGAGGGGTAGGGGTAGGAATAGGCTGAGGGGCAGGGGCAGGAGGGGGTGAGGGAAGAGGAGACATAGTTGTTTCTTTAGGTGGTGGTGTGGGACTTGGTTGTGGTGTAGGAATTTTTGGTATCTTTATTGTTGGTGTGATTTTAGCAGCTTCACTAACAGGACGAACAGTTAGTTCAACTCCCGAAAATTGCAGATCATCGAGTAGGTTTTTCGCGAATTGCCCAGCGAAATCCAATACGGTATTTGAAATTTCTACAGTTGATGTTCTCTTTAAATTATTGTCAAAATTAATGATTTCTACTGAGTCTCCACTTTTTATACCTAATTTATCTGCATTAGATTGGCAAATGATGACTTTATCTTTTATTTCATTGTTTGCATCTACAAAAAGTTTAATCTCCGTCATACTTCTATACTATTATTTTATCAAGTATTTTAATATATTATAAGCGATTAAGCTTAAAATTTCTATCAAAAATTATTAACTTTTTTTTATATTTAATATACTAATATCAGTATAAGATATTAATCTAGATTTAATATTATTATAAACATAAATACATTAATATTAAAATTTAACAATTTTATTTAATTTGGCAAAAAATTACTTTATAGTTATAGAAAATAATAAGAAGGTAAATCTCAAAAAAAAGTTAAAGAAAGTTTTAGTTAATTTTATGTCATTGGATAACGTTTATTAATTTCTCCTGCATAATATCTAAATACCTTCACTACTTTTCCTAGATCTGCGGTTTCTCTCGAAGCACCCATTAAAAAGAATCTACCTGCAGCGCTAAGAATTATAAACCCATTATCTCCACGTAAAACAACTTCAAGCATATTTGTATATCCTAGGGCAGCAATAGCATCAGTTCCTGATTGTACAACGACAGCACTTAAACTAGAAAATAAGTCTGGATCAACATTATAACCTGGAATAGCAGAAAATGCTAAGCGTAATCCTTCTCGTGTAACTAAAGCTAACGCCTCTAGTTCTGAGTATTCTGTAATACTTCCTAAAAATTTTGATAATGCGCCAGCTTCTTCTGGTGATAAGTCAGACATAATCAAGTAAAAAAAATATTATTCAACTAATATTAATTAAAAACTTTAAGCTTAAAAATTTATATTTCTGTTTTTACTCAGCGAATTTGCTTTAAAGTTGAAAATTATATTTTATAAATTAAATGATGCTCATACGTAAGTTTCATGAAAGGATCACTACTTCAAAAGTTTTTACTTTGGATTAAGATATGTGAAATAAATTCAAATTTCCTTTGATAAAAAATAGTTATTCTAACTTAGAAATAAACTAGAACAAAAACGAGTTTTTCATAATTGGATCTTATGAATTTAGTTATAGAATACGTTAAAAATTATTAAGAATAAAGGTTTAGATAATTAATTTTTTTATTAATTTCCTTCTAGTTGTTCTTTAATTTGCTCTTTTAACAATTCTCTTTTAGTTTTGGGTACGACTGGTTTGGAAGGAACACCAGTACGCTTAAGAAATTCTATAGCTAATATTTTACCATTCTCACTTAGAAGTCGTGGTGAATAATCTGCTGCGAAAAATATACCTTCAGGAATAGCTCCTACTTTTGAGATTTCTTTTGTAACCTGTTTTTCTCCTAAAAATTGTTGTACTTTTTCAACAACAGAATAAGCTTGATTTCCAATAATAATTAATTCTCTTTCAAAACCAGCAGGTATTGCTATTTCTTCTAACTTTTGCATGATTTGTTTAAAATCTACTTCAGTTTGATCTTGCATAAGTTCAGCCATAGAGTGTTCTCCCCTATATAAGGGACCTACATTTGTAGCAGCACGATCCCTACTTCCTGCTATATTCATGCCTTCAGCAGGTTCTGGAGCTCCAAAAATATTTTTTTCTATTAATGGATACCCTGAGGGGGCAGAAATTTGTTCAGCTTTTATTTCCTTAGCAACTCCTGCTTCTGTTTTACCTCCAATCATTTTAATAAATTCGGGTTCTTCCTCACCTTCATCTACGGGAACAACAGCATAATGCATACCAACTTGACCGCGGATTTCTTGAGATCTCTTAGCTCCGATAAATTTTGACCGAACACTACTTTTTAATCCCTTCCAAAGATAAACTTTTCTAACATCATCAGCAACAAGAACATAACATTCATCTGTTTTTAATACATCCTTAATTGGACCTTTACTTATAACTTCAGTTGTAGTTCCATCTTGATTGACTAAGAAACACTGCATTTTAAAAATCTCCTCTATTTTATATAAGAATTGATAAATTTCCTTTATTTTTTTTTGAACTTAAGTTTAAATTAAATTCTGAAACCTCAACTTAAGTTTTCACAATAATTAAGTTAATAATAATATAATATATTACGTCTAAATAAATCTTTATTTTGTAATTTATTCACGTTCTGACATCTCTTCATAGATACTTATCGTTATACAAAATATTAAAAAGTAACAACCTCATTAATCGCATCATTTACATTTTTAATCATATCTAATGTTGTAAAGCGTTTACTTATTTTTTTTTTACAAAATTCCCCAATTATTCCATTAAGAAAAGCAGCAGAGCATGCAGACTGGAAAGGATCATTCTTTATTGCTATAAAACAAACACATAATCCAGCTAACATATCACCAGTACCTCCAATACTCATTTCGGGACAACCTGTTTTATTAATCTTTATTACCTTCCCATTTGATATGTAATCATAAGGTCCTTTTATTAGCAAAATTATACCCCATTTTTTCGCTAAATCAAAAACTTTCTTACTTATTTCATCTATATTATGATATGGAGGTAATTCAACCCCCATCATAATTTTTAATTCTTCTGCATGAGGTGTTAAAATAACAGGAAGTCCTTTTAATAATTCTAGATGATTTTTTACTAATTTTAAAGCATCAGCATCTAGGACGAATGGTTTTTTATATTGTTTTAAAACTTTTAATAACTCGACTAATAGGTCTTCACTTTCTTGTTCCAGCCCCAAACCTGGACCAATCAAGATAGAATCTGCCCAATTTATTAATTCAGTTAATTCTTCCAAAGCTTCTAAATTTAACCAGTTTCCTCTACTAGATCTCACAATCATGTTTGGAGAATAGCTTCTAAGAGCATTAGCAATTACCTCTGGTACATATGTGATTACCAAATCAATCCCAAAATGAATTGCAGTTAAAGTTGCATAAGCAGGCGCTCCAGAATAATTTTTAGAACCTCCAATTATTAAAATTTTACCGAAATCTCCTTTATGAGCATCAATCTTCCTTTTTTTTAAGGTGGATTTTAAATCTCCTTTACCAACAAAAAGATTCGTTTCAGGGGGAACTCCAATAGATTTTATCACTATCTCTTTCATATATTCATTGCTATCCGACATTCCTTGTTTCATTCTATGAAAAGTAATTACAAGATCTGCTTTTACCGCTTTATCCAAAACATTTCCCGTATTTGGGTTTAATCCTGAAGGAATATCAATCGCTACTACTTTAATTCTTTTTGGTTCTTTCTCCTTTAAATTATTTATTAAATCTATCGCAGAGCTTATGGGTTCCCTTATTTTACCTTCAATTCCAGTTCCTAATAATCCATCTATGATTACCTGATAAGATTTATCTTCTTGAATAATGTTTTTTACTTTTCTCAAATCAGTGGAATCCTGAATGATTTCAATATTAATAGAATAATTTAGATTATTGAATATCACATTCCAATTTATTTGAGCCTCTTTTGTTCTAATTTTATCTGGCGTTCCAACTAAAATTACTAAAGATTTAACTCCAAAAGCAGATAGATGTCTTGCAACTACAAATCCATCTCCACCATTATTTCCAGTTCCACAAAAAATGACTACTTTCGAATTTGTTCCTAAATACTCACGATTCATGATTTCATTTACGAGAGAATACCCCGCACATTCCATTAAATGGCTTTTTGGGATTCCTAACCACTCACTATTATTATCTAAAATTGCCATTTCTTCAGATGTAATCTTTTCAGAATTAACTATTTTCATAACAATTTAATTTAAGATTCAGACATAAAAAATCTTTTAGTTTCAGACTAATTTTTAATTGAAAAAAAATTTCATAAATCAAACCTTATTGAAATTAAATTATAATAAATTAAAGTCAATGATTTAAAAAAATGAGTGAAAATTTAGAGATATATCAAAACTATGGTAAAAAATTTGAGGAGTTTTTACGTCCATCATCATTTCCATTGGCAATTAAACTTGTAAAAGATGAATCAGAGATTCCCTCTGAGTATAAAAGACCAAAATCTGATTTAAATATTCAAACTTTTATATGTCAAACATTTAAGATGGTTCGAAGTTATGGTTGGACCATGACTATGACAGAAGAGGACTGTGTTTGTAAATTTGCACGAGGGGTATATGGTTGGGATCTTATTACAGAAGAATCGAAAAATTTTGCTAATCAGTTTAGTGTCGGAGTTTATGCTAAAGACTTAGAAACAGCAAAAAAGTGGCAAGAAAAAGTGTATGTACTAAAAGAAAAATACTCAGGTCTTATTATTTCACCACTGACAAGAACGAAAATTGAGCCTGATCTTGTTCAAATTTATTGTAATCCTGCACAGGCAATGAGATTAATCCAAGGTTATCTTTATCATGAAGGTGGGGTTCTTAATTTCACGTCTTCAGGAAGAGGAGCTTCTTGTCATGAAGGAGTTATTAAAACAATACAAACAGATGAACCTCAACTAGTCATCTTAGGGAACGGTGATAGGGTTTGGGGAGGTGCAGAAGATTCAGAAGTCATGTTCTCGATTCCAAAAAGTAAGTTAGGTATCGTTATAGATGGATTAGAAAAGACTCATAAAGCAGGTCTGAGATATCCAATACCAAAATATATGAATTATAATCCAGGATTCCAAACTTCTTTTGAAAGAAGAGCAAAAGAAAAAGCTGGAGGCACAATAGTTAAAGAATAATAAAGTAAGGCGAAATTAGAAGTGGAAGATTCACTTTTTCACAAATTAGAATGGCCATATCCTATAAAATGGGATGAAAAGAAAGAAATAAGTACAGATGTGTTAATTTTAGGTGGTGGTATAGCAGGTTGTTGGGCTGCACTTGCAGTGGCAAAAAAAGGATTAAGAGCTACTATAGTTGAAAAAGGTGCAACTATCAGGAGTGGAGCTGGTGGATCTGGCTGCGATCATTGGGAATCAGCAGCTACCAATCCATGTTCACGTGTTTCCCCTGAAGAACTTACAATAGCAATGATAAAAGACCATAATGGCTTTAATAATGGAATTTCACACTATATTGAGTGTAGAGAAGGTTATGATAGGTTGTTAGATTTAGAAAAAATGGGAGGAAAAATCAGAGATACAGAAAATGAATTTACTGGTGCTGAATTTAGAGATGAAAAAACTAAATTTTTATTTGCCTATGATTATGAAAATAAATTTACCTTACGAGTATGGGGAACAACTTTTAAACCTGCGCTTTATAAAGAATGTAAAAGATTAGGAGTAGATATCTACGATCGAACGATTGCAACAAGTCTATTAACAGATG
>JBHLOG010000230.1:0-4128 GCA_048940765.1 Promethearchaeota archaeon | reverse complement strand
ATTATGAGACTTGTTAAAATGATTTGCCCATCTTATAATAATTGTCCCTGTTGTTGAAGAAGCAGTAAAATTTGAATTTGATGAAAATTTAAGATTCCAGATATCAAAAAATTGATCTCCTGATAAGGAAATTGTTTTGAAATCATTTTTGAAGGTTATATGGTCTAGCTTTAAATCGATATTACCTGAAGTTGAATCGATTATAAAATCATTCTGAATAACGCTTTTATTTATTTGAACATCCACGTTTCCACTAGTACTTTTAATTTCAAAGGTGTTAAAATCTATATCAAATACACTTAATTTAAGATTAGCCAACTCATTTAAACTGATAAAACTATAATTATCATAAGTGGGATTTATAGAAACATTGAGTACCAAATCAATTTGCTTATAATTCCTATCTGCAATTTTAATTCCACTATAAATATTAATTTCTAAATCAGAATTGTTTTGCTTATAATCTATGATAACAAATTTATTCTTTTCATAAATCCCATTATAATCAACTGTCCATTCTACTTCTAAAATATTTTCTGAACTAGCAGATAATAATTGAAATTCAAGTTCTCCAAATTTTATCTGATTGTTGATCTTAATATTAGAGACAGTAATACCTTCTCTCATTATGTGAAAAGAATTTTCATAGTGTTTCTGGCTAAAATACAAAAATAACGTTGTTCCGATCATCGGAGTACTAATTATAGCAACTATAATAACAATTTTAGCCCATTTTTTTATCATAGATATATCACTTACTTACTTTTTTTTATTGTAATATGTGGATAATAAAATTACTTACACATTCATTTATCTGATTTTATAAATTTTATTTAAAGAATTATATATTGCAGAAATATCAATATTCTTATATAAACAATTAAAGGAGTATACAAATCCAGAAATTATGATTAGGGGGATTAAATCAAAAAAATTAAAACTCGAGTTAAGGATGATAAACAGATTTTAAGATTCTACAATATCTATCTTCATGTAATTTAATCATTTAAAAGATTTTGAATTCATTGAGGTGTTTTGTGTAAAAAGTAAAATGCTCTTGAAATATTATGTGTTAATGTTACAATTTTTTTGAGAAAAAATATGATTTTTAAATTTTTTTTCATTATTCGTAAATTGAAAAGAATTATTCAATTATGAGAACTATTTGAATATTATGTTTAATCTTGTTTTTTTTGAAAATTATATAAATAACCAAAAATTTGAAATATTTGTATGTTTTTAATACAATGTAGGATCCTTAGGTGAGTAACAGAATGAGTGTTCGATGTCGTGCTTGTATTCGATGTAAGGAGTATATGATTATTCATCCAAGTAATCCTATTAATCAAATGGAAATAAAGACATTTGAAAAAAAACATCTAGGTCACACAGTAGTAACTGTTGATTTTAATGAAGTAAGAGGGACATATCATTCTTCAAAAAATCATGGAGCTGAAGAAGCAAATCAAGAATTACAGTAATCCTCTTTTATTTTAAAGTTAGAAAAAGAAAATAAAAAAAAATTTAGGATTTAAAATAAACAACTTCTTCTTATCACTCTATCTTTGTACCACACCATTTACAGAAATTTTCAGTTCCAGTAAGTTTGCTTCCGCATAAAGAACAAATTTTTGCACTGGCTGGAGTAGTAACTGAAGAAACTACAATTTGTCTTCCTTCTATTTTACCTCCACAATTAGGACAAAATTTAGAATCACTTTTTAATTCGGCATTACAACGTACACATTTAGGAACTTGATCTTCCTTAGTGGGAGGAGCGGCTTTATAAGGTGAAGGCTTTGTTGGTTCCGTTTTAGTTGGTGATTGAAGTTTTAATTTTTTCTGACCTCTCCTTGCTATCACTGCTGCTAATAATATAATTATAACAACAACAAGAATAATAATAAGAATCCATTGAACATCGAGCCATCTTTCTCGAGAAGTAACACCTGTTTCATAACTCACATCAAAAGTTATTGTTGTAGTTTCATATTCTGAATTCATGGGATCAAAGTAAATAAAGAAATACCAATTTCCTGAATTAGGAACTTCAAATGTATCTGTGGATACTATATCTACGGCTTCTCTTGTTTCATATGTACCACTAAAGTCAGGAATCTCTGTAGCAATGTAATTAATTGTATAATCAATAGTAATTGAAGATGCTCCGTCATTATACCACACTAAATAATAATCATTTGCATAACTTATTGGAAAATAACCACTACTTTGATTAACATTGGGCTCGTTTACAGGGAATGATGGTGATCCTCCATAGTACCAATCGTAAAAATCAAAACCATCTGCTATAAAGAAATCAATTTGATCAGTTGCATTAAATTCATAAGTGATTGAGGATCCTGGTCTGAGAAATAACCACTCGGCATAAAAATCACTTGAGGCAGGATTAACTGTCTCTGAATTCAATATATTAATGTATTCTGTTGTTGTTGGGAGTTTTTCAAATGGTTGATCCCAGATTGTGAATGTAACAACACTTAGAGAAGACTGAACAAAAAATGTGATATCATTCCCTTCTTCTATATACTCATATTCATACCAAAATTCGTTAAAGTATAGAGTCTCAGTAGATCTATAATTTACATTGCCGTTGACGTCAGCATCGCTAAATGGAAATAAAAATGCCACTCCTGCAATAGGCAGTATTATCAATGCAAGTATAATCATAAAAACTATTCCACCACCAATATATACTGGACTATAATACCAAGGTCGATACCAATGTCCTGCCCACCAAGGGGAATACCACCATCTCCAATACCAAGGTCGATAATACCACCAATACGGTCTATAATATCTACGATGTGGACGATAATAGTTGTGTGAATAGGGACCTCTTGGAGATCTTGAAGTTATTCTTGTAGCACCAGTTCTACCAAAAGGTCTTCCACTGCTGCCACCACGAAATCCTCCTCTAATTGCTCCTGGACCACCACGAAATCCTCCACCACGAAATCCTCCACCACGAAATCCACCACCACGAAATCCACCACCACGGAATCCTCCACCACGAGGCATTTTTTATCCTGACACCTCACTTGTTGTAGCTATTGGAATTTCTTTTTTTTGACGGAAAAGATAATCTCGATTGATAGCTAATAGAAATAAAACCATTGAAATAATCGACATTATTAACCCTAATGGATTAATTATTATCAAAGGTTGAGGCTCCTCAATAGCAAAAGCAATACCAAATAATATCCATTCAAAAGCCAAGAAAAAAACTAGTAAACCAGGTATTAAGTTTCGAAATATCCACCCTGTCTCTATATTTCTTGTATCAGAAAAACTTGCATAAACTATTGAAAATAATCCTACTATACTAAATATCACGAGCAGAATGCTAAATATGTCAATTACTAGCCAAATAGGTCCATTTCTAGAAAATAAATCTAGAAAAGGAACCATAATACCTAGTCCTCTTGCTTCAAAGAAGTTGAAAGTTATCTTTCCACCAATTGGTCCAATACCAAGTAGGCTCATTAGGTCTAATTGATTCCCCGTATAAAATCCATAAATCCCAACAAGAGGAAAAATTATACCTAAAGTGAAACCTAATAGAGCACATACGCTAGCAAACCAAAACTCTGCTACTCTTGTGTTTCTAACTGGAATAAGTCCAATTTCATCGACATTTTGATCAGGTATAAAACTCCAACAATCTTGAATTGAACATACACCTACAAGTTTTTCATTTTCGACAACAGGTACAATATTCACATGTAAATCACGCATTCGTGTAAATGCTTCTGTAACTGGTGTATCTAAATGCACAGGAGTAATTTTATACATTGTAGAGATTACTTTTTCTGTTTTAACATCTTTACCTTCTGCCACAGTATTTTGTACAATATCAAAATCAGCAATAACACCAAGAACTTTTTGATTTTCCCCTTCGATAACTACTAAATCTGGAACTCCTAATTCTTTCATTTTTTTTGCAGCTTCTTGAATAGTTGCTTCTGAGTTAATTACACCATATTCATCATCAATAATGAGATCTCGTACATGAAATTCTTTTAATGACATCTATTGCACATCCTATTTTTCTGTTAAATTATTTTTTATGATTTATCAAAAGATTGGAATATTTAAATCTTTTTATTC